>JAUMVT010000004.1 GCA_030529995.1 Clostridia bacterium
ACGGTCTTCTGCAGGTCGATGATGTAGATGCCGTTGCGCTCAGTGAAGATGTACTGAGCCATCTTGGGGTTCCAGCGGCGGGTCTGGTGACCAAAGTGTACGCCCGCTTCCAGAAGCTGCTTCATGGAAATGACTGCCATTAGGGATTCCTCCTTGTTTTTTCCACCCTCTGCTCATGTGCGACCGGCCACTGCCGAGGCAGCACAAGCACTCGCAGAGCAAAGGTGCGTAATCGTGTGCATTATAGCATAGCCGGCAAAAATGTGCAACCCCCTTGCGGAAGGTTTTTCACGCCGTGTCATTGCTGATTAAACGTATCAATGCCCCGCAGCAGTTCCAGCTCCCGCACATCTCTTGCGGTGGTGTACATCTTTCTGGTCAGCACGGCTCCTTCCCGGTAATACAGGCAGATAAAGGGGCAGTCCTCCGCAAACTGCGCCTGAATCTTCAGCAGGGTTTCCTGATAGCCTGCCTGGGTGGTCTGGGTGCGCAGCTCGCTGCAAAGGTCGTTCATGGCGGAGCTGTTGTACCGGCAGTAGTTGCCCGTGTTGGACTTCATCAGCAGGAAGCCGGGATCCGGGCACACATCCATGGCATAGGAAACCAACGCCAGGTCAAAGCCGCCGGCCTTCAGCTTCGTTGCCATATCGGACATGGTTAAGGTCTCCACCTTGCACTCGATGCCGATTTCCGCCAGCCAGTCGGAGATGGTATTGGCCGTCTCCACACGCACATCGTTGTCCGGCTCTTCATAGACGTAGAAACGTAGGTGAAGCCGCCAGCTGCCGGAGCCGTCGTCCTTGGCTTTGTCACGGACGCCATCCCCGTCGGTATCCACCCAGCCGGCTTCGTCCAGCAGCCGATTGGCTTCATCGATGTCCTGGGTGAAATAGGATGTCAAATTGTCGTTATACATCCAGGTGCCGGAGATCATGGGTGTATCCGTTCGGGAAACCATGCCCATATAAATGGAGCTTGCCAGCTTATCCGCATCCACCACGTAGCGAATGGCCTTGCGCACATTCACATCATCCAACGGGGATGAGGAATGGTTCATCAGCAGGGTTTCCAGCTGATTGGTTCGGTAATCCAGGGACAGATTCGTCATGCCGGACTTATACTGGCTGGCTGCAATCAGCCGGGTAAAGATGGTATCCACCCGAGCATACTCGTAGTTTTCCAGCACTTCCTTGGCGGTGGATGCGCACTGGAACACAATCTGCTTCACCTGAGGTCTGCCCTGCCACCAGTAATCGTTGGTTTCCAGCCAAATGCTGTTGCCTGCGTCAAAGCTGGAGATCCGATAAGCCCCCGTGCCCAGCGGATTGTCCGCTTCAACCTCGCTGGCCTTCAGCACAGGGAAGGTCATGGCGTACAAGATGCCGTAGTATTTTCGTGAGGCCTTCACCACCACCGTGGTGTCGTTGGTGGCGGAGATGCTCTTCACAAAGTACTTCAAGTTTTGGTAATACCCCTTATCGCTGGAGGCATCATCGTTGGCACGGTTCAGAATGTACTGAGCCGTGGCCACCACATCATTGGCCGTCAAAGGCGTGCCGTCGGAAAAATACACATTGCTGCGCAGATGAAACGTCCAGGTTTTTCCGCTGCCCGTTTCCTCCCAGCTTTCTGCCAAAGAGGGCTGGGGCAGATAATCATCGTCAATGGTTACCAGGCTGTCGTACACCAGGTCATACACGCTCATGATATCCCGTTCCTGGGGATCCAGAGGGCGAATTATTGTGGTTTTCGTGGATTGAATGCCTACCACCAGGCTTTCCCCCACGTTGGTAGTGGCTGCTTCAGCGATGGGCAGCGTCCACAGCGTCAGGCACAGTGTCATCATCAGCAGCATCATCCGCCGCATAGTAGAGGGCTTCATATACGCCATAAGCTTTTGTCACTCTCCCTGCATATCTTTTTGTCGGTCCGTCAATCATGTTTTCCAGTTTAATCGTAACCCCATCCTCAGACATACTGGGATCGCTAAGCCAGCCGGTAACCTCCCCCTGACCGGCGTGATAGGCTGCGGATACAAGAATCGGATCCCCACGGAAAAGCTTGGACAGATAGCCCAGGTACCAGGTACCATACTTGATGTTGGTTTCCGCATCGTACATGTTGTCGAAGCTATAGCCGGTTTCCTTCAGCTTGCCGGCAATCCACTCGGCAGTGTCCGGCATGATCTGCATCAGTCCCCGGGCGCCTACGGAAGATTCCGCATCCGTGCGGTAGGAGCTTTCATTGAGAATAATGGCCTCCACAAAAGCAGGGTGGAGATTGTTCTCCGCCGCATACTGCTCAATTAAATCCTTATAGTAGATAGGATGAGCGTCCACCACCCGTTGATAGGCCGCTTCCCGCTCCTGCTGCCGCTGGGTCAGATAGGCCTGCATCAGGGACTGTGCCGTAAACAGTCCGGCAGACAGGAAAAACAGCACCGCCAGCGAAGCCACCAGCCAGGTAGGCATACGCTTCCCTGCCCTCTCCTTTTCCCGAACCGACGCCTTGACAGGGCGTTCCATTTTAGGCGGCGGCATTTGCTCCCGGCTTTCCGCTTGGGAAACACGGTAAGCCGCAGGGGTCACAGGCCTGCGCCGCTCCTGCACCGGAATGGCAGGCTGTGCAGCCTCTGCCGGCTGAGCGGGCATTGCCGCCGCATAATCCGAGCGGCGGCGATAGCGGACAGGTGTCACTGCCTCCTCATCCGTAGGGATTGCCGGGCTGCTCATTTCCGTAACAGCCGGGGTGCTTTCCGCTTCTTTGTACCGATCCGATCGGTGGGAAGGCCTACGGGGTGTTTGTACTTCGGTCATTGCATCCTCCTGCCCCATTAGAGGCTTTCTGCCATTTCACGGGCATACAGTTGCTTCACCATGCATTGGGTTTCTTCCGGGGTGCCGTCCGTATGAATCACAGTTTGCGCCCTTGCGGCTTTTTCTGCTGCGGGCATTTGGCTGGCGATGCGGTTCAATGCCTGCTGCCGAGTCATGTGATCCCGCTCCATGAGCCGCTGAAGCTGCTTTTCCTGCGGGAGATACACGCACCACACCGTATCGCACAGGGTATCGTAGTCAAACTCGTACAGCAGGGGCATATCCAGCACGCACGCCTTGGCTCCTTGGTGCTCCGCTTCCTTCATCCGTGCCACGGTCAGGCTGCGGATCAGGGGCTGCATGATGCCGTCCAGCTTGGCTTTCTCGGACGGATTTTGAAACACCCGATCTCCCAGCATCCGCCGGTTCAGCGTTCCATCCTCATGGAATACGGCATCCCCGAAGGCTGTGCGGATGGCTTTCAGTCCCTCGCTGCCGGGTGCCACCGCTTCCCGGGAGAGCAGATCCCCATCGATAATGGTCGCCCCAAGGGACCCGAGGGCTGCCGATACATTGCTTTTTCCGCAGGCGATGCCGCCTGTCAGGCCGATGATGCGCATAGTATCCTTCCCTGTATACAGAACAGCCCGGAGAGGCCGTTATCCCCTCCGGGCACACGGAAAACAAACTTACAGATTGGTTTGCAGGAGCTTTTTCTTCAGCTCGGTTTCCATCTGTGCCATGGTCTTTTCAGCCTCAATGCGCTTTGTCCGTCCCTCCTGCTGGATGGTCATCACTTCATTGATGGTGTCAATCAGGCTCTGATTGGTCTGCACCAGGGTCTCGATATCGATAATGCCCCGTTCCGCTTCCTTGGCAGTTTCCACGGTGCCCATCTTCAGGGCTTCCGCATTCTTCTTCAGCAATTCGTTGGTCATATCCGTTACGGCGGTCTGCGCCTTCAGTGCCTGCTGACTGTGGTGCAGTCCCAGTGCCAGTACCATCTGGCTCTTCCACAGGGGCAGGGTGTTGCTCAGGGTGGACTGAATCCGCTCTACCAGCAGGCTGTCATTGTTCTGCAGCAGGCGAATCTGGGGTGCCATCTGCATGGCCACCTGACGGGTCAGCTTCAGGTCATGGAGCTTCTTTTCGAAGCGGTCGCACTGGGCAGCCAGGTCATTGGCCTGCTGGGCATCCATGGCATCGCCTGACTTGGCGGCCTTGTCCTGCATTTCCTTCAGTTCGCCTTCCCGCACCTGCTGAAGCTTCTCTTCACCAGCGATGATGTACAGGGTCAGCTGATGGAAATAGTCGCTGTTCTGGTCATACAGCCGGTCGAACATGGCTACGTCCTTCAGCAGCTGTGCCTGATAATTTTCCAGGGAGTCCGCAATGTTTTCCACATTGCCGCTGACCTTGGTATAGCGTGCCTTCATCCGCTCCACGGTATCGGTGGGCTTGCTGAACAGCTTCTTCAGTCCCTTAGGCTCTTCCGTGTCCGCTTCGAAGCCCTTCAGCTCCGTCACCAGGTTGATCAGCATATTGCCGACCTCGCCGGTGTCCTGGGTCTTCACGGCATCCAGCGCCGTATCGGAGAAGTCCGCAATCTTCTTCTGGGCATCCGCGCCGAAGAGCAGCACATGATCAGGATTGGTCACGTCCAGCTTGCCCACAAAGTCCGCAATGGCCTTCCGCTCCGCATCCGTCAGCTGGCTGTCATCCAGCCGGGGGGAGGCTTCCGGGGCGGCAGGGGCGGCGGCGGCCGTCTGCTGAATGGAGGCTGCGGCGGTTTCTTCCGCCTTGGGGGCAGGGGTATTCAGGGTCAGCAGCGGCATCTGATTGGTTTCGCTCATGGTGATCTTCCTCCTCAGTTTTGCTCTTTCTTGCTCTGTTGCTCGGCAATAAAGGATGCTGCGTCCGGCACCTTCAGCACCGGCACATCGGTTTGCTGCATCTGCTGGGCGGCAGCGGTGCGGGCTTCCTGCTTGGGAGTCTCCGCCATGGCGGCCACGCCGCTGTCGGTGAAGCCATCCCGCTTCAGCATCTGTTCCAGCACATCGATGTCCGTGGACACGTCCAGCATGTTATCCTTATACAGGTTATCCAGCTGCTTCTGGCAGGCGGTCAGCACCATGTCCATGCCCCGGGTCAGGGTTGCATGGGCTTCCTGCATGTCCTTCTCGGACACGCCCCGCTGCTGCATGGTGCGGTAGTTGGTGAGCATCTTCAGGGTGGTGGGCAGGTAATAATTCATAAACTTGCGAATCTGGGTAGCCTTCCCGGGCTTCTCCGCCACGGTGCGGAAGATCTGCACACACTTCTGGGACAGCTCGTCCATCTGCTTGGAAAGGCCTTCATCCGGGATGGCATCATTCTCCGCACGAATCTGCCGGAGCATTTCCTGCCCCTTGGTAATGACCCCGTCCGCGATTTCATCCCCGGTCAGGGGCAGCTCCTCCACGTCCTTCTTCAGGGTATTGGCTGCCTGATCCTGCCTGTTATGGGTGGTCAAGTCCAGGTCGGTGGCCATGATGGACACCACCTTGCCCACCAGCAGGGAAAGGCCTGCGCCGATCAAAATGCCGGGCAGCGTCACCGGCGGAAAAATCAGGGAGTACACCACTGCCGTTGCGCCAAAGGCGATGATGCCGGCCTTCAAGGGCTTGCCCTTTGCGTCCTTCTTTTTCTTATCCTGACTCATGGTATTCCTTCCTTCTGCCCTAAGGCAGTGTCAACATCGGAACATCATCATAAGAAACAAGGCACTGCCTTATTTCCTGCTCCATTATAGCATACTTCCCGGCCGGTGAAAAGTGGCGACTTACCCAAAGTACTGCTGCATGAGGGACTTCTTCAGGGTCTCCAGGAATTGGAGGCTCTGCTGCACGGCGGCTTTGGAGCGGTCGACTTGGGTGACGAAGGAGGCAAATTGGTGCTGGAGTTCTAACGGAGGGACTGAAATACGATAATTCTCCAAAAATGATGCTGGAACTCTTTGCTGTCCCGCGCTGCCCGTCATATTGCTCGCCGCATCAATTCTAAATTGTGGAAAAGTCGTCAAGGCATATATCCAGTATGGATTGGTCTTTCCTTCTATCGGTCGCAGCACATGAAATTCCGTCGATCCAAACCCGATACCATTGTATAATCCTTTTGCTACAGCTCCTTTACCATTTTCCATACAAGGCGTGATTTTCGCAAAAAGCACATCATCTTCTGCAAAGTAAGTAAAACCGTTCTTTACCTCGTCATATGTCTTTATCTGCGTTGCATCAATATTTCCCTTTTCTGATACAGCTGGCATAGGAATGAATGAAACTTGCATTCCAGTTGTTAATCTTTCATCTTGGCTTTTCTTGGGGTTAATTTCGCATGTTCTTCCCAATGCAGTCATCCCCCAGCCGTAGGTATCCGTCCCAGGCAAGCCAAACATCTCCACAAACCTAACCTTCACCAGCTGATCCAGCGCATCGAGCTGCCGGTGCCGCTTGGCAATCAGGGCGGTGACGGCATCCAAGGTGGCGGCAATGCGGCGCTGGGTGGGAAGGTCAGGGAGAGGAATCTTCAATGAAAGCAGTTCGTCTGTCGGGATGCTACGGCGTCGTGCAGTTGTGCCACGCAGCTTGCTTTTATAAAATTGCATAGCTTGCGGACTATGCAAGCATAATTCCAGAAAGTCAGAATCAATCTTCTTTGTATCTATGTCCCAAACATTGTATGCAGGACTCATGATACCTTCATCCGCTGCCTTTTGCACATAAAGAACGCCCTCATCAATCGGGAAGCCTACAACCAATTGTCCTCTTTTCACAACTTTATAATCGCTTTGGTCAATTGAAGCAAGGCTCTTCTTAAATCGTTCACTTTGCAACATAATACCATCGTGCATCGTCATTGAAAGCACAGGAAAGACTCTTTTGCCACAACGATCAACCTTTGCCGGAGCAATGACGCTACCTAGCGCTGTGTGTTCCACCATCACACCATCCCCCTCAGCTCCTTCAGTCCTTCGGCAATTTCTGCCTCCAGCTGATCCAGCTGCGCCAGAATGTCGCTGGTGGGTGGGTAGTCCACGGGCACATAGGCCGTCTGCTTATACTTGTTGATGGACAGGTCGTAGTCGTTATCCACAAGCTCCTGCTTAGGCACCAGGAAGCTCTGCTCCGTGCGGGCACGGTCTACCTCCTGCCCCATGTGGTGGAAGCGCTCCACAATATCCGGGATGTCGTTTTCCGGCACCTCCGACCGCTTATCGTCCAGGCTGAAGCCGTCGGCCTTCATGTCATAGAACCACACCTGATCCGTGCCGCCTGCCCCGGTCTTGGTGAACACCAGCACAGCGGTAGACACTCCGGCGTAGGGCTTGAACACGCCGGAGGGCATGGAGATGACCGCCCGCAGCTGATGATTCTCCACCAGCTCCCGGCGGATGGACTTGTGAGCCTTGGAGGAGCCGAAGAGCACACCATCCGGCACGATGCAGGCGCACTTGCCGCCCTTCTTCAGCATCCGCAGGAACAGGGCAAGGAACAGCAGCTCGGTCTTCTTGGTGTTGGTCACGGCCTTCAGGTTGTCGTTGATGCTCTCCGCATCCACTGTGCCCTTGAAGGGGGGATTTGCCAGACAGATGGTATACCGATCCCGGATTTCGTTCTGCTTGGAAATGCTGTCCTTATAGTCAATATCCGGGTTGGTGATGGAGTGAAGCATCAGGTTCATGGCGGAGATGCGCAGCATGTTTCGTCCGATGTCAAAGCCGGTAAAGGCACCCTTGGCGAAGTGCTCCCACTGCTCCGGGGTCATGGTATCCTCATAGTGGGCACGGATGTATTCCGCCGAGCTGACCAGAAAGCCGGCTGTGCCGCAGGCAGGGTCGCAAATGGTATCGTCCGGGGTGGGCTGAAGGAGCTCCACCATCATTTCACGGATGTGCTTGGGCGTGCGGAACTGACCGTTCTGCCCGGCGGTGGCCAGCTTGCCCAGCATGTATTCGTACAGGTCGCCCATCATATCCAGCCCGGAAAGGTCGTGCTCGTACAGGTCTTCCAGCCCGGTGATGATCTTCTGCAGCACCTGAGGCGTGGGGATGAGGAACATGGCATCCTCCATGTACCGGGCGAAGGCGGTGTTTTCCTGTGCGCCGTCGCCGTTTTCATCCTGCAGCTCGATGATCTCCCCCTGCTTGTTAAAGTCCGGCAGGTGACCATTCTTCATGGCCTTAATGGCCGGGAAAATCCGCTGAGACATAATGGCATAGATATCCCGGGGATCGTCATTCTTGAACTTGCTCCACCGCATGGACTGCCCTGCTGCCGACTGGGGAAAGATGCGATCCATCTTCACGCCGCCCTCAGCTTCGAAGGCCTCATTTTCCAGCTCCTTTTCATCCAGGGAGCGAATAAACATCAAATACGTTAGCTGCTCAATGACGGTCAGCGGGTTGGTAATGCCGCCTGCCCAGATGTCCGTCCAAATCTTATCCACCTTATTTTTGATGGCGCCTGTAATCATCCTTCTACCACCTTATCATCTGCGCCATGGGCAAAACCTGCGCAGCTTATGAGAACATTTTACCATTCTTCGAGGGAAAATGCAATGCAGTGGAACGGGATTCGGGACGGCGATCCTCCGTGGAAACGGATCTTCCCCATGATTCCGGGTTGAATTTGCCGGTACATCAAGGTATAATTAAGGTGAAAGGAGATGATTCCATGACGAACATCATTCCTATTTCCGACTTGAAGAACTACACCGAGGTGCTCCGGCACTGCGATGAGGGTTCCACTGTGTACCTCACCAAGAACGGTCGGGGCAAATACGTGGTGCAAAGCCTTGCGGAACATGAAAAACTGCAAGCAACCGTGAAGCTGCTTGCAGAGCTTTCCAAAGGGGTGGAGTCCGTCCGCACAGAGGGCACCTTGTCCATTGATGAGGCGTTCAGCAGGCTGGAGGATTGAGCATGGCACGAGTAACGCTTTCCAAAGAAGCCCAGCGGGACTTGGTGGCCATTCGCAACTACATCCGGGATGAACTATGCAATCCCGGCGCAGCCAAGCGCATCATGACCTGTCTCAAAAAGAGTATGCAATCCCTTGGGCAATTTCCCGGACGCGGCCGCCCGTTGGATGCGTTGATTGCGGTGCACACGGAATACAGGTATCTTGTGTGCGAGCATTACTGCATCTTCTACCTCGAAGGCAATGATCAGGTGATCGTCATCAGAATCCTGCATCAGCGGCAGGACAGCCTCCGGGCGCTGTTTCTTGAAAACAGTCAAGATGGCAAAGCTTAGCCGTACCTCGTCCATCGGACAAGATGCGGCTTCTCTTGACGCCTGCATGTACAAAAAGCGACAGACGAAATTTCATCTGCCGCTTCTTCTAGTGCCTTGAAGCTTACGCGATTTCCAGGGCGATTTCCATCATCTTGGTGAAGGAGTTCTGACGCTCTTCGGCAGTCAGGCCTTCGCCGGTGAAGGGGTTGTCCGAAATGGTGCACAGGCACAGGGCATTCTTGCCTGCGCTGGCAGCGTTCATGTACAGAGCGGCGCTCTCCATTTCCACAGCCAGCACGCCCAGCTTGGCCAGCTTGGCATTGCTGCCGGATGCGTCGTAGAACACATCGGAGGAATACAGGGCGCCGGGAACAACAGGCTGACCCAGCTTTTCGCCCATCTCCACTGCCTTGCGCAGCAGATCAAAGGAGCAGCAGGGTGCCACCGTGCCGTCAAAGCCGAACTGATGGGAGAAGTTGGAGTCGGTGTAGGCACTCATGCCGGCCACAATGTCCCGCACCTTCAGCTTGGGGCTGAGCATGCCGGCGGAGCCGATGCGGATGATGTTCTTCACATCGTAGAAGTTGAACAGCTCGTAGCTGTAAATGCCGATGGCAGGCATACCCATGCCGGAAGCCATGACGGACACACGCTTGCCGTGATAGGTGCCGGTGTAGCCCTGCACACCGCGGACGTTGTTCACCAGCACAGGATTCTCCAGAAAGTGCTCTGCAATGTACTTGGAACGAAGGGGATCACCGGGCATCAGGACGGTATCGGCAAAATCGCCTGCCTTGGCGGTAATGTGAGGCGTAGGAATGTTGCTCATGTTGTTGCTCCTTTCAATAAAAACACGGACGGAACCGTATATCCAATTATATCGATTTCGGTGAAATTTGTACAGTGCTTTTTTCAGACCTTGACCGGAAGCACAATGCGCCGCTCAACCTCCTGCGCCACCTTGCTCCACTCCTCCAAATCGGACAGGTGGATGGAGCCGAAAGGCGCATCCAGCAGCCGTTCCATGGCAGCACGGTAAAGGGTCAGCGCATCCAGCAAGGCCGCCGGGGACAGCTGAGCCGCCTTATCAATTTGGGACAGCAGCATCTTTGCCACGTGCATCCAGCAGTGATTCATCATCACCAGCAGCAGGTCGGCAAGGTCTTCTCCCCCTGCCGGAGCAATCACCCCGTCGGCAGCGGCTGCGCTCACCGCCTCCGTCATCATGGGCAGGAAAGCTGAGTGAAGTGCTTCCTGATAGGCCACGCACACGGTACGCCCCTCGTGGGTGAACAGCTGGGGCAGCAGCATGCTGAGGAAAGCTGCTTCCTCCATGCACAGGGGCGATACGCCCTGCAGCACGATGTTCAGCCGTGCCAAGGCATCCTCGGATTTGGTCAGGGCTTCCCGGGTTCGCTCCGCCGCCTTTTCCGCCCGTTGGGTGCACAGGGTTTCCAGCACGGATCCCTTGCTTTCGAAATGGTGGTAGAATGCGCCCTTGCTCACCTTCAGCGCATCCAGAATATCCTGCACGCCAGTTTCCTGATAGCCTCTGGCACAGAACAGCTTTTCCGCCGCCGTCAAAATCTCCTGTTTCCGCTCGTCTCCCTTGCGCAAAGTTCCTTCCTCCCGATTGTTTCAAGTCATATAGCAGACATCCCCATGCTCCCGCAGAAACGCACTGTAAGCCGCATTGTGGAACAGCCGCCGGAAGCGCAGCTGGCTGATGTTCTCCCTAGTGGGGTGCACCCGGTTGGTCAGCAGCACTGCAAAGAACCCAGTAGTAGGATCCACCGCAATGGATGTACCCGTAAAGCCTGTGTGCCCAAAGGAGCAGCCGGGCATCAGATCCCCGGTATAGTTGCACTCCGTGCCGCCCAGATGGAAGCCCAGCCCCCTGTGCACGTCAAAGCCTGGGGTGTAGTTGTGAATGGCCTTGTCCATGGTGGCTTTCGTCAGCAGGGGTGCGCCGTGCCGTGCCAGCATCTGCGCAAAAATTACGCAATCCCGAATATCCGAGAAAATGCCTGCATTGGCAGACACGCCGCCTAAAAATCTGGCATTCTCATCGTGCACCACGCCTTGCAGCAGCTTCCCCGTGACAGGGTCTTTCTCCGTGGCAGCAAAATTGTCGCCCGTAGGGCAATAGCCGGTATGGGTCATCCCCAGCGGATCGAAAATCTGCCGCTTGGCAAGGCAATCTAGGGAATCACCATAAATCTTCTCCAGTATTTTGCCGAGGACAATGTACCCCATGCAGGAATATCTGGGCACGCCTGCCTCCCCTGCCAAGGGCGTGTTCAGGATGATTCTCAGTGCCTGCGCCGGGTCATCCGTCTGCTCCTGCAAGAGCAGGTGGGGCACCATGCCGGAGGTATGGGTCATCAACTGGCGGATGGTGATATTCCGGGTGATTTCTGGTGCGTCAAAGTACCGGCCGATGGTATCATCAAGGGTCAGCCGCCCCTGCTCCAGCCCTTGCAGCGCCAGGATGGTTGCTCCCATGATCTTGGTGCAGGAAGCCATGTCGAACCGGGTTTCCAGGGTGGCTTCCGAGCCGTCCGGCAAGGCAATACGCCCCATTGCCTCCATCATAAAAAGCTTGTCACCGCAGCCTACCGCCGCTGCCCCGCAGGGAAAGCAGCCGCTGCGAATGCCTTCCTCCAGCAAAGCGTGGATTTGCTCCTTCATCAATTGCCAGCATCCTTCCGAAACAAACATACAGGGCGGATGATGATTGCATCCGTCCTGTTCATGATACCGTTGTCTAACCGATTGCGCAACTGTTTTTTATTCAAAAATGAATCCATGCCGGTGAAGCAAAGACAGGCGTGTGGTACGGAATCGAGCCTTGGAATTGATTGACAGCCTTCAGCTGCTGATACTGGCTGAAGCAAAGATGCACCGGATAGCGCACTTGCTTCATCCACCCCTGCCGGATGCATGCCTCACTGTAGGAATTCCGCTCTACCGTACCGGTCATGATGGCTTGTCCGCCAAAGGTACGTACCTGTTCCGCAATTTGTCTTACGTCAGGAGTGCGAAGCTGCGGATCACTGATGAAGAGAACCCCACGCTTTTGTCCCGTGTACAGTGCAGGTTTAACAGCAATCGTTGTCTGCTTGTACCAGTATCCACCCTGTCGTTGCTTTGTTGCCTGTGCAAGAAACACATCATCGCCGTAATAGGAGATATTGGGCATAGCATCAGAAAGCAGTTTCAGCAATTCCAACCCTCTGCCAAACTTCGGCACGGGAAATAAAACGAAACCAGCATCATCCAGCATGCTTTGCGTTGCTGTCAGCACAGCATGGCAGGCTGTGTCAAAATCTGTTTCATCATTGCCGTAGGCGCAGTCCAGCACAGCCACATCCGCCTGCTGTCCGCGAATCGGATCACAGGCGTAGATCAAGCTATCTTCCGTATAGTCTCCCGAGAAAAGTACAGACTTTTCGCCTTCAGTAAAATGGTACCAGACGCTGCCTGCACAGTGTCCGCTGCGTCCCCAGCGAATGCAGACGTTGCCATAGGTTCCGATGCCCTGCGGGCAAAGCGATTCCAGTGTAATTGCCTGCTCCACAGGAAACGGCAGCTGAACCAGCGTTTCCTCCGCTGCAATGATTTTTCCTTTGAAACCCATGCTGTGCAGCCAAGGCAGAGCACCGGTATGATCTCCGTGGGAGTGGGTCAGAAGCACAGCGTCCAGCCTTCGAATTTGCTCTTTGTACAGCCGTGGATAGGGATCAGCAGGCGTATCTGCCATTTTTCCGCAATCTACAAGGAAGGAAAATTCCTGTCCCTCCACCAAAAAGCAGTTGCGACCATGTTCTCCTACGCCGCCTGCCAAATACAGCTCCATGCCGGTTACACCTCGCTTCTTTTCCGGGTGACAGCATTGAAGATCAGCAGTGCCGTGGTGGTGATCAGCACGCACAGCACAGCCATGGCCATGCCCAAGGAAACGCTCCCCTGTTCAAACTCCCGATTGATATAGGTAGATACCACCAAGGTGTTCGGCGGAGCAATCAGGCTGGCTGTCACCAATTCACGGAAGGCGATAATGAAAATCATCATCCATCCGGCGAAGATACCTTGAGAAATCATGGGCAGGGTAATCCGGCGGAATACGTAGCCGGGTGATCCGCCAAAGGTACGTCCGGCCTCCAGCAGGCTACCGCTGATTTGCGTAAAGGCGGAAGTAACATACTGAACCGTGTAGGGCAGGTACAGCACCACATAGGCCAGCACCATGATGCCCATGGTATTATACAGCGGAAGCACCTTGTAGATAGCATTCCAGAAGAGCATAATGCCGATGATCAGCACGATACTGGGCAGCATTTCCGGCAAAAGGCTCATGCCCTCCAGCATTTTCTTCATGAACCCTTTGGATTTACGTACCGCAATCACCACCGCCGTGCCGATAACGGAGCAAATTGTAGCAGAGGAAACCGCCAAGAAAAGACTTTTTCCGATGGAGGCCAAGGCTTTCGGCGTTGTCAGCAGTTCTTGATAGTGTTCCAGCGTAAAGTTTCCGGCTGCCAGCCCGTATCCCCTTAGCTTGATCAGCGATGTGGCGATGATGGAAAAGTACGGAACACCAATGGCAATCAACAGAACCAGAGCAATCCATAGCCAGGCGCCGATCTTTCCGGCTCGCGAAAGATTCGACCGTGCCTGCCGGCTGCCCTTGCCGTTTATCAGTTGATAGCTGGTACGGCTGGTAATGGCATTCTGCATCAGCCACATTGCCATGCAAATGCATACAAGAATGGAGGATAGACTGGCCGAACGTCCGAAATCAATGGGTGCCGTCGTAGCGTAGCGGTGAATATCAGTGGTGAATACGTAGAAGCCAATGCGCCGTCCCAGCGTGTAAGGCGTGCCGTATTCCGAGAGCGTTTTAACAAATACCAGCAATGCCCCGATGGCATAATTGCTTGTCAGCAGCGGAGCCAGAATTTTACGCAGTCTTTTCCCTGCACCTGCGCCAAACACAGCCCCGCTTTCCTCAAGGCTTGCCGGAATGTTCTGCATGGCGTTCTTCATCATGGTCATCAGGAAAGGAAACACGTGGAGGCTCATGACGAGCACCAAACCGCCGAAGCAGAAAAAGCCTTCCGACCAGGAGCCCGTTGCCGGAAAGAGCTGCTGAAACAGCCCCCGCTTCTGCATGAAGAGAATCCAGCCCATGGAAGCAATGTAGGGCGGTGTCATGAAAGGCACCATGAAAACAATATCCAGCCAGCGGTGTTTTCCGATGGAAGTCCGTGCCAGAAGGAAGGCCGTCGGCAAAGCTATCACGCTGGAACATGCCACCACGCATATGCCCAGCAGCAGGGAATTGCAGACGGTTTCAATATTCTCCGCATCAGCGATTGCCTGCCAGCCATGATACAGGTCAAGGCGGCCATCAACGATGACCGCCTTGGCGAAAACTGTAACCAACGGGCAGAGAATCATGCCGATCAGGAGAAGAAGCAGAATCATCTGCGGAAGTTTCTTCTTCAGATTCAGCTGTCTCATACTTCCTCCCGATACTTACTTGCACAGGCTGTTCAGCTCAGCAGCGGTGTCAGAGGCGACTTCCATCATCTTGTCCCAGTCGGTGGCAATCTGAGGAATGTCTGCCAAGTTGGTACGGTTCTCACACTGCACATCGCTGCGGCCGGGGAGCAGGTACGCATCCGCAACCAGCTGCTGTGCTTCATCGCTGAAGAGGAAGTCGATGAAAGCCTTGGCATTGTCCATGTTAGGAGCAGTGTTCAGAATCATGGCAGGACGAGGATTGACCACCGTGCCGGAAGCCGGGTAGTAGATGCTCAGCGGTTCGCCCTTCTTGATGGAGGAGTAAGCATTGTAATCGACGCCGGCAATCAGGATACCCTTTTCACCCGTGGTCACTGCCTCCAGCGCCGCCTTGTTGGCACCGGGAACCGTCAGTCCGTTATCGGCCCAAGACTTCATGATTTCCTCGCCGTTTTCCAGGCCGGTAACCAAGCCGGCGAGAAAATCCTTGCAGGCGCCGGACTTTTCCGGATCGGGGATAGCAATCAGATCCTTGTACTGCTCGCCAGCCAGTTCAGCCCAGTCTGCATTCAGTTCAGACACAACCGTGGTATTGTAGATCACGCCCACGGCAGAGGCGCTGTAGCCGAAGAGGGTGCTGTCGCTGTCGATCCATCCTTCATTGATCTTCTCGGCATTGGCAGGCGTGTAGCTGACCAGCTGTCCCTTGGCTTTCATGCTCAGGCCATCGGACCAGGACGCCAGAATCACAACGTCCGCCACAGGATTGGCTTGTTCCGCTTCCAACCGGGCAAGAATTTCACCCGTCGTGCCCTGGAACTGTTCCACTTCGATGCCGGTCTTTGCCGTGAAGGCTTCCGCCAGCTTGTCCGCCAAACCAGCAGGGCTGGGCATATAAACCGTTACCTTGCCTTCTGCCTTAGCACCGCAGGCCAGTGCAAAGCAGAGGCACAGAGTCATCACAAGACATGCAATACGCTTCATGCAATTTCGACCTCTTTCTCTCCAAATGTAACAATCTGTTTGGGATCTATGTAAACGGACAGCTCCTCACCAATTTTCACTTTTTGCTTCAGGTAAAGCGTCCATTTTACATCCTGATAAGCAGCTGTAACCTCATAGCTGCTGCCCAAGTACTGCACGCCGCATACCGGCAGGAAGTAATGCAGTGCGCCATCCAGCCGTTGCAGGGAAGCCGCTTCAGGGCGAAACATGGCATGAGGATTCAGCCAGTTGGATTTGCCTACGAATCTTGCCGCAAACTCCGTTGCAGGGAAACAGTAAAGATTTTCCGGAGCATCATACTGCTCCACTTTTCCCTGATACAGCACAGCGATTTGATCGCTCATGCTCATGGCCTCCGTCTGGTCATGGGTAACAAATACAGAGGTAATACCAAGGGCAGAGGTCAGTTCCGTCAGCTCCCGACGCATTTCCTCACGCAGAAGCGCATCAAGTGCTGAAAGGGGTTCGTCAAACAGGATACATCCCGGATGCACCGCAATGGCTCTTGCAAAGGCAACCCGCTGCTGCTGACCGCCGGAAAGCTGGTGAGGATGACGCTTTTCAAATTCCTCCAAATGCACCGTCCGCAGGGCTTCCCGTACACGCTGCTGCAAATCCTTGGTATCTTTTCTGGCACGAAGACCGAAGGCAACATTTTCAAAGACCGTCATGTGAGGCCAGAGTGCAAAATCCTGAAACACAAAACCTAAATTCCGCTTCTCGCTGGGCAGGTTGATTCCCTTCCGCTTTGAGAAAACGCAGCTCTCGTTCAGCCAGATCTCGCCCTCATCCGGTGTTTCCAGTCCGGCAATCATCCTCAGCAGGGTGGTCTTGCCGCAGCCGGAGGGACCAAGCAGTGTCGTAAAGCTGCCATCTTCAATGGTTAGTGTGGTAGGGTGAATCACCTGCCTGCCATCGAAGCTTTTCGCAACATCTACCAATCGTATTTCCATGGTGTCCTCCTTTCCTGCGTGCAAGATGAAGTATAACCATGCTGTGTAAATTTCTCGACCACAGGAATGTAAAATGCATGTAAAGTCGTTTTCTGCAGGATCGAACCATGCGGCAGGCAGAAAATACGCTTGACGAATACTGCCCCGCCCCCCTATAATCAACCTATCTTTTGATATGAAAGGATTTGGTTTACGATGGGTAAAGCGAACACCCCCTTTCGCTATGATTATGTAGGCAGTTTCCTCCGTCCTGCCGAATTAAAGCAGGCTCGGGCAGATTTTCAGGACGGCAAGATCGGTGCTGATGAGCTGAAAGCCGTGGAGGACGCTGCGATCCGCCAGCTGGTGAGCAAGCAGCAGGCTGCCGGTTATCATGTTATCACGGACGGTGAGTTCCGCCGGGCCACCTGGCATCTGGATTTCATGTGGGGCTTCAATGGCGTAGGTCACAGCCGCACAGAGAAGGGACTGCCGTTCCATGGGGAAAATGCCATGCTGGACGACACCTACCTCACCGGCAAGGTTGGTGTGGACAGCCATCCCTTTGTGGAGCACTTCAAGTTTGTCAAGGCACTGGAAGACGAGAACACCGTCGCCAAGCTGACCATCCCCGCCCCTGCCCAGTTTCTGGAGCAGATGGTCATGCCCTTTGCCATGAAGAATACCGCCAAGTATTATTCCAGCACGGAAAAGCTGGCGGAAGATCTGGCGGCAGGCTACCGGAAGGTCATTGCCGATGTATACGCCGCCGGCTGCCGCAACCTGCAGTTTGATGATTGCAGCTGGGGCATGCTGGTGGATCCACGTGCCTGTGCGATCTTTGGCACCGACGAGAAGGGTCTGGAAGCCATTAAGGAGCAGATGCTCACTGCCAACAATCTAGCCATTGAGGGCAAGCCGGAGGATCTGGTGATCAACACCCATGTGTGCCGAGGCAACTTTCACTCCACCTACGCCAGCTCCGGTGCTTATGACAGCGTAGCCAAAACCCTGCTGGCACGGGAGAATGTGAACGCCTATTATCTGGAGTTTGATGACGCCCGCAGCGGCGGCTTTGAGCCTTTGGCAGCCGTCAGCGGCGAGAAGAAGGTGGTGCTCGGTCTGATCACCACCAAGCGTCCTGAGCTGGAGGACAAGGCGGCAGTCATCGCCCGTATCCATGACGCAGCCAAGTACATTTCTCTGGATCGCCTGTGCCTGAGTCCTCAGTGCGGCTTTGCCTCCTGTGAAATCGGCAATAAGCTGACGGAAGCTCAGCAATGGGCCAAGCTGGCACTGGTCAAGGAAATCGCCGAAGAAGTCTGGGGCTAAGCTTCGCCTCGTATCGCAAACAGATGAAAAAGCAAAACAGATGTGGTCTGTATGAGGATCACATCTGTTTTTTGCCAAGCCACGACAAGTTTGCAGGAGCTTCGGCGTGCCACATTTTCCCGCCACTAGCCATTTCACAAAAAAAGAGGTATAATGTGATTGTCTATCTTGACTGAATAGGAGGGTTATGCTATGCAACCGCCTCGCACAGAGCATCGTCGCAGGCAGAAGCCGCCGCGTCGACACTTTTCCGTTATTCGCACGTTGCTGATGCTGCTCGGCATTGGTGTGGTCATCGTACTGCTGGGCCGCTATGTGGTTGTGCCCATCCTGGTTGGTCTGCCTTCATGGCTGGGAGGCGTACAGTGAAGAAATTCTTATCCTGGCTGGCACGCGTTGCAGGCACGGCACTGTCGCTGGTGCTGGTGATTGTGCTGCTCCCCTATGCATCCAAGTGGGCAGCCAAGCTGATTCCTGATTTAAGCGGTGCCGCCGTCAATACGTCCGTTACCTTGTCCCAAAAATTATCCCAAAGCGCACGGCTGGAGTGCGTCCAGGTGGATGTGAACGGTGTGCTGGATTCCACCACCAACGCCCTCTTCATCGGCACCGTGCAGTCTGTTCAGATTGCTTATACCTACCATGCCAGCATCGGCATTGACCTGACAAAGGTGCAAATCCGCACCGAGGGCAACACCGTTGTGCTGGAGCTGCCTGCAATGGAAGTGCTGTCCGACAGCCTGACGCCGACAGAAATTCAGCGCAGCGATTTCTGGTATCCATTGACGGATGAGCGGCGTCAACAGCTGCTGAATGACGAGCAGGAAGCCCGCAGAGAAAAGCACTTGGCCGAAGTTTCCTCCTCCGAGGAAGGCTGGGATTATGTCATCAATGCCCTGAACAGCACCATTGCAGCCTGGAGCGATATTGATCAGCGCATCACCTTCCGCTATGAGCATCCTTAAATTGGAGGTCAAGCCGTGAACAGAATCCTTGCCTGGCATAGAAGTCACTATCCGCTGATGACCGAGGCGGATGTGGTGAAGCTATTCTTTCAGGGCGTCCTTGGATGTGGCCACTTACTGGGAAGCGAAGAGGATGCAACTACCGGCATCGTGCAGGAATCGAAAGGCTTGAACCCCGACGCTTCCATGCCGCTGACCGAGGACTTGCCCGGGGAATACGTTCGATTGTATCTTGCGCCGGCCATGGGTGCGCACCTTTCTCCTTCGTGGATTGCCCGATTGATGCTTCTTTCCTCTTCCACCAACCAATCCAGAGAGGATGTGCGTCATGCGCTTGCCTCCCTTGAGGATGAAGAACTGTGCGGAAGCCGACAAGCTTTTGAAGCTTGCTGTAATCAAATAAAGGATCCTCATTTTCTTCCGTCCCATTCGGAGCAATACCGAACCGCTTACGCTCCTGCCTACCGAGTCATCAGCAGGGAAGCCGCACAGTTGCTGCCTGCCTTGCAGGTCATTGCAAAGCAACTGCAAAAGAAGCCGACCATCATCATCGCCATTGACGGTCCGTGTGCCAGCGGAAAGACCACCTTCAGCGAACGTCTTTCTTTCGTGCTGGGTCATGCGCCTGTTGTTCACATGGATGACTTTTACGTGCCCCATGCCATGAAGACTCCTGAACGCCTTGCGCAGCCCGGCGGCAATGCGGACATTGAACGATTCTGCGAAGAGGTTCTTCATCCTCTGCTTCAAAAGGGACATGCAAGTTACCGCCCGTACAGCTGTCATCTCGATCAGCTGATGGAGCCTGTTGACATTCCGTCCGCTCCGGTGACCATCATCGAAGGTGCTTATGCGCTGCACCCCCAAACAGGCTGCCCCTATGACGCTGCTTTCTTCCTCTCCGTTCCCACGGATGTGCAGGAGCAGCGTATCCGCCGCCGAAACGGCGAGCAAGGCTGGACAGCTTTCCGAGATCGGTGGATTCCTCTGGAACAGCAATATTTCAATGCCTTTCATCTGCCCAATGAGGACTGCACGGTACTCACCTTTTTGCACCATGAGGAGGAACGCTCGTGACAGGTAAAGCAAAAGATATGGTGATCGCCCGGCGAGCAATTACCTTCTTCAATCAGCACAGTCCGGAGTGGACACACCCCTACGCCTACAATGGCCGCGGCACGCTGCACACCTCCGGCTGCGGCATCTTTGCGCTTTGCCACGGCATTCAATGGCTGACCGGCATGGTACAAGATCCTTGCGCCTTGGCAGACTTCTCCTGCGCCCACGGCGGACGGGGGGATGACGGCACTGATCGGCCTGCCCTGCTGCAGGCATTGGAAGATACCGGAGAGGCTGCTTCCTTCGGCTTCCGCTACAACGGAGACGGGCTCCGCAACGATTTGGATGCCCTGCACGATCTTTTGCTGACGAAGCAAGGCATTGCCCTGTGCAACCTGCGCCCCGGGCACATTGTGGTGCTGGTGGACGCCCGTATCCGTCAGGGTGCCATCGAACTGCTGGCCATTGACAGCGCAACAGAGAGTGCTTCGGAGCGAGTACGGAATCACGTGACGGAAGTCGTGCCCGGAACAGAAATTGTTTCCGATGTGTGCAATGACGCAGGCCTCAAGGTGGGCGAAACAGTTTCCTACGCTGCCTATTGGGTAGATGGTCATACACCGATGGATTTCAATCTGCTACACAAGAAATGATAGGAGGAAGGCTTTATGCAGGATACCGTAACCTTAACCTATGGAGGATGCAAGGCAGTTGTACGCCGCCTTGGCGCGCAGATCATTTCTTTCCATGATGCAAGCGGTCGTGAAGTGCTTTGGCAGGCGGATCCCGCCGTGTGGGCACAGCATGCACCGGTGCTTTTCCCGGTGTGCGGCTCCGTGAAGGACAATCACATCAAGATCGGCGGCGTCACGTATCCCATGCCGAAGCACGGTTTCACAAGAGACGTGAAGTTTGACTTTGCGAAAATCGGTGACGACTTTGTGGAGCTGACCCTTGGTCCCAATGAAGAGAACAGCAAAATGTTTCCCTTCCGTTTTGTCTTTCATGTGACCTACACCCTGTGTCCTAACGGCTATACCACCACGTTCCTGGTTGAGAACCTGGACAACAAGCCCATGCCTTTTTGTGTAGGCGGCCATCCCGGCTTCATCTGCCCCATGGAAAATGGTGCTTCCTTTGATGATTACCAGCTCGTCTTTGATGAAGCCGAAGACGGCAAAAACTATTTAGCCCCCGGCGGCGGACTGATTGACGGTTATGAGCAGCTGAAAGAGTTGAAGGATGGCAAGGTTCTGCCCCTGAATCACGCCATGTTTGATGCACGGGATGCATTGCTGTTCTGCGGTTTAAAGAGCCGCGGTGTTAAGCTGGTGCACAAGGACACGGGTCACGGCGTGTACTTCACCTTCCCCAAGTTCGAAGTGCTGGCCGTGTGGACCAAGCCCGGTGCCAATGCCGACTATGTATGCTTGGAGCCCTGGCACGGTATGCCGGAGGCTGTCGGCGAAAGCGGCAATATGGAAGATAAGCCCTATGCCACCATCTTGGAACCCGGCCACTGCTACAAAACTTGGTTCACAGCAACCGTCATTTGATGCTTCAGCGCATAGAAAAAATCCTACAAGGCGAACGCCTTGCAGGATTTTTTCTATAACCGGATTACTGATTGGTTTCATCAATGACTTCCAGGGTAACGGTCAGATCGATGTACTCACCGTCAGGAATGTCATCATCGGAGCCAAGGTCAGCCAAGCCGGGCACACGATAGACCTTTACGTTCAGGGTGTCGCCTGCAGAGTAGGAGAAGACCAGGCTCTGCAGCTGGGTGCTGGAGGTAATCACCGTGTCGTTAACATCCACAATGATATCGCCTGCCTGCATACCAGCCTTATCGGCGGGGCTGTTTTCTTCCACGCTGACCACGTATGCGCCATTGGGCAGAGTGCCGTTGGCCACAGCCGGATGAGAGGTGTTCATGCTGGAGGTAGAGACACCCATCCGTGCACGGCTCATTGTCATGCTGCTGGAGCTACTGGAGGAAGAAGAACTGCTGGTCGTGCTGCTGACCTTGCCAGAAAGCACATCTTCAATCAGAGGCTTTGCGGCGTTGATCGGGATGCACATGCCGATGCCATCCACCGTGGTGCCGGAGTAAGCGGAACCGGTGTACTTCAGGGTAGGAATGCCCATCAGTTCGCCGTTGGTGTTGAACATGCCGCCACCACTGTTGCCGCTGTTAATGGCTGCATCCGTCTGAATCATGGAGTTGACCGTGGTTTCCTTCCGGCCGTACTTATCCGTAGAGGAGGAAGAAACCTCACGGTTCAGGGCGGAAACAATGCCCACCGTTACCGTGCCGGCAAACTGCTCGCCCAGAGGATTGCCGATGCAGATGGCCCAGTCGCCAACCTGCAGGGTATCGCTGTCGCCCAGGGTAACAGGCTTCAGGTTCAAGTCAGAAGCCTGCACAATGGCGATGTCCAGGTTCTCATCGTAGGCAACCAAGGTGGCATCGTAGGAGTCATCGCCTACGGTAACCTTCAGGCTGCTGGCATCCTCCACAACGTGGTAGTTGGTCAGCACATAGCCGCCTTCACCGACGACAACGCCGGAACCCGTAGCGGAAAGAACTTCCTGTTCCTGACTGCTGTTGCTGTTGCCACGGTTGCCGTAGTTGAAGAATCCGCCGTAGCTGCCATAGTTGCTGTACCGCACCGTCTGATAGTTGCTGATGCCAACCACGCTGTCCTTCACGTTGCTGACTGCCTCGGTAAAGGGGCTGGTCACCGTGGTGGTCACCGTGCTAGAGGTAGTTACAGGAGTTGCCGTTTCTTCGGCCTGTGCGAAGGGCCGAGCCGTCATGGTCACACCGCAGCCAATCATAATACCCGCCAACGCAACCGCTCCGTAAGAAGCGATACGAGTCTTAAGATCCTTTTTCATGATCCTTCATTCCTTTCTCAACCTCTGTGGGTTCTGCCCTCCCGGTTGATGATGTTAGTATAATCGACCTTTTTGACATATGAATGAACGGATTATGAACAATTGCAAATAAATTCAGGTATTTACGGGAAGACGCATACACTTGCCCTTCACACGGTCATCACCAAGGCGGTCGAAACAGCCTTACTCCTTTGCAATCAGCCCCGGACAGTAGAAGAACGAGCCGCCCCAGTCCAGACTGCCTGCCAGTTCATTGACAGACGAACCGTCAAAGAAGAAAATCACGCGCCGCAAATTTTTACTCTTGCACAGGGTATTGACCATGCCGTAGCAGGCAAGCTGCTCACGCTCGCTTCCGGCTTGGCGAATCGCTGAGGCCGCATGGGCGGACAAATTGATCAGCAAAGTGTCATCCTGCAAGCTGAGCCCAAGGATATCCTCCTCATTAAGTCCTTCCGGCAGGATGCTCTGAATACCCTCATCCTGTTCCTGCGTGGTTGCGCCCTGCATCATTTCCTTCAGCAGCACCCGAGGAGATGCCGTGTCCCCTGCCGGAAGATTTCTGCGCACAGCCACCATTTTTTGATCCTTCGCCATGTAGATCACAGCCTGATCCATCAGGAAGCTTTCAAAGGCACTGCGGCGAAGGACACCATCCGTGAAGCGGATTTCAGCGCCGGTCAGGCTGGTGGTCTGTGTCAGCACTTCCGTACCGATTTGAATCTTGACAGCCGTCACGGAAGGGATGAAAGTCATCAGCGTATCCGTGACTGCAGCAAGGAAGCAATTCATGGGAATGCCGCAGTCGTCCAACTGCGTGGACAAATCCGCCGTGAAGTTCAACGTCACAAGTCGGCCGCCTTCCAGCATGTCGGACACCTGCGGCGACGTGGTCATCAAAGCATCCATATCCGGCATTTTCGCCGTACCGGATACATACTGGGCGCCATCGGACAACGCCGTCATCAGCACAGCGGCAAGCTGCTGGGGAGTTTGCCCCGGAAAAGTCAGCGTCCGCACTTCCGGGATCACACCGCTGCCATCCGCCAGAGGAAAGTAGAGGGTTGCCATGGACGTTACAGGAACCGTGGAAGCGTCTCCGCCGAGAGGCGTGCGGCGTGCCTCCATCTGCTCCCACAATAGGGTCAGTTCTTCACCGGAATGCCCCCGAAGCGTGCCCATGGGCAGGTTGCCGGAAATATCCATGCTAATGGCCTGGTCTGCGATCAGCACGTTCACTTCCTGAATATCGCTCAGGTTGCAAAGGGTCGTCGCAATGGCGAGACAGGCAGTATACAGGGTTTCGTCTTCCAGAATCAGGGCGGAAGAGGTAAGATCCACCGTACAGACGCCTCCTGCCACTTCCACAGGATTCTGTCCGTAAAGGGTCAGCCGGGTCTCCCCACCAAGGGGCTGCACAGTGTCATCCCCATCATAACCGAGGAGTGCCTGCACAATGGTCTGAGCAGGATGCACGTCATGGCGGAGCGTGACAGGCACATAGCGGCACAGGAGTCGCTGCCCGTCTGCGCTCGGCAGGAACAGCGCCGCTTGACCGTTGTACTGCATGCCGTCATCCCCTACCGGTGCTTCCGCATTAACCGTAGCAGGCGGAAGGGTAGCTGCCGTGCTTCCCGTCTGCTGGGCTGCGGTGCAGCCGCACAAAAGGGTTAAAGCTAAAAGTAAGCAAATGATCAGGCGAGTTTTTTTCATGCTGCGCCCTCCAACCAGTCGGTTAGCTGACTGAACGTGATTTTCCAGCAGTCGTTTTCACGGCAAAGCCGAACTACCCGGCCTGTACGGGTCAGAGTTTGCCCATCGGCTGTTATCATGGTTACATTCAAGGTATAGGTCACGATCTGTCCGTCGGCGGAAACGCTGCCTCCTTCAAAGGTGAATCCCGTCAACTGGGGCAGTGCTTCCATGGCAGCAACGAAGTCGCTCTGACTCATCAGCGTATCGCCGTTGGAGGTATCCACCGATGCCATGTAGCGGTACAGTCTGCTCCAGTCCCGCATTTCCCATTTGTTCAGGATCACATTCAGCGTGTTCTCAGGGGTAAGGATGAAGTTATCCTGCCGGGTTTGGGGCGTGGTCAGCAGCGTGTCATCACCGGTCGTAAGAAAATACTTCTGCCGCATGCGCATGCTTTCCGTGGCGTCATCGCCTTGCTCCACAAGGATTTGCACATCGTCCACATTGCAGTTTTCCGTAACCGTTGCAACCAAACTTTGCATACAAAGCTGCCGACGGAGAACGGATTCCGATCCTGCATTTTCACTGCTGATGGTCTCATCCTCATCTGTATAGCGATCCATGATTTCCTTGCTCAGGGTTACAAAAAGGGTGCGCCCCTGCCTTGCCGTAGAAAGCACCTGTGTTCCTTCCGGAAAGAGAGCATTCAAGCTATCGTCTCGTCCGCTGGGGCCTGCAATGAGGGCTGTAAGCAGTGCCATTTCATAGGCCTGAGATGGAGATTGCAGAATGGTGCGCCGCTCCGCCGCAAGATAGGGCTCATCATAATAGCGGTAGTAAAGCAGGGCTTCATTAGTGGTGGACAGGCTTTGCGCAGCCACGGCTTCCGGCAGGAGGGGGGATGTGCCCGGTACCGCCGTGGTACTCAAGTGAGATTCTGCCATATTGAAGGAGCAGCCGCCCAGCAGCAGGCAGCACAGGATCAGTAACAGCAATCGCTTCATGAATGGGTTTCCTCCTTCATGGGCAGTGTTACAGTAAAGACGGAACCGTGTCCCAGGGTGCTTTCCACGGTCACTTCACCGCCATGAAGGGCGGTAATTTGCTTGACGATAGACAAGCCCAAGCCTGTGCCGCCGGTTTCCCGGCTGCGAGCCTTGTCCACCCGGTAGAACCGCTCAAATACATGGGGAAGATCTTCCTCCGGAATGCCTACGCCGTTGTCCCGGACACGCCACACGGCCTGTTTCCCCTCCCTAACAAGAGAAACGCTGATGTTGCCGCCGTCCGGCGTATACTTTACCGCATTGTCAATCAGGTTGTAGAAAACCTGACTCATCTTGGATACATCTACACTGGCCATAATGCCGGGCGCAATATTCCCTTGCAAGGTTTGCTTCCGCTTCTCCGACATGGGCTGCAGCAGGCGAATGTTCTCTTCCGTCAACTGGGAGATGTCCGTATCCTCCAGGTGCAGTTCCATCCGATGGGCGTCCATTCTGGTCAGGGTCAGCAGATCGGTCACAATACCGCTGAGGCGGTCAATTTCATGATCCATATCCTGCATGAATTCCGTCCGCAGTTCTTGAGGCATATCCGGCTGATAGATCAGACTTTCCAGCAGAATCTTCATGGTGGCCAAGGGGGTTTTCAGTTCATGGGAAGCATTAGCCACAAACTGGTTGCGGCTCTTGTCCAAAGATTCCAGCTGTTCCGCCATGGTGTTGTAGCTGACCGCCATTTCCCGCAGCTCGCCTGAACCCTTCACCGGTACACGAACGCTCAGGTCGCCCCGTCCCATCTTTTGCAGGGTACCGGTCAACACCAGAATGGGCTTGGTCAGCACCCGGGAAAAAATCAGTGCCACCAGCAGTGCCGCCGCTGCCACCACAGCAAAGGCGGTGGTCATTTGCTTTTCCACGGCATTCAGGCTTGCAACCAGTTCCTCTACCGGGCTGATGAACACCAAAGCGCCGATGGTGCCGTCATCCCCGGTCATTTTTGCCACGCAATAGGATACGTGATAGTCCGCCTGATCAGCAGTGTTTGCCGCATCTTCAGCATTAAGGGTATGAATGCCGTAGGCGGTACTGTCCCCATTAACCAGCACGGCAATCACTTCCGGCAATTCCAGCTTCATACCGTACAGCTGGCTGAAGCTGTCATACTGCACCCTGCCGCTTTGATCCACCACCACCAGCCTGCCCCCCATTTCCCCGGCGTAGGAAGCAAGTTCTTCATCCACGGCATCGGAGGATGCGGACGCAAAAAGAGGCGCAAGCGTCGTAGCCAGCTTCTCCACGGAGAGGCTGTCCTGACGGGTGCGCTGGGTAAACAGGTAGTCGCTTACCAAGCCGGTCAGCGATGAAAGCATGATCACAAAAGAAATGCCTACAATGAGCAAAAACGCCAGAAGAATCTTCCAGCGTATGCTGCTTAAAGGACGATGCTTAATCTTTGTCGGTGAAATAGTAACCAACTCCCCATTTCGTGAGGATAAACTCAGGCTCCGCAGTGTTCCGCTCAATCTTCTCCCGCAGGCGGCGAATGTGTACGTCTACCGTGCGGTCTTCCCCTGCATAGTCGTACTTCCAGACGCTTTCCAGCATCTCCTCCCGGCTGAACACCTTGCCCCGGTTGGTCACAAACATATGCAGCAGGTCGAACTCTTTGGCCGTCAACCGGATTTCCTTGCCGGCAAGGGCCACGGTGCGCTTCAAAAGGTTGACTTCCAGATCACGCACACGAATGACCCGCTTCTCCTCCACCGTGCTGCTGCCCGTGCGGCGGAGGATAGTCTTAATCCGTGCCTTTACCTCCAGCACATTGAAGGGCTTGGTCATGTAGTCATCCGCGCCATATTCCAGACCCAGAATCTTGTCCATGTCCTCGCCCTTGGCGGTCAGCATAATGATGGGCACATTGCTGTGCTCACGAATGCGCTGGCATACGCTCAGGCCATCCAGCTTGGGAAGCATTACGTCCAGCAGAATCAGGTCGAAGCTTTGGTTGAAGAATTTTTCCAGTGCTTCCTCCCCGTCCATGGCGCTTTCCGTTTCATAGTCTTCCTGTTCCAGCGTGTATTTCAGGCCTTTCAAAATCAAAGGCTCATCATCGACCAGCAAAATGCGCTTGCCCATGCAGACACTCCTCTTCCTCGTTGAGTCTGTTTAGATTGTACGACAAAATGTGAAGAAATGCAAGGTAATTGCAATAATTTTGTTACAAAATAATTTCATTCGCATCACAACACCTGTTTTTGCAGGCCATTGACCGAATTACAAAAGAGAACACAAGTTCTTGCATCTTATCTTAAACGCTTGACCGGTTTTCTCCCGCATGCTATAATGACGAGCGCAGAAGCATCATGATTTTTTCTTACACGGCTGCCAGCGTACACACTGCCCTTATCCGTGAGGACGTTGTGGCTGTTTTTCTCTTTTTTGACCCCATCTGAGGAGGGCTTGCATGAGTTACGAGGATCTTTTAGGAGAAATCACCAAAGAACTTCCCCACCTGAAGGATCAGCTGACAACGCCGTCCGTTGTTTTTGTCCGCCAGTTCAACAAGGTCTACATTACCTTCCAAAGCAAGGTGCTGGTGGAGGAAAAAACCTTCATGAAAATGAAGGCTATTTTGCAGCGCATTTTTCCTCGCTACCCGGTGACGATTCGTGTGGTAAGTCCTGCGTTGAAAGAGGACTTCCTTGCCAATATCGGTGCCTATAAGCAAGTTCTTATCGACTTCCTCAAGCGGAACTACACTTCCTCCGTCCCGTGGATTGATCTCATCGACTGGCGCTGCGATGGTGATCGGATTACTCTTACCTTTCCAGATGACTTCTCCTTGGAATACATGGCTCGGCAGAATGTGGCCGCCAGCCTTGCTCAGGCCGTCAAGGACATTTTCAGTGCCGATGTGAAGGTCGAGCTGACGGTTTCCGGCGATCAGGAAGCCCGGCTGCAGGCCATCCGGGAAGAGCGTGCCCGTGAGCAGGCGGAAGCGGCTGCGGCAGCCGCCCAGCTTCGTGCAAAGGAAGAAAAAGCAAGTGCGAAACCCCGTGCGGAACGCAAGCCTGCCCAGCCCCATGAGAAGAAAGAGCCGGAGAAGCCGCAGGACAAGCCCACCATGTTCCCTCAAATGACGGATCACGTGCTGGGAAAGCCCATTATGGGACGCAGCATCGCCGACCGCCCCATTGAGATGAAGGAGCTTGCCGCGGACAGCGGTCTGGTGGTGGTGCAGGGGGATATTTTCAAGCTGGAAACAAAGGAGCTGAAAGGCGGCGAGATGCTGCTGGTGTCCTTCGCCGTGACGGACTACACCTCCTCCATACTGTGCAAGGTTTTCATGCGGTACCGGAACCGCTTTGCCAAGAAAAACGATGATGCGCCGCCTGCCCCCATTACCGCCGAAGAGCGGCAGGCCGTGATGGATAAGGTAAACCAAATCAAGTGCGGCATGAATGTGAAGCTTCGGGGCGAGTGCATGTACGACAATTTTGCCCGGGAGCTGTCCATTTCTGTCCGTGATCTGGTGCCCATGGAGAAAATCGAGCGGGAAGATACCGCCGAAGAAAAGCGTATCGAACTGCACATGCACACCACCATGTCCACCATGGACGGCATGACCCCGGCGGAGGATTTGATCAAGCGTGCCATTAAGTGGGGACACCCTGCCGTAGCCATTACCGACCATGGCGTGGTGCAGGCCTTCCCGGCGGCTTTCGGTGCCGTAAAGGGACAGAATATCAAGCTGATCCCCGGCTGCGAAGGCTATCTGATTGATGAAACCGTGGCGGTGCATAACCCGACGGAGTATGACTTTGATGCGCCCATTGTGGTGCTGGATTTCGAGTCTACCGGTCTGAACACCAATATTGCCCGGGTCATTGAAATCGGTGCCGTGAAGCTGGTCGGTGGAACGGTAACAGCCTCCCTCAGCATTCTGGTGAATCCCAAGGAACCCTTAAAGCCCAAGATTACCGAAATCACCGGCATTACCGACATGATGCTCTCCGACAAGGAAACGGCTGAAACGGCCATTCCGAAGCTGATGGAGTTTATCGGCGACTGTCCCATTGCCGCCCACAACGCTTCCTTCGATGCCTCCCTGCTCCGTGCGGAGCTGCGCCGTCTGGGTGTCCAATGGGACGGCACCGTGCTGGATACCTTGACCCTGTGCCGCAAGCTTTACCCGGACATGAAGAGCCACAAGCTTGGCAGCCTGTGCAAAAAGCTTGGCGTCAGCCTGAAGAATGCTCACCGTGCCGTCCATGATGCAACGGCAACGGCGCTGTGTCTGGCAAAGATGTACAAGGAATGCCGGGAAAACGGCATGAACACCCTGTATGATCTGAATCGGCAGCTGCACGGCGGTGCCATCGGCGAAAGCTTCCATATTATTCTGCTGGTAAAAACGCAGAAGGGCATGGAAAACCTGAACCGTCTCGTTTCCATCGGCCATTTGGAGTACTTCCGCCGGAAGCCCCACATGCCCCGACCCATCATCGAAAAGTACCGGGAAGGTTTGATCCTCGGCAGTGCCTGCGAGGCAGGGGAACTTTTCCGTGCCGTGCTTGCCGGAGAAAGCTGGGAAAAGCTGAAGAAGATCGCCAGCTTCTACGATTATCTGGAGATTCAGCCCATCGGAAACAACGCTTTCCTCGTGCGGGAAGGACAGGTCAAAGATGATGAAGGGCTGCGGGATCTGAACCGCACCATTGTCAAGCTGGGTGAAGAGTTGGGTCTGCCTGTGGTGGCCACAGGGGACGTGCATTTCCTTGATCCTCACAATGCCATTAACCGGGCGATTATTCAGGCCGGTCAAGGCTTTGACGACTGTGACAATCAGCCGCCCCTGTACTTTAAGACCACCAACGAAATGCTGGAAGAGTTCAGCTACCTGGGCAAAGAAAAAGCCCATGAGGTGGTCATTGACAATCCAAGAAAGATTGCCGATCAGGTGGAGCAGCTGCGTCTGTTCCCCAAGCACCCCAAGGGCGAGGATACGTTCCAGCCCTTCTGGCCGGATGCGGCGGACAACATTCAAAACATGTCTTGGGGTACGGCCAAAGAATGGTATGGAGATCCGCTGCCGGAAATTGTCACCAAGCGGCTGGAAAAGGAACTCAGCTCGATTATCGGCTACGGCTTTGCCACCCTGTACAACATTGCCGAGCGGTTGGTGCAGCGTTCCCTGGCAGACGGCTATCTGGTAGGCAGCCGCGGCAGCGTAGGTTCCAGCTTTGTGGCCTGCATGTGCGGCATCACCGAGGTGAACGCACTGCCGCCCCACTACCGCTGTACCCACTGTCATAAGGGCTTCTTTGACGTGGACAAGAACAAGTACAAAGTTGGTGTGGACTTACCGGACAAGGACTGCCCTATCTGCGGTCAGCCCCTTACCAAGGACGGATTCGATATTCCTTTCGAGGTCTTCCTTGGCTTTGCCGGAGACAAGGTGCCTGATATCGACCTGAACTTCGCCAATGAGTATCAATCCCGTGCCCACCACCAGGTGGTGGAATTGTTTGGCGAGGGGCACGTTTTCCGTGCCGGCACGGTGGGCACTTTGGCCGACAAAACTGCTTACGGATATGTCAGCAAGTATCTGGAAGAGCGGCATATTCAGTGCGGCAACACGGAAAAAGAACGGCTGGTGCAGGGCTGTATGGGCGTTAAGCGCACCACAGGACAGCACCCAGCCGGCATGGTGGTTGTGCCGAAGGAATATGAAATCTACCAGTTCACCGCCGTGCAGCACCCGGCTGACGACCCGTCTGCCGAGTTCATCACTACCCACTTCGACTTCCATTCCATGCATGATATTCTGGTGAAGCTGGACTGTCTGGGGCACTTGGATCCTACCATGATTCACGAATTGTGCCAGCTGACAGGCGTTGACTTCCGTGACATTCCCCTGGATGATCCTGACGTGCGCAGTCTGTTCCACTCCCCGGAAGCACTGGGGGTCACCCGGGAGCAAATCGACTGCACCACCGGCACCTTCGGCATTCCCGAATTCGGAACAGGCTTTGTCCGGGGCATGCTGGATGACACCCATCCCTCCACCATGGAGGAGTTGATTCGCATTTCCGGCCTGAGCCACGGCACGGACGTGTGGCTTGGCAATGCACAGGAAATTATTCGCTCCGGCACGGCAAAGCTGAACGAATGCGTCTGCTGCCGTGACGACATCATGAATTACCTGATCGACAAGGGCGTGGAACCCAAGCTGGCCTTTACCACCATGGAATCCGTCCGAAAGGGCAAAGGTCTGAAGCCTGAAATGGAGCAGGCCATGCTTGACCACAACGTGGCGCCCTGGTTCATTGACAGCTGCAAAAAGATCAAGTACATGTTCCCCAAGGGACACGCCGTAGCCTACGTCACCATGGCTCTTCGCATTGCCTGGTTCAAGGTTCATTATCCCCTCGCCTACTATGCCGCCTATTTCACCGTACGCGGCGACGGGTTTAATGCGGCAACGATGATCATTGACCCGGACACCTGCCGTGCGAAAATCCGTGAAATCAAGGACATGGAAAACGCCACAGCCAAGGACAAGGATTCCCAGACGGCACTGGAATTGGTGCTGGAGATGAACATGCGGGGCTTCAAGTTCCTGCCGGTTGACCTGTATAAGAGCGACGTGCGAAAGTTCCTGATCGAGGACGGCAATCTTCGCTGCCCCTTCACCAGCTTGGGCGGCTTAGGCGAAAGCGCTGCCATCTCCATTGTTGCCGCACGTGATGAGCGTCCCTTCCTTTCCATAGAAGATTTGAAGGAACGCGGCCGGGTCGGCAGCAGCGTGGTGGATTTGCTGCGAACCCATGGCTCATTGGAAGGGCTGAGTGAAACCAGCCAGATCAGTATGTTCTGATGCATCATCTTGAAGGAGGGATAACCATGCTGGATCAAGCTGCCCGCTATTTTGTGGAGGATACCCACATCATGGCCTGCATGACCGTAGCATGCGGTACGTCTGACACCGCTGATCATGCGGAAGCCGGAGCAACCCAGCTTGACGGCACGGGTACGATACGCCCATCAACGCTGTTCGACCTGGCCAGCCTGACCAAGCTGTTTACCGGCTTAACTGTCATGCGTCTCTGGGAGGAAGGTAAGCTTGCGCTGGATGCCCCTGTAACCGACTATGCACCGCAGCTGGTGCATCTTTCCCAAGTTACAGTTGACCAGGTGCTTGGATTTGAAGTAGCCTTAACCACCCCTGAGCGAATCGATAACCAGCCTGACAGGGATGCCGGAATGAAGCAGCTTGCCGCCATTATTCCCAAACCGCAAGGTACGGGACGCTACTATTCCGACATGCACGCCATGGTATTGGGGCTGGTCATCGAAGGCATCTGCCAAATGCCCCTGATGGACTGCATTCAGCAGGAAATTCTCCTTCCTCTGCACATGGCGGATACCTTTGCCGAGGTGCCTGCCGATCGCTTGTCGGATTGCGTATGCTATGACCTGGAGCACCGCATGGAAGGCGGCAGGTATATTGTGCGCAAGGGCATCACACCAGGAACGCCCCATGACCCCAAAGCACGGCTGCTGGGTGAAAATGGCCGCTGCCTATGCGGACACGCAGGGCTTTTCTCCACCCGGGAAGATATGATTCGCCTGTGTCAGGGGCTGCTGAAGGGTGCGTTGCTGCGCCGTTCCACCCTACAGCAGATGGCACGTAATCGGCTCGGTCGGCAGCTGCCGGACGGAGGATATACCCAGTATCTGGGCAGCCAGTGTTATGTGAAGCATCCCCTGCAGTATTATTCCGAGATTCCCGTCTACATGAGTGATGAAGCCATCGGGCTTTCCGGCTTCACCGGAAATCATGTGGCCATTGATCCCCAGACAGGTATTTTCTCCCTTATGCTGGGCAATCGGGTTCTGAATCGGTTGACAACCCTCGTCCCAGAGCCTGGCAAGAGCCTGACTGACTACGGGCTTGCCCCTGACGGTTCCGGCAAGTTTTATCTGCCGGATGGTTCCTGGGTTTATTCATCCGTAGACTACGTCCACCAAAAAGACAAGCACCTCCACAAGGCCATTGCAGAGGTGCTTGGTGTTCCCGTTTGGCACAAAGGGTAAACAAAATCCTGCATCGTCCAGCAAACGGTGCAGGATTCTTTCTATCTGCTTACAGTTCCAGCACATTGGCGCCCACGGGGCGGATGTCCAGCGCATGGCAGCAGCGGTCGCCAAAGACCCCTTCCATGCAGCTGATGAAAGCATCCAGCTCGTCCTGGGGCACAAAGTTCAGGGTCGTTCCGGCAAAGCCGCCGCCGTGAACACGCCATGCACCCTTGCCATTCAGCATGTTTTCCGCCAGAGCCAACGCAAGAGAAAGCCCCTGTTCATCCGGCCGGGCGTACACATTCTGCAGGTACATGAAGCTGGAACGTCCGCTGGCAATGATCTCCCGGAAGAAGGTATCCAAGTCATCCTTTTCCAGCGCGCTTACCTGCACCGGCACCCGGCTGTTTTCCTGATAGAAGTGCATCGCCCGGAGAATGGCCCGGTCGCTTACCTTGCCGTGGAGCATGGGCAGTGCTTGCATGAATTCCTCGGAACGAACACGACGCAGGCAATCTTCGCCAAAGTAATTGGCAACGGAGCGCATTTCGTTGGGGATGGCAGCATAGTCAGCCGTCAAGTCCGCATGGCTTCCGCCTGTGCCCACCACCACCAGTGCATACCCATGAGCCGCAAAGTCGAAGGAGGTAGGACGGACTTCCGGATCCTCATGCTTAAAGTCCACAGCCACAAGACCGCCGGCGGAAGAAGCCATCTGATCCATCAGTCCGCTGGGCTTGCCAAAGAATACGTTCTCCGCATACTGACTGATCTTCGCCCGCGTCTTGTAGTCCACTGTCATGCCATTGTAGAGGTAATCAAGGATGGCGCACACCAGCACCTCAAAGGCCGCAGAGGAGCTTAATCCGCTGCCGGAGGCAACCGTAGACGTTACGGTAGCATCAAAGCCGCCGATGCGGTAGCCCAGCTCCGCCATGCGCGCTGCCACGCCGCGAATCAGTGCCGCAGTCGTTCCTTTTTCTTCTTCATGCACCGTCAGGTCGGACAAGTCCAGCGTAATCGGCGCATAACCCTCGCTGTTCAGGTGCACAAGCAGATCTTCTCTGGGGCTGACTGCCGCCAAGGTATCCAAGTTCACCGCAGCTGCCAACACCCGACCATGGTTGTGATCCGTATGATTACCGCCGATTTCCGTCCGTCCGGGGGCACTGATGAGCGCCACATCACCCTCATAATTAAAGGCTTCTTCATGACGCTTCAGCATGTTGATATGCCGTGCCGTCTGAGCCACAAGCATACCGTCCCGGCTGCCGTACAGGTGATTCAGCTGTTCCATCACCTTGGGGGTTTTCAAGCTTCTGATTTTACTTGCATACTGACTCATGATCGTTCTCCGTCCTTCTTATGCTATTCGTTTTGCTCTGTGTATCACACGGAATGATTATTGAATGGCTTCCTGCCAGATGGAGATGAGTTCGTCAATCCCCCGATCGTGGACGTTTTGACAGAAGTCCTGCCAGGTTTCGTCATTGAGGGGGATTTCGCCAGTTACAAAGCGAGTCATCGCGACCTCAGCATAAGCGCCAAGATCTGCCTGAATGTCCTTGACTCGTTCGTTTTGCTCCTCGGTCAGGGTGACAAGGGGCATGGGCTGCACAGAAACCTTTTTCAGCTCTGCCAGCTGGGTAATCAGATTGCGCGTTTCCTTCTGGTCAAAGGCCAGCTGGAAAGAAACAGAAGAAAGTCCGGGCTGAATGCCGCCGTCCGCAATGGTCTTGTTAGGCAGAACGCTGGACGTTACTTCCTCATTGGCAGGAATCCAGCTCCATGTACCGTCGCTGTTGAACTGATAATCGACGCCTTCTTCCCCGGCCTGCACCAGTCGGCATCCTTCCTCGGTGTAGAGGTAATCCAGCCAGGAAAGCACCTGCGCAGGATCCTCACAGGCGGAGGTCACTGCAAAGGTTCCACGCACCACATCGCCCAGAAGGTCACGATAAACCTGCTTGCCTTCATAAGTAAGAGGCATCAGCAGTTCATACTGACTCAGGGCACTGTTGGGCACAAGGGACAGGGGCGTCGGCGCCAGCATGACACCGTAGGTAATCGCTGCGCTGGAGTCCGTAATAGCCCTGAGGGAATCCGCCGTGGTAAATCCGGAAGTATCCAGCAAACCTTCCTCCCAGAGAGAATGCAGCCAGGTCAGGAAAGCCCGGTTTTCATCCTTGGTCAGGGTCGTCTGCACCTGGCCGTTGTCATCTACGTACAAATTATAATCATCCGACACAAGGCCGAAGGCATGACCCAGGAACCGAAGATCCCACATGCTCAGGAATTCCAGAGGCACTTCGTCCTTCTTGCCGTTGCCATTGGGATCCCGGTCACGGAAGGCACGCAGTACTTCCGTCAACTCTTCCGCGGTGGTGGGCACGCTCAAGCCCAGGGTATCCAGCCAGCTCTTGTTGATCCACATGGCATTGTTATTTTGAAGTTCATTGATCAGTGGCAGTGCCACAATCGCACCGTCCGGCAAAGAAATGGCTTTCTCCCAGTCGGGATTTGCCTGAAGGAGAGCATACAGGTTAGGCATCGCCGTTTCCAGATAAGGGCGAAGATCAATCAAAACACCGGCTTCATAAAGTTCCAGCGTTTCCGTCGGCGTCAATTCCGCCTTGAACAGCGCATCTGGCAGGGTCGCATCGCCATTCAGCATATCCTGCTTGGCCTTGGTCCATGCCTGCTGCTCGGTGTACTGGGTTGTGGTCACGGTAAGGCCGGTAAGATTCTCCATGGCGGTAAAAAAATAATTGGTGCTCCAGTCATGAGCGGTGGAGCTTCCGCCGTCATATCCTGCAAGGGAGAAGCCCTCCGCCAACGCTCCGGCGGCGGAAAAACACAGGAGACAAGCCAGCATCATTGCTAAGCATTTGCGCATTGCATCAACCTCCGGCAATCATTTGTTATGCATAGTATATCGCTTTTTTTCATATTTGAAAAGTATTATTTTTCTACCATCGAACACAAGTTGGTCAAAGGTACAGCCCTGCAGAGCCTGCTTCCTTTGCCTTTATGCGGCACTGTTTATTCATGCATCCGCATCGGATTCCAACCGGCAGTCAAAAAGAAACGTTGATTTTTTTTTCGAACTGTGCTAGCATGGGCGTGTTTCTTGGGCTGTGTTTTCTTTAAGGAATTTGCAGTCAAATGTTTCGCCTTGCGTCGCAAAAAGCTGAAGGAGGTGGCCAAACATGCAGTATACACGAGAAGACGGATGTATGGCATGGCTGGCCAGCGGACGGCTCTCTTACGACTGCTTCTCTCACTTACTGGAGGAATTCGACAGTGCTGAAAATGTGTACGATGCACTGCAGGAAAATGGCGCGGATGCACTGCGTGACTTTGTTCCTCCGGCACGGCTGGAACGCCTGATGGCCACCGCCGGCAAGAGGTCGATGCATCAGCTCTTGGTGACCATGCAGAAGCATCACATCGGTGTGCTGCAGCAGGATGATACCCATTATCCGGCGCTGCTGCGGCACATTAATGATCCGCCGATTGCGCTGTTTTATCAGGGCAATCCGGACTGCCTTGACGGCAGATGCATCACCATGGTGGGCGCACGAAAGGCGTCTCCCGCCGGGGTTCAGGCCACATTCAAGATTGCCAAGGAACTCAGTGAGGCAGGGGTTACGGTGGTCAGCGGCATGGCAGTGGGCATTGATACGGCTGCTCATCAGGGATGCCTGGAAGGCGGAAGCCCTACGGCGGCCGTGCTGGCCTGCGGCCTTGATATCGACTATCCCAGCGAAAATGCCGGGCTGAAACGGCGCCTGCTGGAAAAAGGCGGGGTTCTGTTCAGCGAATATCCTCCGGGAACGCCGGCATTGGCGCGGCATTTTCCGGTACGCAACCGCATTCTGTCCGGTGTCAGCAAGGCCGTGATCATGATGGAATGCAGTCCGCATTCCGGCAGCATGCACACGGTGCAGCATGCGCTGGATCAGGGGCGTGATATTTACGCTTACCCCGGGCGAATCGATACCCCCTGGGCGAAAGGTGCCCATCAGCTGCTCCGTGAGGGAGCCACTTATTTTACCTGTGCTGACGACATATTGACGGACATGAACTGGACTGGCGAAACCCGAGCGAAGCAGGAGGCAGCAAAGAAAGAGCTGCCGCCGCTGACGGAAACCCAGCGAAAAATCCTGCAGGCGCTGGCAATCGAGGAAAAGTCCTATGACCAGCTGGCAGCAGAAACTGGCATTCCCCCAACGGAACTATCCGGTGCACTGACCTTGCTGCACCTGAGAGGATCCATTCGTCCTCTCCCCGGCAAAATGTATACAAAAACTTAATGATAACATCATTGGGAGGCAGAAAAACCAATGGCGGCTACCAAGCAAAAGCTCATTATTGTGGAGTCACCGGCCAAGGCTCGCACAATCACGAAATTTCTCGGCAAAGGCTACAAAGTGGAAGCATCCCAGGGGCATGTCCGGGATTTGCCCAAATCCCAGATCGGTGTGGATGTGGATCACGACTTTGAACTGAAGTATATTACCATCCGCGGGCGCGGCGACATTTTGAGCAGAATCCGGAAAGAAGCCAAGTCAGCTTCTCAGATTCTGCTTGCAACTGACCCTGACCGTGAAGGTGAAGCCATCTCATGGCATCTGAGTCAGATTCTGAATGTGGATACAACCACGCCCTGCCGCATTGAATTTCATGAGGTTACCAAACAGGCCATCCAGAATGCCATTAAGAATCCCCGGCCGCTGAATATGCAGCTAGTGGATGCCCAGCAGGCTCGCCGTGTGCTGGATCGGCTGGTGGGCTACAAGATCAGTCCTCTGCTGTGGGCAAAGGTGAAAAAGGGATTGTCCGCCGGACGGGTGCAGTCCGTAGCAACTCGCATGGTGGTCATGCGCGAGGAGGACATTGAGGCCTTTATCCCCGAGGAATATTGGGACGTAACCGCCAAGATGCTGGTGCCCCAGTCCCACGGCCGGAAGCAGCACTTTACCGCCAAACTGTCCATGCTGGATGGGAAAAAGGCGCAAATTACCAATGCTGCCGAGGCGGAGGCTGCCGTAAAGCGCATTCAGGGTACCCACTTCACCGTTACCAATATTAAGCGTGCGGAAAAACGGAAAACGCCTGCCGCCCCCTTCACCACCTCCAGCCTGCAGCAGGAAGCCAGCCGGAAGCTGGGCTTTACTACGGCCAAAACCATGCAGGTGGTGCAGCAGCTTTATGAAGGCGTGGACATTGAAGGCGAAGGCACCCAAGGTATTGTCAGCTATATTCGTACCGACAGCGTACGCATCAGCGAAGAAGCTATGACTGCCCTGCGGGCATACATTCCCGAGCGGTTCGGTCCGGAATACCTGCCGGAGAAGCCCATTGAGTACAAGGGCAGAAAAAATGCTCAGGAGGCTCATGAGGCCATCCGTCCCACGGATGTACGGCGCACACCCGAAAAAATCAAGGCATCCCTGACCAAGGAACAGTACAATCTGTACCGGTTGATCTACAATCGCTTCCTGACCAGCCAGATGATGCCTGCCCTGTACGAAACCATGACCATGGAGCTGACCGGGGAGCAGGTAGGGCTTCGCTTCTACGGGGAGCACAAGAAGTTTGCCGGCTTCACCTCCGTCTATGAGGAAGGTCTGGATGACGAGGTCAGCACCATCGAGACCAGTCTTCCCGCACTGGCGGAAGGTGAGCGGGTCGAAGTGGATGATGTGGAAAGCGAGCAGCACTTCACCCAGCCCCCGTCCCGGTACACGGAAGCTTCCCTTGTCCGGGCATTGGATGAAATGGGCATCGGCCGTCCTTCCACGTTTGCGCCTACCATTACGACCATTATTACCCGGGGCTATGTCAGCAAGGAGAAGAAGCGGCTGTACCCTACGGAGCTGGGCAGAATGGTCACCAGCATGATGGAAGAATATTTTGCTGACATCGTGGATACCGAGTTCACCGCCAAAATGGAAGAGCAGCTGGACGAGGTGGAAGAGGGCAAAATTCAGTGGAAGGAAATCCTCCGGGAATTCTATCCCCCCTTTGAAAAGACCTTGGAAAAGGCCGAGCAGCAGATTGAAAAGGTGGAAGTGCACGACGAGGTCAGTGATGTGCAGTGCGACAAGTGCGGTGCCATGATGGTCTACAAAATGGGTCGCTACGGTCGGTTCCTGGCCTGCCCCAATTTCCCGGAATGCCGCAACACCAAACCCATCCTCACCTACATTGATGCCCCCTGTCCCAAGTGCGGCGCAAGGCTCATGGAGAAAACCAGCAAGAAAAATCGGAAGTTCTACGGCTGCGAGCGTTACCCGGACTGCGACTTTGTCTCCTGGGAAAAGCCTGTGGCGGAGAAGTGTCCTCAGTGCGGCAGCTACATGGTAGAAAAGCGCGGCCGAAAGGGCGAGGTATGGCATCTGTGCTCCAACGAGACCTGCCGCTGCCGGGTTGAAGTCCATGCAGAAGGGCAGGATGAAGCAGAGGATGAATGATACCACGTGCCTCCATGCAACGGTTGTCGGCGCAGGTCTGGCCGGCAGTGAAGCGGCCTGGCAGCTGGCCAAGCAGGGAATTCATGTAACGCTGTACGAAATGAAGCCGGAGAAAATGAGCCCTGCCCATCATTCGCCCTTGATGGCCGAGCTCGTCTGCTCCAATTCTCTCCGTTCCGACAGGCTGACCAACGCAGTGGGTCTGCTGAAGGAAGAAATGCGGCTGTGTGACTCCCTCGTCATGAAGGCTGCCGATCAGGCGCGAGTTCCTGCCGGCGGCGCATTGGCGGTGGATCGGGACGCTTTTTCCGGATACATTACGAAGACACTGCACGAGCATCCCCTGATTCATGTCGTTTCGGAAGAAGTGACAGAAATTCCGGAATCCCCGGTGATTATCGCCTCCGGGCCGCTCACATCGGATGCGCTGGCCGATGCCATTGCAGCACTTCCAGGATTGGGTACGCTGCATTTCTACGACGCGGCTGCGCCCATTGTCACATTGGAATCCCTGAACATGGAAAAGATTTTCCGTCAATCCCGGTATGACCGGGGAGATGATTATCTTAACTGCCCCATGACGGAAGAGGAATACAACGCCTTTGTGGATGCTTTGCTGGCGGCGGAAACGGCCGAAGTGCATGGCTTTGAAGAAACAAAAGTGTTTGAGGGCTGCATGCCGGTTGAATCCATGGCACGGCGTGGACGAATGGTGCTTGCCTTTGGCTCCATGAAGCCCGTCGGCCTGAAAGATCCCAGAACGGGAAAGGAAGCCTTTGCGGTTGTCCAGCTGCGGCAGGATAACGAGCAGGGAACCCTGTTCAATATTGTCGGCTTTCAGACCCGGCTGAAATTCCCGGAGCAGAAGCGTGTCTTCGGCATGATTCCCGGCCTGGAGAATGCCGCCTATGCCCGGTACGGCGTGATGCACCGCAACACCTTTCTGCAATCCCCCGGTTTCCTGAATGCCCACTTTGAGATGATCGCCCGACCCCAAACCTATTTTGCCGGGCAAATGACCGGCGTGGAGGGTTATGTGGAAAGCGCCGCCAGCGGACTGATCTGCGGTCTGTCTCTGGGGCGCGATCTCCGCGGACTGGGGACTGCTGAGCTGCCGGGCATCACTGCCCTGGGGGCTATGGGACGCTACATCAGCACCCCCAATCACAATTTCCAGCCCATGAACTGTTCCTTTGGGCTGATTGACAGCCTGCCCATTGACAAGGAGCATAAAAAAATCCGCAACAAGGCACAGCGGTATGAAGCTGTTTCTGCCCGGTCACTGGCTTACATGAAGGAATGGCTTGCCGGTCTGGACGAATAAGCTTCACTTCCGGTTCATATTGCTTTGCTACAGTGTACCTTACCTGCGCTGTATAGGCTCAGGCAGAAAAAGGAGCGATAGAATGAGCGTAACATTTCGGGGCACAACCATTTGCGCTGTGCAAAAGGACGGCCACATTGCCATCGCCGGCGACGGTCAGGTGACCATGGGTGAACATACGGTATTTAAGAATTCTGCACGGAAGGTTCGCCGCATTTTCGGCGGTCAGGTTGTTACCGGGTTTGCCGGTACGGTTTCCGATGCTTTTACCCTGTGCGAGAAATTCGAAGAAAAGCTGACCCAGTGCGGCGGCAATTTGGAGCGGGCGGCAGTCGCCGTTGCCCAGAGCTGGCGGGGCGATCAGGCTATGCGCCAGCTGGATTCTCTGATGATTGTAGCCAACAAGGAAACCATGCTGATTCTCAGCGGCACGGGTGAAGTCATCGAGCCGGACGGCGGCATTGCGGCCATCGGCTCCGGCGGCAACTACGCCCTTGCGGCAGCCCGTGCGCTGAAGGACAACACGGATCTGTCTGCCCATGAGATTGCCGAAAAGGCACTGCACATTGCCGCATCCATCTGTGTGTACACCAATGATAACGTCATTGTTGAAGACGTGTGAGAGGAGGATCAACCATGGCTGAACTGAGTCCTCGGCAAATCGTACGGGAGCTGGATCGTTATATTATCGGCCAGGATGATGCGAAAAAATCGGTAGCCATTGCCCTGCGCAATCGGTATCGCCGCTCCTGCGTGGATGAAAAAATGCGGGAGGAAATTAGCCCCAAGAATATTCTGATGATCGGACCTACCGGTGTGGGCAAAACGGAGATCGCCCGCCGTCTGGCCAAGCTTGTCAACGCTCCCTTTGTGAAGGTGGAAGCCACCAAGTTCACCGAAGTGGGCTATGTGGGTCGGGACGTGGAAAGTATCGTCCGTGACCTGATTGAAAATGCCATCCGCATGGTCAAGGATGAGTACACCAAGAAGGTGGAGCCCCGTGCCAAGGTGCTGGCGGAAGATCGGCTGGTGACCCTGCTGGTATCTCCTCCGCAGAAGAATTCCTCCAATCCCCTGGACTTCCTTCTGGGCAAAAAGAAGGAAGAAGAGCCCAGTGCAGAGGAACAGCAGAAGCTTTCCGGCAAGCGTGAAGAGGTTCGTCAGCAGCTCATGCGGGGCGAGCTGGAAGACCGGGAACTGGAAATCGAAGTGGAAGAAGCCATGCCTCAGCTGGAGGTTGGAGGCAACTCCATCAGCCTTGGAGACATGATGGGCAACATGATGCCCAAGCGTACCAAGATCCGCCACGTGAAGGTGAAGGAAGCCCGGAAGCTGCTCATGCAGGAGGAAGCCTCCAAGCTGATTGACATGGATGCCGTACAGGACGAAGCCATTGCCCGTGCGGAGCAGAACGGCATTGTCTTCATTGACGAAATCGACAAAATTGCGGAGCGAGGCGGCCACGGCGGCCCTGATGTCAGCCGTGAAGGCGTTCAGCGTGATATCCTGCCCATTGTGGAGGGGTGCACGGTAAACACCAAGTACGGCCCTGTGAAGACGGACTTCATGCTCTTCATTGCAGCCGGTGCCTTCCATGTGTCCAAGGTCAGCGACTTGATTCCCGAGCTGCAGGGTCGGTTCCCCGTCCGGGTTCAGCTGAAGAGCCTGACTCAGGAAGATTTCGAAAAGATTCTGACTCAGCCCGACAATGCCTTGACCCTGCAGTATCGTGCCCTGCTGGAAGTGGATCATGTGCTGCTGAACTTTGAAGACAGCGCCATTAGCGCCATTGCGGAAGCCGCTTACAACGCCAACGAAGCTCAGGAAGACATTGGCGCACGCCGTCTTCATGCCGTGTTCGAAGAGCTGCTGGAGGATATTTCTTTCAATGCAGGCGACGCTGACATGCCGCCTGTGGAGCTGAACATCACAGGGGATTATGTGCGCCAGCACCTACAAAGCGAAGGCGCAGCCAGGGACATCCGCCGCTATATTCTCTGATCAGGAATCACCGTACGTACCGGCATTGTCCAATCAAAGGAGGACGATCTTGTGTTTCGGCGTATCATTGCTTTGCTCTGCACCCTGGTGCTGCTGCTTTCAGCATCTACTTCTTTGGCAGAAGGATTTTCTGTGGAAGTAAGCAGCCAGACCGATGCGCAAAGGCTTGTGCGCGGCTATGATGCGGAGGAAGGCTACATCTACATCAACTATGGCCGCTATCCCTATGAAGCAGACGGCACCATTGCTCCCGTGCTATGGCGTGTGCTGGGTGTGAGCGAGGATGGCTGGGCTCTGCTGCTGACAGAGTATGTGATTGACTTTGCCATGTACAACACGGAGAAGGTCAACATCTACGAATGGAAGGGCAACACCATTTACCATACGCTGAATGATGATATGCGGAAGGTCATGTTTACCGATGAGGAGTTGACAGCCGTTCGCTACTCCGAGGAAAAGGGCTGGCTGTATTATCTGGACAACGAGGACTACCGCAACACAGCCTACGGTTTCCGTCATTGGCAGCTGAAGCCGCAGAAGGAACGGGAATGCAAGCCTACGCCCTACGCCATGACCCATCCGGACGCATGGTGTGACAAGAGCAACGGCTGCACCTGGTACTTCTCTACAGGCATTCCCCGGAGAGGATACCACAACCTGATCGGTTATGACGGACACACCTCCACCGCAGCCAACAACCGAAACGGCGGCGTACGCTGTGCCTGCAAGCTGGATCTGAGCATGCTGAGCAACGTTTCCGGCAGCGGTACCTTGGAGGATCCTTACAGCTTCGACGTGGTGGATGAATAAAAATCAGGCATCGAAAAAACGTGCCGGCGGTGATCACATTTGCACCGTCCGGCACGTTTTCTTTCACTTTGCAAGCAGTCGCCTGGCCGCCTTTACAGCCTCTGCTGTTGCAGCCTCCATGATTTTCTGTGCATCATTGCCCACAAGATCCAGCCCTTCCGCCTTAATCGCCGTAAAGCTCTGAATGCCAAGCTCGTGAAGAACCGCCTTGATGTATTCGGTGCCCCAGTCATTTTCCCGAATGGGGCTGCCGGAGGTCGTGATGTACACCGCTTCCGTTCCCCTGCACATGCCGATGCACCGATCATCCTCATAATGGAACGTCAGGTTTCTGGCATACATATTTTCCACCCAAACCTTCAGGATAGACGGAAAGGACAAGTCCCAGTAAGGGGCTGCAACCACCACCATGTCCGCCTGCTGAAATTCCAGCGTATGCCGGAAAAGAGGATGATCCCAAGCGCTCGCATCGCAAAGCGGCTCCTTCACTGCGAGGGTCTCTGCGTCCACACTGCGAAGGCCCATGGTATTCAAGTCGTGGGTGACCACCTCCCACTGATTCGCATCCGCTTCCTGAAGGAAGGCACGAGCCAGCTGCAATGTGCGGGATTCGCTCCCCCGGGGGCAGCTATTAACAAACAGCATTTTTTTCATATCATCAAGCAACCTTTCCTGATATTCTGTTGCTGTTCATTTCGCCCGAAATTTCCGAAATCCTGCCTGTATAGCTTTCATCCGATATTTTCGTTCCATCCCCTTTCTTTTGCAGGAATTTGCCGAGCAAAGGGCGAATATTTATCCTATCTGCTCACGATGGATGTGAGCTCAACAATTTGACCGAATCGGGAGGTTGATTCTTGTGAAGAAAATCGTTGCGTTGCTTCTTTGCATCTCCATGTGCCTGTCTATGCTATGCGTTTCTGCTTTTGCGGAGGATGTGCCTTCCGTTGCCATTGTGGTGGCCGGCGGTTTGGGCGACCGTTCCTTCTACGACTCCGCCAATGAAGGTCTGGAAGAGCTGGCCAGCAAGTACGGCGCAGTCACCAAGGTGATTGAATGCAAGGAAAACGGCTCCATGTACCTGACCGGTTTGGCTGACGCTGCCGAAGCATGCGATATCGTGTTTGCAGTGGGCTGGCAGTTCGTGCAGGCACTGCCGGAAGCAGCCGAAGGCTATCCGGATACCAAGTTTGTCTGGATTGACAACGCCCTGGAAGGCGACGGCATGGCCAATGTAATGTCCGTAGTGTATGCTCAGAATCAGGGCTCTTTCCTGGTGGGCTACATTGCCGGCAAGCTGAGCAAGACCGGTGTTGTGGGTGCTGTGGGCGGTCAGGACAGTGCCACCATCAACGACTTTATGGTGGGTTACGAAGCCGGTGCTAAGTACGCCAACCCCGACATCAAGGTTGACACCCGCTATGCCAACGGCTTTGAAGATCCTGCCAGCGGTAAGGAATGCGCTTTGGCTCTTTATGATGCAGGCTGCGATATCGTGTTTGCCGTTGCCGGCAAGACGGGTGAAGGCGTATTCGAAGCTGCCAAGGATACGGGCAATTATGCCATCGGCGTGGACAGCGACCAGAAGTACATTAACCCTGACGTGATTATCTGCTCCATGGTAAAGGAAGTCGGCAAGTCCGTGGTGGACATCGTTGAGAATCTGGATGAGCGCTTCCAGCCTGCTACGATTTGGACGGCCGATATGGCAACGGGCTACATCGACGTTGGCTATGGTGATGACACCATGACCCAGCAGGTCAGCGACGAGCTGAAGGCAGAAGTCAAGGCATTGCAGGAAAAGATCATCAGCGGTGAAATCACCGTTCCCACTGCATTGAACTAACCTTTACGGCAGCAGCGTTCATTCTTGATCATCAGAAGGGGCGTTGCTGCCTTTTTTCCGTATTCATGTGCCACAGAAAGCGAGGCGTTCCCGCTTGAGCGAAACCATTGTATCCTTCAAGCATGTATCCATGCAGTTCCCCGGTGTGCTGGCAAATGATGATGTCTCCCTTGATATACACAAGGGAGAAGTGTTTGCGCTGGTCGGCGAAAACGGCGCAGGAAAATCCACCCTGATGAAAATCCTGTATGGTCTCAACGAGCCGACAACCGGACAGGTTTTTGTAAAGGGCGAGGAAATGAAGACCTTCTCCCCCAGCACATCCATCGCCCACGGCATCGGCATGGTGCATCAGCATTTTATGCTGGTTCCTTCCTTCACGGTGGCACAGAATATTGTGATGTGCGGTGAACCTCGCCGCCATCGCTTCTTTTACGACTTCGACAAAGCCAATCAAATCACCAACGAACTTGTCAGGGAATACGGCCTGCAGGTCAACCCGACGGATCGGGTGCAGGACATCAGTGTCGGTTTGCAGCAGCGTGTCGAAATTCTGAAGGCATTGCATCACGGCGCAGACATTCTGATTCTGGATGAACCTACAGCCGTGCTGACGCCTCAGGAGACAGATGAACTGTTTGCCGTCATCCGCAGCATCGTCCGCGAAAAGCAAATGTCCATCATCATCATTACCCACAAACTGTATGAGGTCATGGAGATTTCCGACCGGGTAGGCGTGATGCGTCAGGGCAAGCTGATTGACGTATGCGAAACGAAGGACGTGAATGAGCGAATCCTGGCCTCCATGATGGTGGGCAAGGATGTGCTGCTGGATGCCTTGGAGCGCACGGAGCAAGCCCGGCGGCAAGATTCTGCCATCGAAGTAGAAGATCTGTATGTAACGGATACCCGGGGACTGCCTGCGGTGCGCGGTCTTTCCCTGCAGGTGCATCCCGGCGAAATACTGGGCATTGCCGGTGTGGAAGGCAATGGGCAGAGCGAACTCATCGAAGCCATTACCGGCATGTGCCCCATTCAGCGGGGCACAGTGAAGATCCAAGGCAAGAGTACGAAAGGCTTGACGCCGGGAAAAATCCGTCAGTTAGGTTTGGCACACGTGCCGGAAGACCGCATTGCCACCGGCGTTGCCGCCCCTGCGGATGTAACGGATAATCTTCTGGTAGGTAAAGAGAAAGCTCCCGAATTTTCCGTGGCAAAGATCCATCTGAAGCGGCGCTCCATTCGTGCTTATGCAAGAAAGCTGTTTGAAAAGTTCGACATCCGCGGTGCAGGTGTGGATACGCCGGTAGGTTCCCTTTCCGGCGGCAACATGCAGAAGGTTGTGGTGGCTCGGGAATTCTCTTACGATACGCCGGTGCTCATTATTTCCCAACCCACCAGAGGCGTTGACATTGGCGCCATGGACTTCATCCACAAGCAAATCATGGACAAGCGGAACGCAGGCTGCGCCATCCTGCTGGTCAGTGCCGATTTGGATGAACTGTACCGCCTGTCCGACCGTCTGGTTGCCATCTATGAAGGGAAAATCACAGGAGAGTTTGACCCGAAAACCATCGACAAGGCCGAACTTGGCTACTATATGACCGGTGCACGGAAGGAGGCAGAAGCATGAAATCCAAGGCAAAAGTACAGTACTTGGTGAGCCTGGCGGTCAGTGTGCTTCTGGCACTTGTTCTGGGCGGCGTGATTATGGCACTTACCGGTCATGACCCGTTGGAAGGCTATAGTGCGCTGATCACCGGTGCTTTAGGCACCAAGCGCGGACTTGGCAACACCCTAGCAAAGACAGCAACCCTTTGCCTGACGGGTTTGGCGACTGCTGTGGCCGCTAAAGCAGGCATTTTCAACGTAGGCGGTGAAGGACAGCTGTACCTGGGGGCAATCGCTTCCGCCTATGTGGGCGCAAAGCTGGCCGGGCTTTCGCCATGGATCGGCATTCCCCTGTGCCTGCTGGCCGCCATGGCAGCCGGCGGCGTCTATGCCGTGGTTCCGGCCATTTTGAAGGTGAAGCTGAAAGTCAGCGAGGTCATCACCACCATCATGCTGAACTCAGCCGCCATTTACTTCTGTTCCTACCTTGCCAACGGCCCGTTGAAAACTGCTGAAAAGGGCGTATCCGCCGGTACGGATGCCATTGACAAGTCCTTCATGTTCTCCAAGCTGATCAAGATGTCTTCGCTGACGGAGAGCATCTTTATCGCCGCATTCATTGCCCTGTTTGTCTGGTATCTGATGAGCCGCACAACCATTGGCTATGAAATGCAGCTGACCGGGCAGAACAGCCGCTTTGCACGGTACAGCGGCATTAAGTCCGACAAGCTTGCCATTGGCAGTATGGTGCTTTCCGGCGCCATCTGCGGCTTGGTAGGCATGTTCGAGGTATTCGGTCAGCACGGCAGATTCATCGAATCCGTTTCGAAGGATTTTTACTTTGACGGCATGCTGGTAGCCATGATCATGCACTATAAGCCCTTCGGCATCATTCTCATGAGCTTCTTCTTCGGCATTTTGCAGATCGGTTCCACGGCCATGGAATCCCGTGTGGGCATTTCCAGTGAGCTGATTCTGATTGTTCAGTCCATCATCATTTTCTTCATGGCGGCGGAAGAGGGCATTCTGGCCTCCATCCAGGCGCAGAAAATTAAGCGGAACTCTGCTGCACGGATTGCAAAGGAGGCGACAGAAAAGTGAACTGGGAAAGCATTTTCAATGTAGGCCTGCTGCAAAATACCCTGCGCACCGCCACCCCTGTTATCCTTGCCGGTCTCGGCTGTCTGATGACGGAGCACGTGGGCATCATGAACATCGGCATTGACGGCATGATGATTGTGGGCGCCTTTGTTGCCGTGCTGGCCAGTTATTTCCTTGGCAGCTGGCTGCTGGCGCTGGTCTTCGCCCTGCTGTCCGGCGTACTGTTAGGACTCTTCTACGGTCTCTTTGTGGTGAAGTTCAAGAGCGACGAATTCATTATCGGCGTGGCGCTGAATATTTTCGCCGGAGCACTGACGGTATTTCTCCTTCGAACCATTTTCAACGTGAAGGGTGCCTTCTCTGACCCTGCCATTGTTCCCCTGCCTAAGCTCAGCGCAGACTGGCTGGAAAGCATCCCCCTCATTGGCCCTTTGCTGAACAACAACACACTGCTGGTGTACGTCAGCTGGGTCATGGTGCTGGTTTGCTGGCTGTTCATCTACCGCACACCTGCCGGTTTCTGGCTGCGTGCCGCCGGCGAGCATCCACAATCCCTGCGTGCCGCCGGCAAAAGCCCGGAGAAAATGAAGTACCTTGCCTCTGTGCTTTGCGGTGCCTTCAGTGCCTTGGCCGGTGCCCATCTTTCCCTGGGGTACCTGACCATGTTTTCCGAAAACATGTCCAACAGCAAGGGCTATGTGGCCGTGGCCTGCGTCATCTTCGGCAGAGCGAATCCGCCCCTTGTGTTCCTAGCCGCATTGCTTTTCGGCTTCATTGACGCCCTCGGCACGCGGCTTCAAAGCGTCGGGGTTGATCCTACGCTGACGAAGATCTTCCCCTACGTGGGTACCGTCCTGATGATGGTGCTCCTTGCCATTCGGGAGCGAGCAAAGAAAAAGGCCGCCCAGGCAGCCAAGTAAATCAGAATAAAAGGAGTCCTTCCCTTTGAAAATCAGCAAGAAAGATGCCCTGATGTGGTTTCAGTTCTTCTCCGAACTGCCGGATGATGAGCCCCTCCTGTGTCATCAGCAGGAAATTGTGCTGGCGGTGCTTGCACAAATCGAACGTGCCGTGGATGCCAGACGTGCGACTCTGATGCAGCAGATTCCTCACCTGAAATCCATGCAGGGTCGAACCATGTATGTGGGTCCTGACGAACGTTTCCCAAAGGGCTGCAAGTCCTGCCTGTTCGGCACGGGGCTCAGCGCCATTCGCAAGACCAACAAGTGCAATGCCAAGTGCCCCTTCTGCTACGATTATGGCGTACTGGACTGCATTCCCCCCATCGGCGAAGGCATGTGGGAGATTGGCGGCACCAAGTTCTACGAAAAGGATATTCCGCTGTTGCTGTCCATTCAAAAGAAACCTACCGGCATCGCCTATGTGTATCTGGAACCCTTTATGGAAATTGAAATCTACGAGCACATGATTCAGCTCTTCCATGAAGCAGGCATCTACCAGCATATGTACACCAACGGTCTTCGGGCTACGGAGGCCTCGCTGAAAATGCTGGCGGATGCAGGGCTGAACGAGCTGCGCTTCAACCTAGGCGCATCCAACTGCTCCGATCAGGTGATTGAAAACATCCGGATCGCAAAGCAATACATTCCCATGGTGGGTATCGAGACGCCCATGACCCGTGCATTCTTTGACGGCTTCATGAAGAAGAAAGAAGCCATCATGGCGACAAGTCTGGATTTCATCAACTGTGCCGAGCTTCACCTGAATGCCAACAATCTGGAAAATTACCTGGGCGAAAATATGTACCAGTGTCGGCAAGGTTATCTCTCCCCCATTTGCAGCCGTGAAATGACACTGACCTTAATGCGCATGGCGGATGAAGAACAGTGGCCGTTCGTCATTCACGATTGCTCCAATGATACCAAGTTTGCCCGAGACTTGAACCTGAAAGCCAAGGAAGGCGGATGGTTCGGTGCAAGCAGCTACGCCGGCGAGTTCGATCATTTGCCCTTCGAGGCGTTCCTGCCGGTACTCACGGATGAGGATTTCAAATTTGTCGAAGAAGAACCTCTGCCAAAGGGATATCGCCCCGGGGACATTGTCCTGTAAACATGTAAGAAGCAGGCTCCGAGATTAGCTTCGGAACCTGCTTCTTTTGTCTTTGTTTTGCTGTCAGCCTTCGCTGATATGCTCTGCACCCTGCTTGAGCAGCGTGGCCACATGATCATCTGCCAGGGAGTAAAACACGGTTTTGCCATCCCGTCGGCTCTTAATCAGCCGTGCCTGCTTGAGCAGCCGCAGCTGATGGGATACGGCAGACTGGGTCATGCCCAGCAGCTTCGCCAGATCACACACGCACACTTCCGCTTCAAACAGCACGTACAGGATGCGGATCCGTGTGCCATCACCGAAGACCTTAAATAAGTCAGAAAGGCGTGAAAGCGTCTCATCGTTTGGCAGAGAAGCCTGCACCTGCGCTACAAGATCCTCATGAACACAGAGAAAACCACATACATCTTCATTTTCTGCCATAGGCTTCATCACCCTTCACTTAACCAAATTGCACCATCAGCCGGAAATAACCAGCGTGCCCACATCGATCGAGGGGCATCCAATGCCCACGCCCGGGAAGAGCAAATCATTGCCCACAGCTCTGATGTTTTCAAGCAGCTTGTAGAAATTGCCTGCCACGGTAATCTGCTCCACGCTGCGGCCGCGTTTGCCACCTTCCACCATGTATCCGCCGCTGATCAGGGAGAAATCGCCGCTGATTACATTGGCACCTGCATGCAGACCGCTGACATCGGTAATGACAATGCCGTCCCCCATGTTAGCCATCAGCTCCTCCAAGCTCGCTTCGCCGGGCTTGAAGAACAAGTTGGTAGGTGCAACCGTCATGCCGGAAGCGTAGCTCCGGGCAGCATTGCCGGTGGTCTCTACACCCTGCTTGCGTGCCGTCTTCCGATTGTGCAGCAGGGTCTTCAACACGCCGTTTTCAATCACAGCCTTCGTGCGGGAGGCGCTTCCCTCCGCATCAAAGGAGCAGGAAGCAAAGCCATCCTTCAGCAGCGGATCATCCATCAGGGTGACCGCCGTGGAGGCCACAGTTTCGCCTTCCTTGCCTGCCAGCAGAGACAGCCCCTGCTGCGCATTCTCAGCGGAGAACATGCCGCTGAAAGTGGCCAGCATTTCGCACAGTGCCTCATTAAAGAAGATCACCCGATAGGTTCCGGCAGGAACAGGGGCGGCGTCCAGCTGCTTCACGGTGCGGTCAGCAGTCTCCTTGGCAATCTTTTCTGCATCGAAGTCAGAAAACTTCCGGCCGCAGTCCATGTAAGCGCCATTGGCCTTGGTGCCGTTTTCTCTGGTAGCGATGGCACTGGTCAAGGCACTCCATGCCTGATCCGTAGCGGTAAGATTCAAGCCGAAGGAATTGCGAAGCAGAAGGGTCTGCTTAGTTGTGGAAATAAAGGCATACATCACCTGATCGACACGCTTGTCCTGGCTGGCGGTGGCTTCGCTAAGATTCATTACTGCCGCAAGCTTATCCTCAGCCGTCACGCTATCAAGATCGCTTTCCGAGGTCTCAACGGCAGGATAGTTTGCTTCTCCGGGAAAGATTTCATCCTGCTCGGCACTTTCGCTCAGCTCGGCAGATTCCTTAACGCCTTCAATCAGCTGCTGAATGGCAGCCTCGTCCAAGGCCTGGGTGGAAGACATACCCATCTTGCCCTTGTAGGTGCCCCGAAGGCCAAGCCCCATAGAAGAGCTGACCTGATAATCACTGATGTCTCCGCTGCGGGCCATGACACTGAACGCTTCCTTTTCCGAGCAGAATACTTCGGCAGTGTCCAGCCCGCTTTCCTTGGCACGCAGGAGCAGCTGCTCCACAAATGCATTCTTATCCATTGCTTCTGCCTCCTTACTTGCCGCCGCCAACGGTAATGCTTGTTACGCGGATCATCGGCTCACCCACATTGGTGGGGATGCTGCCGGAAATGCTGCCGCACATGCCCTGCGCCATGGTCATGTTCCGGCCTACCCGGTCAACCCGCATGAGAATTTCATTGCCCCGGCCAATCAGAGATGCGCCGCGAACAGGGTGCACAATCTTGCCATCCTTCACCAGATAGCCCTCGTTGACAGCAAAGTTGAATTCGCCGGTAGCCGGGTTCACGGAACCGCCGCCCATCTTCTTGGCATACAGGCCGTCCCCCATGGTGGCGATCATTTCATCGTTGTCGTCATTGCCGGCAGCGATGTAGGTATTGCGCATACGGGAGGTGGGGGCAAAAGCATAGCTCTGCCGACGTCCGGAGCCGGTGGGCGCCATGTTCATCCGGCGGCCGCCCAGCTTGTCGATCATGTAATTGGTCAGGATACCGTTCTTAATCAGCACCAGCTTGGTGGTAGGCATACCTTCATCATCCACATGAAGGGAGCCCCATTCGTTCATGATGGTACCGTCATCCACGGCCGTCACCAAGGGAGAAGCAATCTGCTGCCCCAGCTTGCCGGAGAACACACTGGTACCGAAGGCCACACTGGTTGCCTCCAGTGCATGACCGCAGGCTTCATGGAAAATCACGCCGCCAAACCCGTTGTCAATGCACACCGGCATGACCCCGGCAGGGCAGGCAGGGGCGTGGAGCATGGTCACAGCCGTGTCGGCAGCAATGCGTGCGCTGCGCTCCGGGTCTACCCGTTCATCAAAGAGTTCAAAGCCCATGGAAGCACCGGGGCTGTCGGAACCGCTTTGATTTTCACTGCCGTTGCTGGCCACGGCACTGACACGCAGACGGGAATAGACCCGCTGATCCGTGACGAAAACACCTTCCGTGTTGGCAATCAGCACATCCTGCACGCTGTCCGAATAGTCGCAGATGACCTGCTTGATTTCAGGAGAATACTGCCGTGCCGCTGCATCCGCCGCCCGGAGTTTCTCAGCCTTGGCCGCTGCCTTCACGTCTGTCGGCATCCGACGAATCTCCTCCGGCCGTGCGGCAGACCAGGAAGAAAAGCCTACGGGAGAAGTGCCCTTGCCGCTGCGAATGGCGGCCGCCGCCTGCTCAGCACAGCGCAGCAAGCCTTCCCGGCTCGTATCGTTGGTGTACACGTAGATGGCCTTTGTTCCGTTAAATACACGGACACCTGCGCCGTGGAGACGCTGGCTGTTCACCTGCTCCAGCTCGCCGCTGCGCAGGGACAGGTTATGATTGATGCGATCCTCCATGAAGATCTCCGCAAAATCGCCGCCTGTGTGCACAGCTTCGGCCAGAACCTCCCGTGCAATGTTTTGATCCAGCATGATATCATCCTTTCCGATGTGAATCCGCTTGCCCGGATGGCAAGGGGATCAATTTTTCCGCACATCCTCCACGCGGACATAACGCCTGTCCCGGACTCCTTCACCGCCGATGGAATAATCAATGAAATCGGTAGTGGGATGGAAGCCGTGCTTGGCATAAAACTTTTCGCCGGTTGTGTTGCCTTCAATCGCCCACAGATAGAAGCGGTGATAGCCGTCTTCCCGCATGATTCTCAGGCATTCCTCCAGCAATTCGCCGCCCAATCCCTTCCGCATATGATCCGGCAGCAGATACAGGGACACGATTTCGCCCCATTCCTTGTGATCTTCATCTCTTCCTCGGCCATAAATGCAGCAGCCCACCGGCTGCTTTCCGTCAAAGATCAGCAAACCGTTCAGCTCATCACTGCATAGCCATGCAGGCAAAGAAGGAACCCAATAATCATCCGGCAGACGCTCCAGATAATCTTGGGAAATGAGTCCTTTATAAGCATGGCGCCAGCTGGTGGCGAAGATATGGCTGATCAGACCCGCATCGTCATTGGTTGCGGCTCGAAAAATGCTCATACGCTTCCCTCCGTTTTGCACCTGTCATGCGCCAAGGCGCATGGAATTTTTGTCCGGTATAAGTATCCACCAAATGAGACAAAATGTCAAGCGAACAGCACAAAAGTCAGTATCATCGTCCAATTATTTCCTGCGTTTTTTCTGAATTTCTTCACGGAGCCTGTCTTCACGCAGCTTCACATTCTGCCGCATTTTTTCCTGGGCTTCTTTCATTTCCTGCTGCATGACGATGCGCTGATTCTTCAGTTTCTGCAGCAGATCCTTATTGTACAGCTTAGCATAAGGGAATGCCCGCAGGGTGCGGCGCATCAGTGCGCTGCCTTCCGCCAAGTGAGCCCGTACGGCGGCAGTGATGGCTTCCGTGCTGTCGCCTTCCGCATTGGTGGCACTGTGACGAATCTGTCCCAGCCCGCAGGTAGACAGAACGGTATCTGCGATGAAAACGGTGCACAGGCCGATGCATAACCCGTTGAGCCATCCCTCCGGCAGCATGGCAAAATACCGGAACAGGAAAGGCTTGATGCCGTAGACCATCACCAGTCCCAGCAGGCCGAAAGGAATCAGGGTATTGGCACAAACACGGCCATTCAGGTTAAAATGCTTCTGGCTGTAATCCCACCATCTGGCATGGAACAGCTTCTCCAGCACGTAGCTGGTGATGTATTCCAAGGTGCCACACAGAATCATGCCCAAGCCAAATACGGCAACAGGACTGTCCGCATACCGGGACAGCAAGGCAGCAATCAGAATGGAGCCGAAACCGTAAATCGGGCAAATGGGTCCCAGCAGAAAGCCGCGATTGATAAAGCGATGAAACTGAATCAGCTTGCAGGTTACTTCCATGAGCCATCCAAGGAAGGATGCCGCAAAAAACAGCAGCACATAATACTTGATTTCCGCAGACACAACAACGCCCCCTTTATCTTTCCCTGCAATAAACATACAGCAGGCAGCCTTTTGCGTCAAGGGAAAACACCGGACAATTCGGCAGGATTGTCGCAAGCTTTGCCGATTTGTTTTCGCTCCGGCACAGCAAAGCCGGACTCAGCACAGCAATCTGCATTGAGTCCGGCTCGAATGGCTGATTGTATTTTTCACCTTCACCCGATGGTCTTGGTGGCAATCACGTCCACCCCGGTACCGCACACATTGGCAAGCACCACGTCCCCGGCCTTCACGGGAGCCGTAAGGGAAACCTTGGACAGTTCTGCCATGCAGGCATGAATCAGCTTCTTCGGAATGGGGGTGCGAGTCTTGACGCTCAGCGGCATGGCACTGCCCTCCACAGCAATCACGGCAGTCACCATACGCTCCGGCGCAATGCACTCCTGATGGGCGTACTTTTCGCCCCGCTTGCAGGTATTGCCCACCACGCTGGTCACCTGACCGTTTTCAATGGTTACGGTCATGCGGCAGCCCACGGGGCAGTTGATGCAGGTAATCGTCTGTTCCATATGCTCAGCCCCTTTCCATGGTTACGGTAATGTCCTGCGGATCAAGGGATGCAACGACTTCCGGCTTCAAGGTCACCACAGCCATTTCGCCGGGGGTGAAAATGGGTGCCTTCTTTCTGGCAATTTCCCGATCCCCGTTTTTCACCACCACGCTGGCTCCCCGGAACACGCCGCTGGGGCGGAACATCAAGTCAACTGCCTGATTGCCACCCAAGTGAATCCGCTGGGGCACCACACCGCGCACGCCGTCCCCATCCTTGACAGCTACCGTATCACCGGGAGCGATTTCTCCACGGGCGTAGGCAGCAGCTGCATGGCCGGCCTTGAAGCTTTCATTGGATACGTGATCCACCAAATCATGCACATGAAGCACGTTGCCGCAGGCGAAAATGCCGGGAATACTGGTCTGCAGGCAATCGTCCACTTCAGCGCCGCTGGTCAGGGGCGAAAGCTTCACGCCAGCGCCTTGGCTCAGTTCGTTTTCGGGAATCAGGCCTACGGAAAGCAGCAGGGTATCACAGTCAAAGTGAATTTCCGTGCCAGGAATAGGCTGCCGCTTTTCATCCACCTTGGCGACAGTCACGCCGCTGAGACGCTCACGGCCTTCAATATCAATGACCGTATGACTCAGGTACAGGGGAATATCGAAGTCGTTCAGGCACTGAACAATGTTGCGGTTCAGGCCGGAAGAATAGGGCATCAGTTCCACACAGGCCAGCACCTTGGCACCTTGGAGGGTCATGCGGCGAGCCATGATCAGGCCAATGTCGCCACTGCCCAGAATCACTACCCGCTTGCCGGGCATGTAGCCTTCCAAGTTGACGAATTTCTGTGCGGTGCCGGCACTGTAAATGCCTGCGCATCGGGTACCGGGGGTGCCCAAAGCGCCACGGGGACGTTCACGGCAGCCCATGGCCAGCACAATGGACTTGGCATGAATCAGCTGCACCCCGTGCTCTGCGCTGACACAGGTCACCACATGGTTCGCCTCCACAGACAGTACCGTGGTATCACACTGAATGTTAATGTTCAGCTCATGAGCCCGGTCTACATCCCGCTGTGCATACTCCGGGCCGGTCAGCTCTTCCTTAAAGCGGTGGAGGCCAAAGCCGTTATGGATGCATTGCCGCAGAATACCGCCGGGGGTATGCTCACGCTCCAGCACGAGCAGGTTTTCAATGCCGTCCTCCCGGGCAGCAATGGCAGCCGCCAGTCCAGCAGGGCCGCCGCCGATAATCAGCACATCCACTTGCAGCATGCCGTTTTCAGTCGCTGTCATGTCAGTCGTCCTCCTTGATTGCATCATGGATGGTACCAGTCAGCAGATAGCTGCAGCCGCCGCACTTGGTGATGGAAGTCATGGGCACATGAAGCTCCTCGGAGAGGATTTCCGCCACACGGGGTGAGCAGAAACCGCCCTGGCAACGTCCCATGCCTGCACGGGTGCGGCGCTTCACCCCGTCGATGGTGGTAGCACCCACAGGGCGGCGAATCGCAGCACGGATTTCCGCCTCAGTCACCACCTCACACCGGCACACCATACGTCCGTACAGCGGATCCTTCTTCACAGCCTCCGCACGCTCCTGGGTGGTCATGGCATAGAAAGGACGGGGCAGCTTATGGGCAGGCTTATAATCTGCCTTCTTGGTCAGGTGCTGCTCCTCGGCGATCTCTGCGCCCAGCATTTCCGCAATGGCAGGTGCAGCGGACAAGCCGGGGCTCTCAATACCAACGGTTTCATAAGCATTGACGGCACCCTTCACGGCGCCAATAACAAAGTCGCCCTTTGCCTCGTGGGCACGAATGCCGGAGAAGTTGGTAATGGTTCCTCTAGTGGAAGCACCCGGCCAGGTCAGGCGGCTCTTCTGCAGCACAAAGGCCAGACCATCTGCCGTGGTGCGGGTATCCAGCTCGTCCGGAATATCTTCCGCCGAAGGACCCAGCAGAAGGTTGCCATGAACCGTCGGAGAGACAAGCACGCCCTTGCCCATCTTGGTAGGGCACTGGAACATGGTCATATGGAAAGGCAGGGGGGACATCCGATCCATCAAATAATACTGACCGCGGCGGTCAATGATGGTCAGCTTATCCTCGCTCATCATGTTATGAATCTTGGCAGAGCCTACGCCAGCGCAGTTCACCAGCACTTTGCAGGTATATTCTCCCTGGGTGGTGGCCACATGCCACAAACCATCGTCCTCCCGCTTGACGCCGGTAACCTCCGTATTCAGGTGGAATTCGGCGCCGTTCAGGGCGGCATGATCCGCCAGGGCGAAGGTCATTTCATAGGGACTGGTCAGGCCGCTGGTAGGAGCAAACAAGGCGCAGAGCACCTCCGGGTTGGTGTTAGGCTCCATGGCCAGCACCTGATCCCGCTCAAGAATGCACAGATCCGGCACGCCGTTCGCCTTGCCCTGCTCCAGCAGCGTTTCCAGCGTGCAGCGGTCTTCCTCCGTAAAGCCCAGTACCAAAGCACCGGGGCGGCCATAGGAAACCCCCAGTTCTTCGGAAAGGGCAGGATACATGCGTGCGCCTTCCACATTCAGTTTGGCCTTCAGTGTTCCGGGGTGGGCGTCAAACCCGGCATGGACGATGCCGCTGTTGGCCTTGCTGGCTCCCTCAGCCACGTCGCCGCCTCGATCGATCACGGTCAGGCTGCCCTCGTAGCGGCTGAGCACTCTTGCAAGGGCACAGCCTGTGACACCTGCACCAATGATGAGTTTATCCGTATACAAAGAGAATTCCTCCCCTGCTGCCGGGAAGCCCGGCGTTGTCTGCCTGTTAGTATAGCACACTTTTTGATGAAGTGAAAGGAAAACGCAAGAAAATGTGCAAAAGGATTTGTGTGTTTGCAACTTGCACATATCTCGACATGTATATTTGTCATCAACAACCATTGATGACAAGCATGAAAGAAGGGCTGCAAAAGAGCAGCACACTCTTTCACAGCCCCAGGCAGCCGGTGCGGCAATGATTACCACAGATCCGCATTCATGGAGAAAATGCCTACCTTCATGTCTTCATCGTACAGCACAATGGTCATGGCAACAGAAGCATCCTCTTCCTCGCTGCTTTCCTTTTTCACAAAGCTGCAGTACCAGTTGGTGGTCGTAACAGGATCCGGTATGCCGCCTACATTGCGGGTCACGGTCATGTAGTAGTCATCCAAGTTCCATCCGCAGGCCGTAAAAATCTCCTGAATTTTTGCGTCCACGGCAGCATCGGAGCTATAAGAAGCATCATGAGCATCAAAGTAACCGGTCAGTACAGCTTTCAGCTCTTCAGCGGAGGAAATTTGATAAACCCGCTGACGGACTGCCAGGCTATCTTCAGACTCAAAGTTTATCTGACCAATGGCGTCAGAAACAGCACTGGCTGCATCCTTTTCCTGCGCCGTAAGTTCGTCTGCGTACTGAGCACAGATCGCATCAAAATGCTCCTTGTATACTTCCTCCAAAGAGTCGTCGATCACCGCTCCGGAAACAGGGTCAACTGCTTCCGTTTCTGCAAACGCTACAGCCGAAAGAGACAGTGCCGCAACAAGGCAAAAGGTAAGAACTTTCCGAACGAGAGTCATGGTCATCACTCCTTTTTTTATGAAAGATAAAAATTGATAGAAAAGTTGAATCGTAGCAGTTACCAATCAAGATTAATCAGTGATCTCAATCTTTCCAGTAAACTTATAGCCGCTATACTCCGTTTTTAAAAGCTTCACATAAAAGGCAGAGCCACTACTAATACCGCTTACAGTGAATGAGTAATTCGCCTTCGTCTTGGAAACCTTGACGGAAGAAGGAGTTACCTTTGCATTCTTCCAAGTCGAACCATTCCAGTAGTACGCTTTGACGTATACCGTAGGCTTGCTGGAACTGCTGAAGTTCATACAAGCATCGGTCAACGTCACAGTGGCGTTTCCATCAGAAGGCACCTTGATGGCCTTCGTGGTCGTGTACTTCGCAAAGTTGAAAGTACTTGTATAGCTGGAGCTACTCAAATCAAACGGATTATCAACATTGCTGTTTGGATCAGCGCAGAGATTGAACAGCTGATCATCATCGTACATAACAGCCGTATCCGCACTCGCAAACGAAACGCTCCCCATGACCATCGTCAAGGCCATCAAAACAAGAAGAAACCTTTTCATACTTGTTTCCTTTCCGGGCATCATTGCCCTTACGTCCTAAATCAAAGTTGCTTACATCAAGGTAACTGCCTTGATCAACTTTCCCTATCACTTTATATAGGACACTCAAAGCAAAAATGAACACTCTAAAATGTGAACATTCTGTTAACTTCATGCTTTACTGCGATTTGCCAACTTACAGTCACCTTTGATAACTTAAATCATCTCTACTATACTTGCATCGTGTGAGTTTCTTCTATATAATATTTCTGTGGCATGAACAAGTTATACACCATCCGGAGGCACACAATGCGCTCAACACAAAATGACGCCGATATGACTCAAGGCGTTATCTGGAAGCATTTTGTTCGGTTTACCCTGCCCATGATTTTAGGCTTGCTGTTTCAGCAGCTTTATAACACGGTGGATACCCTGGTGGTAGGGCAGTTCGTTGGCACGGAAGCCCTGGCGGCCGTAGGCAGCACCACCAGCATTGTGAACATGCTGGTAGGGTTGAGTGCAGGGCTTTCCACCGGTGCCAGTGTGGTCATCAGTCAGCGCTACGGCGCTCATGACAGCAATGGGCTTCACGATGCGGTGCAGACCACCATTGCCGTCACGCTGATTCTGTGCGCCCTCTTCACAGCCGTCGGCATTGCCATTGTGCAGCCCATGCTGAACATGATGTCCACCCCGGAGGAAGTGTTTGGCGAGGCTGAAACCTACCTGACCATTTATTTCAGCGGCATTGCAGGGCTGCTGATTTACAACATGGGGTCCGGCATCCTCCGTGCCGTAGGCGACTCCCGTCATCCCCTGTACTTTCTGGTGTTCTCCGCGCTGATGAACACGGTGATGGATTTGCTGTTTGTGGTGGTATTCAAAATGGGGGTGGCCGGCGTGGCGTGGGCAACCATCATTGCTCAGTTCTGCTCGGCCATTCTGGTGCTGTACACCCTGTCTCAGGACAGCGTACCTTACGGCATCAAGTGGAAGAGTCTCAGCATCCGCAAGGATATGCTGAAGGAAATCCTCAGCATCGGTCTTCCCTCCGGCGTACAGCAGGGGCTGACGTCCTTCTCCAACGTGTTTGTCCAGTCCTACATCAATGCCTTCGGCGCAGCCTGCATGGCCGGCTACAGCAGCTACAACAAGCTGGATGCCTTCATTCTCATTCCTGCCCAGGCCATCTCCATGGCCTCCACCACCTTTGTGGGGCAGAACTGGGGTGCAAACAAACCTGCGCGAGCCCGGAAAGGCATGTGGCAGGCACTGGGCATGAGTCTTGCTTCCACCGTTGTACTGACCCTTGGCATGCTGCTGCTGGCTCGTCCCCTGCTCCGCTTCTTCAGCCCGGATGAGGATGTGATCAGCTACGGTGTGCGGTTCATCACCATTATGACACCATTCTACTTTGTCATTAGTTTCTATCAAATCTTTGCCGGGGCGCTTCGGGGCGTTGGCAGCGCAACGGCGCCCATGGTGATTATGCTGGGTTCCTTCGTGGTTTTCCGGCAGATCTACCTTTACATCGCCCAGCAGGCCGGTCTTGGGTTTGTAGGCGTGGCGCTAGGCTATCCCATGGGGTGGATTGTCTGCTCCCTTTCCCTGTCCATCGCCTATGCCAGAAGCAAGCTTGCAAAAAAGCACTGCACACGACCGGCAGGCTAACACCAAAACATCAATGAAGGGTCGGAAGAACACTTTCTGTTCCTCCGACCCTTTATTTATGCGTCTGCTTCCGATGAATCCTCATCAGGCTCCGGCTTCACGATTTTGCTGACCAGTGCCGTTTCCACCCGGTGCTCTTCCATCTTTTCCACCTTGATGTGAAGCCCGTCCACGTCCACTTCCGGCTGGCTGCCGTCCATAGGAATGGTGGTAAACTGGCTGAACACCAGCCCGCCCAAGGTATCATAGTCCTCATTCTGTGGCAGTTCAATATCCAGCGCTTCCGCCACATCCTCGAGCCCGGCTGTGCCGGTAATGCGCCAAAGATTCTCACCCAGTCGGGTAATATCCGCCATGACCTGAGGATCAAACTCATCGTAAATATTGCCCACAATCTCTTCCAGCAGGTCTTCCATGGTGACGACGCCGCTCATGCCGCCGTACTCATCCACCACCACAGCCATGTGGACTTTCTTCTTCTGCATGTCACGGAAGAGCACATCTGCCTGCACCGTTTCCGGCACGAAATAGGCAGGGCGAATGATTTCCCGCAGGGGTCTGGGAGAAGGCTTCCGCTGCTCCAGCAGATAGTTCCGTGTACTCAGCACACCGATGATGTCGTCCATGTCCTCATCGTACACGGGGAAGCGGCTCAGACCGGACTCCACAATGGTTTTGATCACGTTCTCCGGGGTTTCCTCCACCCAGATGCTGGTCACATCCGTCCGGTGGGTCATCACATCTTCAGCGGAATGATTGTTGAACTCGAATATGTTCTCAATCATTTCCTTTTCCGCCTCTTCAATGGTGCCGCTTTCGCCGCCCATGTCCACCAGCATGCGGATTTCCTCTTCCGTGACTTCCTCCGGCTTAGCATTGGGATCAATGCCCATCAGCCGCAGAACGCCGTTGGTGGTCTTGTGAATGAGCCACACCAGCGGATGAAAAATCTTTTCCAGTACAGCTAAAACCCCGCCGGTCAACCGTGCCGCTTTCTCCGGGTGCTGAAGGGCAATCTTCCGGGGCACATAGCCGCCAAGTACCAGTGTAATGAAGGCAAGCACCAAGGTCAGGAGAATCACGCAAAGGATCTCCATCGAGCCTGCTTCCATGGTCATGCCCCACTGACGGAAAAGTTCTGCCAGTCTGGGGGCAAAATGCAGCGCCGCAAAAGCGCTGCTGAACAAGGCAGTCAAGGTCAGGCACACCTGTACGGTGGCCAAATATTTCTCCGGCTCATCCGCCAACTTCAGCAGGTTTGCGGCGGAATCGTCACCGTCTTCCACTTCATGACGCAGCTTCCCATCATTCAGGGAGGTTACGGCCGCCTGCATGGCCGAAAGAAAGCCGCTGAGGAGAATGAAAAGAAGCTGCAGCAGTAGAGGACCGCCCAACGGGTCGGATGACAAAAAAATCACTCCTTACAAATCGATGAATCATCACAGGGCACAGTCATTCATGCACCTGCAGAGAAGCACCTTATGCCTCTCCAGAATAAGTATAGCATAATTATTGCCAAAAACAAGGGGCAGGATGATTTTGCTGTCATCCCGCCCGAAAATCCTATTCTGTTGATCAGTTGCTGCCGCCGGTCAGTGCCTGCAGAATGCTGGCAGGCAGATTCTGCAGAATCACCAGCAGGTTGGTCTGGGCAGAGGTCATTGCTTCCTCAAAGTAGGCGGACAGTTCTTCCTCCGTCATTTTGCCGAGATGCACGGCGCTCTGGGCATCAATGTCATCCGCAGCCTTGTCGGTGGCCTGATCCACGGTGATGGTCACCATAGGCGTCTTGCTGTCATTCAGGTAAAGAGCGACGGTCTTGTTGCCCACGGCATCCTTGCCGTCAAAGGAGGCCGACTCCTGCACGTTCACGCTCAGGCTGGTGCGGTTTTCTGCTGTACCGTCCCCGGAGAATGCAGCGGTATAGGTCACATCCGAAGAAGCCTGGGTGTCCCCGTTTTCCTTGGTGCCGTCAGCCGTGAGGCTCATTACTTCCAGCACCGTTCCATCCTTCTTCACATAGGACAAAGCCGCGCCGAAGGATACTTTCTTTTCCGCATCGGTCAGGTAATCCACGGACAGCACCGCATCGGAATCGTCGCTGGTCATGGTGAACGTCAGGGAGTGACCCATGCCATCAGCCGTGCCCAGACGATTGTACACAATAGCCATGGGCAGCACGTTTTCCTCGGCATCTGCTTTCGGGGTCAGGGTGACAGAAGCGTGCACGGTTTCGCCGTTTGCATTGGTCATGGCCACCGCCACAATGTCCTCATAGTTGGACAGAGCTTTTTCCATTGCAGCCGGCAGACCCTCGAAGAACTCGTCCTCGGTGACCTCCTGACCATCCAGCGTGTAGGTAGCATTCGCCTGGCGAAGCACCGTCATCAGTGCTTCATTGCTGTGGCAGGCATCCGCGAACACCTTCACCAGATCCTTCACGTCTTCAGCGGTGATGGTCATGGTCATCTTGGTGGTTGCAGGCTCGTGATCCTTGGTCTGCTCCGTTACTTCTTCCGTGACAATGCGGGCGCTCATCCGCTCCGTTACTGCGGTGTAGCCCTCCAAGTCGAAGGTAAAGTTTCTGACGGCATCATAGGCGGAATCCATTGCATAGGTCAACGTATCCGCCGTTAAGCTTTCCACCAGGCTGGCCACGTCCACATCGACGGCATCGCCCAGCAAGGTAAGCATCTGCTTGGAAAAGTCTACTGCTTCATCGGCAGTAAAGGCAACGGGGTGATCCAGCAGGGAGGTCGCCAGGTACAGCGTATCATCCTTCACCTGGGCATCGAAGGTCAGCACCTTCACGCCATTTAAGCTCACGGACAGGCCGCTCACATCTCCGTCCGCACCGCCGGCCTTCGTGCTGAAGGCCAGGGCGTTCAGCAGATCCTTCGCCATGGTAGCGGCAGTACCGTCCAAGGGCAGATCGCCGGGGGTGAAGGTAACATCTGTATACAGGGTACGTCCTTCCGGCATGGCCATAATCTCTGCCGGGGTAGCAGCCAGACTCATGGCCGGCAAAACCAGCATCAGGAGAGCCAGAAGCATGGAGAGCAATTTGCGCATGGGACAATTCCTCCGTCTCTTAATTGGTACCTGCCTCGATTATAAGAGAGGGAAAAATGTCTGTCAACACGGGAGTTGTAACAAATGCCTATACCTTTGCAAATCGAATTCGCCCTACTTGCATTTTCATGCGTACCCTGCTATAATGATATTGGTCAAAGATAGTCAGTCTTGACCGGAAGCAGAGGAATTGACCATGCGATTAAGCGATACCATTGAAGACTTTATCAAGATGCTCCTTGCTCAGGATGAACCTGAGGTGGAGCTCAAGCGCAATGAGCTGGCCGAGTATTTTGGCTGTGCCCCCAGTCAGATCAACTATGTGCTTGCCACCCGCTTTACCCCGGATCACGGCTATGTCATTGAGAGCAGGCGCGGCGGCGGCGGTTACATCCGCATTGTGCGTGTGGTGCAGCAGCCCGGCCAGCAGCTCATGTATCTGATTCACGAGCGCATCGGAGACAGCATTACGGAAGGAGAAGCAGCCCACATCATTACCCACCTGGTGGAGCAGAAAATGCTGACCCCCAGTGAAGGGGAGCTTGCCCGTGCTGCCGTTTCCGCTCAGGCCTTGGCCGTTCCCCTGCCGGAGCCCATGAAGGACGCCCTGCGTGCAAAGTCACTGAAGGCGATGCTGACCTCCGTGGCTCGGCGAAACACACCCACCCTTGAAGCCTAACCCGAAAGGATGATTGCTTATGTTATGTGAAGAATGCAAGGTTAATGAAGCAACCTTTACGATTTCCGTGGTGGTTGCAGGCGAAGTGACCACCCGGCACCTGTGCGGCGAATGCATGGCGAAAATGAACGCCGACCTGCAAAGCGGCAATATTAAGAGCCTGCTTTCCTCCATTCTCTCCGCCATTACCGGTTCCGAAACGCCGGAGGAGCCTCGAGTGGAGATTGTATGCCCCCGGTGCAACACCACCTTGAGCCAGTTTACCAAATCCGGCCATTTGGGCTGTCCCCACTGCTATGAAGCTTTCCGGGAGCAGCTCCAGCCCATGCTGCTGCAAATCCATGGCAGAGTGCAGCATGCCGGCCGTGAACCTCTGAACACCTGCGAAGCCCAGCGTCAGCGCACCCGGCAGGAAGAATTGACCCGGCAAATGGAGCAGGCCGTTGCTCAGGAGGATTTCGAAACAGCCGCCCGCCTGCGGGATCAGCTCCGTGAAATGGCTGCCAAGGAGGCACAGGCCCAATGAGCAATCATGCAACCATTCTTTCCTCCCGGGTTCGCCTTGCGAGAAACTATGAGGATTTGCCCTTCGATGTAGCAGATCATCCTGACCTGGCTGCCGCCTGCATCTCCCGCACTACCAATGCCATGAAGCTTTCCGGCGCCGATGAGGGCTTCGAACTGCTCCGCCTCAGTGACATGAGTGCCAACCAGCGGCTGGCACTGTGTGAAAGCCACCTGATCAGCAAGGATTTGCTGCTGCGCCCGGATACGGCAGCTGTGATGCTGAACACGGAGGAAAGCATCTCCGTGATGATGAACGAAGAGGATCATCTGCGCATTCAGGCCATTGTACCCGGGGATGATTTGCAAACAGCCGCCGACCGGTGCTTCCGGGTAGAGGATGCCCTGAGCCGTCAGGTCAACTTTGCCTTTGACCATCAGCTAGGGTATCTGACTGCCTGCCCCACCAACACCGGCACCGGCATGCGGGCTTCCCTGTTGATTCATCTGCCTATGCTGACCATCGGCAAGCAAATGGGCAATGTGGGGCAGATTGTTGCCAAAGTCGGTTTAACCATCCGAGGCGTGTACGGCGAGGGTGCCGAGGCACTGGGCTGCCTGTATCAGGTATCCAATCAGGTGACCCTTGGCCGAACAGAGCAGGAGTTGATCAGTGCCGTTACCGCCGTGGGGCATCAATTAACAGACATGGAGCTTTCCCTGCGAGAGAAGTCCATGGGTGCCCATCGGCTGGTATTGGAAGACCCCATCTGGCGCGCCTGGGGCATTCTGTGCAATGCCAGAATCATGGAACTGCCGGAATTCTTCAAGCACTGGAGTGCTGTCCGCTTGGGGGCTGCCATTGGCATGCTTCAATTGAAAACGGATACGCTGGATCAGATGCTGGAACAGGTGCAGGATGCTCACCTGCAGGACTTTGCAGAATCTCGCCTGACCGGCAGGGATTTGGCGGCCGCCCGGGCAAGCAGAATCCGCAGCATGCTGGCGGCAGAATAACGAGCAATATAACTGCGTTCAGTTGAACGTATCAGGAGGATCTTATGGCCCTATTCGGACAATTTACGGAGCGGGCGCAGCATATGCTGGAAGCTGCCCGCTCCATCGCGGAGGAGCTGAACAATCCTGCCATGGGCACGGAACATCTGCTCCTCGCCCTTGTGAATGAAGATGAGCATCAGCCACATTCCATTCAGGAAAAAGTAGCTTATGATGATGTGCTTGCCCTGATGCCCCCCACGGATGAAAATGCGCCGATGTCCCTGCAAATCAGCATGACTCCTCGGATGAAGAAACTGCTGGAGCTTAGCGTGATGGAATCCCGCCGGCTGGGGCAGGCCTACGTTTCCGTGGAACATCTGTGGCTGGCGCTCCTGCGGGAAAACGACTGCTTGGCTTTTAATATTTTGAAGCAGCTGCAAGTGGACACGGAAAAGACCCGGGACGAAATCATCCGTCAGCTTCGTGCAGAGCGCAGCGGCAGCGGAGAAGAACCGGAAGAGCGTCCGAACCCCAAGGCAAAAGGCAAGAAAGCCGAGACCCCTGTGCTTGCCCAGTACAGCCGTGATTTGACCGCAGCTGCCCGGGACAACGAGCTGGATCCCGTCATTGGCAGAGACACGGAAATTCAGCGCATCATTCAGATCCTGATCCGCCGCACGAAGAACAATCCTGTGCTGATTGGTGAGCCCGGCGTAGGCAAAAGTGCCGTGGTGGAAGGGCTTGCCCAGCGAATCGTGCAGGGCAGCATTCCGGAAATGCTGGTGGGCAAGCGGGTACTGTCTCTGGACATGGGCAGCATGATTGCCGGCAGCAAGTACCGGGGCGAGTTTGAAGAGCGGCTGAAGAATGTCATGAAGGAAGTGCAGGAGAGCGGCAACATTCTCCTGTTCATCGACGAAATTCACAACATTGTGGGTGCCGGTCAGGCAGAAGGCAGCCTGGACGCCGCTAACATTCTGAAGCCCGCCCTTGCCCGGGGCGAGGTGCAGTGCATCGGTACCACCACGCTGGAGGAATACCGAAAGCACATTGAAAAGGATGCGGCTCTGGAACGCCGCTTCCAGCCCGTCATGGTCGGTGAACCTACCCAGGAGGAAGCACTGGCCATCCTGCACGGGCTGCGGGATCGGTATGAAGCCCATCACAAGGTGCACATTACCGATGAAGCCCTGAAAGCCGCCGTGACCCTGTCCGACTGCTACATTGCCGACCGCTTTCTGCCGGACAAGGCTGTTGATCTGATGGACGAAGCCGCCTCCCGTGTGCGAATTCAGGCCTTTACTGCGCCACCGGATGTGAAAGCACAGGAAAAGCAGTTGGAAGCCCTGATTGCCGAAAAGAAGGACGCCATTGCTCATCAGGACTTTGAGCGTGCCGCCTCCCTGCGGGATCAGGAACGCTGCCTCCGTCAGGAAATTGAAATGAAGCGTACTGCATGGAGCAAGCAGCAATCCGCTGCCAGGGACGTGGTCAATGAAGAGGATATTGCTCAGGTCGTTTCCGGCTGGACAGGCATTCCCGTCCGCAAAATGACGGAAACCGAGGCAGATCGCCTCATGCATCTGGAAGAAACCCTCCACGCCAGAGTCGTTGGTCAGGACGAAGCCGTCAGTGCCGTCGCCCGTGCCATTCGCCGTGCCCGGGCAGGGCTCAAGGATCCCAAACGTCCCATCGGCAGTTTTATCTTCCTCGGACCTACTGGCGTAGGCAAAACCGAGCTTTGCCGTGCCTTGGGCGAGGCCATGTTCGGGGATGAATCCGCCGTGATTCGCATCGACATGAGTGAATACATGGAGAAGCACACCACGTCCCGGCTGGTCGGCTCTCCCCCCGGCTATGTGGGCTATGAGGAAGGCGGCCAATTAACCGAAGCCGTGCGCCGCAAACCCTACAGCGTAATCCTGCTGGATGAGGTGGAAAAGGCGCATCCGGATGTGTTTAATATCCTGCTGCAGATTCTGGAAGACGGCCGGCTTACCGACAACACCGGGCGTACGGTCAGCTTCAAGAATACCATCATTGTCATGACTTCCAATGCCGGTGCCCACAACATCAGCACAGGTCGTGCCATGGGCTTCGGTGCCAGCCCCATGGCTGATGTACACAGCTACGAAGCCATGAAAGATTCCGTGATGAAGGAAGTCAAGGAACTGTTCCGGCCGGAATTCATCAACCGTGTGGACGAGATGATCGTCTTCCATGCCCTGTCGGAAGAAGACATTCGCCGCATTGCCGACATGATGCTGACGCAGGTTGCCAAGCGGCTGGAAGAGCGGGATGTTCATCTGCACTGGGATGCAGATGTGGCCGCTCATCTGGCGCAGGAGGGCTATGATCCGAAATTCGGTGCCCGTCCCCTGCGGCGGCTGATTCAGCGCACGGTGGAAGATATGCTGAGTGAGGAGCTGATCCTGGGGCACTTTGCTTTAGGCGACCATGTGCAGCTGTATCTGGAAGACGGCACGATTAAGGTTCGGAAAGAACCGGCGTAATGTTCTTTCATCGAGCGTGGGAGGGGTTCCTCTCACGCTCGATTTATTGACGCAATGAATTTCACAGGCTGCTTTTGCTTCGTTTTTTCTTTGCTTTTGTCCTTGACAAACCTGTAGGGCATGGCTATACTTGTGTGCATGCAGCAAGGACGCTGCGGGATTTTTTCTCGCACCGTCCTTTTTTCATGACAATCAGTTATGAAAAAAGCTGCGAAACCAAAGAAACATCGTAGAAGGGGGTTTACCTGGATGGCACATATGGATGAGATCTTTGGCAGCAATGTATTTAATGATGCTGTAATGCAGCAGCATTTGCCCAAGGATACCTACAAGGCCCTGAAGAAGACCATCGATGAGGGTCGTCATCTTGATCCGCAGGTTGCTGCGGTTGTTGCCCACGCCATGAAGGATTGGGCAGCGGAGAAGGGCGTAACGCACTTCACCCACTGGTTCCAGCCCATGACCGGCATCACCGCCGAGAAGCACGACAGCTTCCTGAATCCTCAGCCCGGCGGAAAGATGATTCTTTCCTTCAGCGGCAAGGAACTCGTCCGTGGCGAGCCTGATGCTTCCTCCTTCCCTTCCGGCGGACTTCGCTCCACCTTTGAAGCCCGCGGCTATACGGCATGGGATCCTACCAGCTATGCCTTCATCAAGGACAATGTGCTGTGCATCCCCACTGCCTTCTGCTCCTACGGCGGTGAAGCACTGGACCAGAAGACGCCTCTGCTGCGCTCCATGGAAACCCTGAGCAAGCAGGCTGTGCGTGTACTGCACCTGTTCGGCCGCATGGACTCCGTCCGTGTGACCCCCACCGTAGGTCCTGAGCAGGAGTATTTCCTGATTGACCGTGAACTGTATGAAAAGCGCCGTGACCTGATCTTCACCGGCCGTACCCTGTATGGTGCAAAGCCTCCCAAGGGTCAGGAATTGGAAGATCACTACTTCGGTGCCATCAAGCCCCGCATTCAAGCCTTCATGAGCGAATTGGATGAAGAACTGTGGAAGCTGGGTGTGGCTGCCAAGACCGAACATAACGAAGTAGCTCCTGCCCAGCACGAGCTGGCGCCTGTATTCACCATCACCAACGTGGCTGCCGATCACAATCAGCTGACCATGGAAATGATGAAGAAGGTGGCACAGCGTCATGGCCTGGTTTGCCTGCTGCACGAGAAGCCCTTCGCAGGGGTAAACGGCTCCGGCAAGCACAACAACTGGTCCATGGTAACCAACACCGGCTACAATCTGCTGGATCCCAGCGATACGCCTTATGAAAGCTCCCAGTTCCTGCTGTTCCTCACTGCCGTCATCAAGGCTGTGGACGACTATCAGGATCTGCTCCGTGTATCCGTGGCCAGTGCCGGCAACGATCACCGTCTGGGCGCTAACGAAGCACCGCCTGCCATCATCTCCATGTTCGTGGGCGAAGAGCTGGGCGAGATTCTGGACGCTATCGAGTCCGGTTCTGCCTACATGGGTCACGAGCACAGCGACATGACCGTTGGCGTGCACGTGCTGCCCAAGTTCCCCAAGGACAACACCGACCGGAACCGTACTTCTCCCTTCGCCTTCACCGGCAACAAGTTCGAGTTCCGTTCTCTCGGCTCTTCCGCTTCCATTTCCGAGACCAACGTGGTCATTAACACCATCGTGGCTGAGTCTCTCCGTCAGTTTGCTGACGAATTGGAAGCCGCACCCGACTTCAAGACGGCTCTCCATGAGCTGATTGTCCGTGAGATCCGCGCCCACAAGCGCATTATCTTCAACGGCAACGGCTATTCCGAGGAGTGGGTGAAGGAGGCCGAGAAGCGTGGCCTGCTGAACCTGCACAGCACCGTGGACGCTCTGCCCTACATGGTGTCCGAAAAGAACATCAAGCTGTTCACCACCCACAAGGTGTATTCCGAAACTGAGATTCGTTCCCGCTACGAAATCAAGCTGGAAGAGTATGCCAAGGTGCTGAACATCGAAGCTGAAACCGCTTTGATGATGGCACAGCGTGAGATTCTGCCTGCTGCCATGAAGTATTCCGCCGCCGTGGCTTCTCAGCTGAAGGCACTGAAGGATGCTTCCTCCGCCGTAAGCACCTCCGCCGAGGAGAAGCTGCTGGCCAAGCTGAGCTGCAATGTGTCCCTGCTCTCCGACCGCATTGACGAGCTGCAGGCCGCCATTGTGAACACCAACCATGAGGCTGACGCAAAGGAAGCCGCTGTGTACGAGCACGACGTGATCATCCCTGCGATGAACGCTGTCCGTGTGGTGGCTGACGAGCTGGAAACCCAGGTGGGACGTTCTTACTGGCCCTTCCCCACCTATGCAGATCTCCTGTTCAACGTGTAATCCATAATCGAACTTTTAGGGCGTGCGGATGCATATTTCCGCACGCTTTTTCTTTGTGGATCAGATACAGCAAAAATGCAGCAAAGGCTTTGTTCAAATATCGACAAAGATCTTTTACGGTGCTATAATAGTTTCGTTTGCATAAACATACGACCCCTCTAAGGAGGCGAAGCTTTCCTATGAAGCCTTATACCTTCCGATACGGCAGCGGCACGGTTGACATTCCGCTGGACGAAGCCAACGTCACCGTCCTGCAGGGACATCACACCCCTGCTATTCAGGACATTGCCGCCGCCCTTGCTGCCGCTTTGGATGCGCCCATTGATATGCCATCCCTTAGCAAGTGGATTCAGCCCGGCGATCGGGTCACGCTGGTCATCAGCGATATGTCCCGGTTCTGGATGCGGCAGGATAAGGTGATTCCTCCTTTGGTGGACTACCTTCACGACCGCTGCCGAGTGGCGGATGATCATCTGACCATTCTGGTGGCCAACGGTACTCATTTGGGCGGAGACGAACAGGAGCTGCGCACCTTGGTGACAGACGGGGTTTATGACCGGGTGCAGGTCATCAATCACGACTGTCTGGCGGAGGATCTGGTTACCATCGGTACAACGCCCCACGGCACGGTGGTGCGAATTCATCCGGCGGCAGCCCATGCGGATCGTGTCATTTGCCTGGGTGCATGCACCCACCACGTCATGGCAGGCTTTGGCGGCGGACGGAAGAGCATCCTGCCGGGCATCAGCGCCATGGATACCATCTGCCACAACCACGCCTTTGCGCTGGATCCCAAATGCTTCCGGAGCAATCCCCGCATTGGCAACGGCAAGCTGGAAGACAATCCCCTGAACGATGACATGTGCGAAGCCGCCGGGCTGATGAACAACCTGTTCATGATTTCCCTGGTGATGAATGCAGAAATGCAGCTGGCGGAAATTTATGCAGGCCACTACCTGCATTCCTGGCTGCGTGCCTGCGAGGCGGTGGATCGGATTTACCGGGTAGAAGTGCCGGAAAAGGCGGATGTGATCATCGCCAGCTGCGGCGGCTATCCCAAGGACATGTCCCTGTATCAGGGCACAAAGACCATTGACAATGTGGAAACCGGGCTGAAGGTTGGCGGCACGCTGATTCTGCTCATCGAAGCCAGAGAAGGCGGCGGCCCGGCAGAATATTTCGATTGGATTCAGAACCTGCAGGACGGTACCATGGAACAGCGGCTCAGGGAGCACTTCACCATTCCCGGCTACATCTTCCTGCTGAACTGTGAGCAGGCCAAGCGATACAACATTCTGATGCTTTCCTCGGTAGCTGCGGAAACCGTTGCCCCCATGGGGCTGAAATCCCACCAAACCGTGGATGCGCTGATGGCAGCCGCCAGCTTGAAAGACAAGAAAATTTATGTAATCCCTAACGGCAGTACCGTCGTACCATATGTGAAAAAAGGAGCAGAACGAAAATGAAGGAGTACATTGCCAAACGTTTTCAGCATCGCAGCGCAGGCTTGACCCTGGACACGGAAGCCTTGCACCGCTACAATGACGTGATCGACCTGAGCATCGGCGACACGGACTTTACCACGGATCGGCGCATTATCGACGCTGCTTATCACGATGCCTGCAACGGCTACACCCATTACGGCGACCCCAAGGGGGATCCGGAGCTGATCGAAGCCATTCGTCAGGCATGGAAGGAAGATTTTCAGCAGGACATCAGTGCCGATGAAGTGCTGGTGACTACCTCCAGCTGCATGGGTATGTCCCAGACCCTTTTGAGCATCCTGAACCCCGGGGATGAAGTGATTGTTTTCGGCCCTTATTTTGCCGACTACAAGAACCAGATCATACTGGCCGGCGGCACCCTGGTGGAAGTGGAAACCTACGAAGAGCAAATGTACCGTCCTGATGAGGCCGCCGTCCGCAAGGCCATCACCCCCCGTACCCGTGCCATGATTGTGAACACTCCCACCAACCCCACCGGTGCTGCCTATGACCGGGAAACCCTGCAGATGCTGGCCAACATCGCCCAGGAAAAGGATCTGCTGGTGCTGGCGGATGAAATCTACACCCGGTACCTGTATGACGGGGAATTTGTCCCCATGCGTACCCTGCCCGGTATGGCAGACCGCACCGTGACCCTGAACAGCTTTTCCAAGAACTTTATGATGACCGGATGGCGCATTGGCTACATCATTGCCCATCCTGACCTGATCAGCGTGTTCAAGCACGTCAATGATGCCTTGACCTATTCCGCCCCTGCCATATCCCAGCGTGCAGCCATTAAGGCCCTGTCCATCCGGGATGCCATTGCTGATGAATATATATCCAAATATCGTGCACGTGTATACAAGGTTGCCGAGGCCATTGAGGATATTTCCTACCTGACCATCTTTAAGCCCCGGGGCACCTTCTACGCCTTCCCCGGCATCAGCAAAACCGGCATGGACGACAAGACCTTCTGCAACTATCTGCTGGAGAAAGCTCACATCATGGTCTCCCCCGGCTGCGTCTTCGGCAAGGCCGGCAACGGTCACTTCCGCATTGCCTGCACCACTTCCGAGGAGAAAATCACCGAGGCCATGGAGCGGCTGAAGAAGTTGGAAAAAGATTTTTGAAAAATGAAAATTTATGCTTGACAAGTGCATATTATTGTGTATAATCATACACGTACCCTGAATAAAGTTAACGGAGGAAACGAACATGAAGAAGATGCTTGCTCTCGTATTGGTTGCCTGCATGGTGCTGTGCACGGCTGTTGCAGCATCCGCTGAGACGGTGCTGGAAAAGGTCAAGGCCGCCGGTGTGCTGGTGGTTGGTACCGAAGCTACCTACGGTCCCTACGAATTCCTGGATGACGATGCAAATCCCATCGGCTGCGACATTTGGCTGGCACAGCAGATTGCTGACGAGCTGGGCGTTGAGCTGAAGGTGCAGGATATGGCCTTCGACGGCATCATCGATGCTGTGAAGTCCGGCGTTGTGGATATCGGCATTGCCGCCTTCACCGTGAGCGAAGAGCGTGCCAAGGTCATCGACTTCAGCCATCAGTACGAACTGAGCGAGCAGCTGTTCATTGTTAAGAAGGGCAACGGCGAAGCTTATGCTACCAAGGAAGCCATTGCCGGCCTGAAGGTTGGCGCACAGATGGGCACCATCCAGTCCCAGCTGATCACCTCTGCCCTGCCTGACAGCGAACTGTTCGAGCTGGACACCTATCCGAACCTGGCGCTCGAAACCGTGAACGGCAACATCGCCGGCTTCGTGTGCGACAAGGCTGTTGGTGAAGGCATGGTTGCCCAGAACGACAATCTGGAAATCTCCGGCCTGACCTTCTCCGCAGAAGAAGCCTCCTTCGGCAAGGCCTGCGTTGTGGCTCAGGGCAATGAAGATTTCCTGGAGATCGTGAACACCGTGGTGGATCGTGTTGTGGCCGATGGTTCCTACCTGGAAGCCTTCGACAAGTACAACGCCATCTGGGCTCCCTCTGCTGAATAAGCATTCACTTTTGAAGGCATACCGGAAAGCTGTTCGGCAGCTTTCCGGTTTTCGCCGTATTTCTCCCCCACGGAAGGAGCAATGTCATGGAATTTCTAACGACAATGTGGAATCTTGTTACCAAGTATTCCGGATTCTTTCTGGAAGGCGTAGGCAATACGCTGATTCTTTCTTTCTTTACCGTATTGCTCGGCACCATTCTCGGTACCCTGATGGCCACAGCCCGCATGAGCAAGATCGCTCCCCTGCGCTGGTTTGCCGCGGCATACATTGAATTCTTCCGTGGCACACCTTTGATGGTGCAGCTGATGTTTATCTTCTACGGGCTGCCCATGATCGGCATCACATTCCCGGATGTCAGCTTCATCCCCAACTTCGACCGGTTTGCCGCCGGTGTTGTGGCCATGAGTCTGAACAGCTGCGCCTATGTGGCTGAAATCATCCGTTCCGGCATTCAAGCCGTGGACAAGGGACAGACAGAAGCGGCGCGCAGCCTTGGCTTCCATGAAGGACAGACCATGCGGCTGGTTGTTCTTCCCCAAGCAATCAGAAACATTCTTCCTGCCCTGGGCAATGAATTTGTGACCGACATCAAGGAATCCTCCATCGTGTCCGTCATCGGCATTGCCGACCTGATGTACCGCTCCAAGGGCGTCATCGCCAAAACCTACAATAGTCTGGAATGTCTGGCCATCGCCGCTATCATTTACTTTGTCATGACTTTCGTAAGCAGCCGACTGATCGCTCTTTTGGAAAGGAAGATGTCCCGTGGCAGAAAATAAGGAAACCATCATTCAAGTCAATCACCTTTCCAAGAGCTTCGGCGACCTGAAGGTACTGAACGACATCAGCACGGAGTTCAAGGCGCAGGAGGTTGTCAGCATCATCGGTCCCTCCGGCGGCGGCAAGAGCACCTTCCTCCGGTGCCTGAACCTGCTGGAAATCCCCACAGCGGGAGAAATCTTCTTCGACGGCGTTGACATTTGCAGCAAAAAGGTGGACGTGGATCTGCATCGGCAGAAGATGGGCATGGTGTTTCAGCAGTTCAACCTGTTTGAAAACATGAATGTGATGAAGAACCTGACCATCGCCCCCATGAAGATTCTGAAGATCAGCAAGGAGGAAGCAGAAGCCCGTGCCCATGCGCTGATTAAGCGTGTCGGTTTGGCGGACAAGCTGACTTCCTACCCCAGCCAGCTTTCTGGCGGACAGAAGCAGCGGATCGCCATTGTCCGTGCCCTGATGATGAACCCGGCGGTCATGCTCTTCGACGAGCCCACCAGCGCGCTTGACCCGGAAATGGTCGGCGAAGTGCTGGGGGTTATGCGTGACTTGGCCGAAACCGGCATGACCATGATCGTGGTCACACACGAGATGCGGTTTGCCCGGGAAGTCAGCACCCGTACCCTGTTCCTGGATGGCGGTACCATCGGTGAAGACAAACCCTCGAAGGAACTGTTTGCCCACCCGGAAAATCCTCGGCTGGTCAGCTTCCTGGAAAAAGTGCTGTAATCCTTCTCAATGTGATCTTTCTCATAAAGAAACTCCTGCGGTTTATCGCCGCAGGAGCAATTTGTTTTTGGCTTACTTTGCCGGAAAGTACATACTCTGCTGAATCAGAATATCACTGTCCGCCTGCACCTTTGCCAGAATGCGCAGTGCATCTTCCCCATCTGCCAATTTGGGGCAGAAATCATTGTAGGGTACACTGCTGCTGGTAAGCACAGGCAGCAGGTTCAAGGTTGCCCCCAAGTAAGTATCGCCGCTGAAGCGCAGGCGAACCTGTGCCAGTATGGCATCAAAGGTGGTCATATCGTGGGTGCCGCCAAACATCAGGTTGCCAAGGCTGTAGATCATCAGCGTGCCATTACGGTATTCAACGCCCTGCACCACATGAGGATGGGTGCCCACCACAATGTCCACACCGGCATCCACCGCATCCTGTGCCATGAGCTGCTGCAATTCACTGCTGTGGGTTGGGCTGTACTCTGTCCCCCAATGGCAGCTGTAAATCACCACGTCGCAGCCTAAGGAGCGAAGCTGATCCACCTCTGTTTTGATGATGGTGCGATCCTGCCGCCAAATGGTTTCACGGCAGCCGGCAAAGCCGATTTTATGTCCGTCCTTTTCCCAGATGTACAGCTGACCGTAGCCGCTGTAGGGCATGTTAGCATCCCGCAGCGCCTGGACGGTGGACGTGCGCCCCTCCTGACCGTAATCAATATGATGATTATTGGCAATGTTCACCTGATCCACCCCGGAGCGCCACAGCACAGCCGTGTAGGCAGGCAGGCCCCGGAAGCGGTAAAGCTTATCCTTGTCCTCGCCCCTGCCGTCCGATTTCAGTACACACTCCAGGTTCAGGAAAGTCATGTCGTCCGACTTAAAGATTTCGGTCAGATTCTTGAAGGGATAATCATATCCTTCCCGCTCCAGCACGGCAGGGAAAGCGTCCTCCGCCTTCTGCCACTTTTCCCGGGTGCCCAGCACCACATCCCCACCGAGCGTCAGCACCAGTTCCGATTCTCCATCCTGCAGATCCGTAGCCGTGGCCGTGGCTTCCAACATGCGGTTGTTGGACACCCCCGCCTCGGCGTTGGCGACCTGCTGCACACGCTCCTCCGGGTCATCGGTCAGGATGATTCTCGTGCCCGCAGGAATGTGGGTGTAAATCCAATAGGCATTGATTTCCCCATCCCCCGTGTTGCATTCCATGCGAACGCAGCCGTGGGAAGCCTTTTGTCCCAGATAAGGCAGCTGCGCCGAAAAATCCAGCTTGCCGTTTTGCTTCTTCCAGCCAAGCTGATGGATCAGGTTGCCACCGTCGTAGCGGATGGGATAGCTGTAGGTGTATCCCTCATCGCTGAAGCTTTCCATGTGTTCCCCGGTAATAAAGGAGCCTGCCGCCGTTTCCCGAATCAGTCTGTCCTCTGCCGCCAGCCCTGTAGAGATGGGCATGGTCCAGATAGGCTTTCCGTCTTCATAAATGGTCATGGTCTGCTGCCGCTTATTCACCAGCAAGCCGTACTTGCTTTGGGGCTGCACCACCATCAGCCGATCCGTAGGCACATAGCCCTCCGTGTAGGAGCCGTCCTCATGGTTCCATGCGCCGATGAGGCACCAGCCGTCCTCACGAACTTCCTTCACCTCAACCGCCTGGGTACCGCAATGCAGGGTACCCAGCACCTCGGATTCCTTGGAGGCCAGCGCATACACGTTTTGATGGGTATGCTTCGCTGCGCTGGTAGGACGAACCACGGTTGCCGGTGCGGTCATCAGCTGCCAAATGGCTGCATCATCGTCACCGTCCTCCGGCATAATCCTCCCCGTTACGCCCACCTGATACACAGGGGACGGTTTATCGGTAATCGTCAGGGGAATCTCCACCGCATAGGCAGGATTGTCCGTGGCGTACAGCCGCAGCACATAATCCCCTGCCTCCGCTGCTTTTCCGTTCAGCTTGCCATCCCAATGATAGGTGGTTGGCTTCGTGCCCACCTGACGCCGCTTGGTCGCCAGCAGTGTCTGCATATCGTCAGCCTTGTAAAACTCCACCATAAGCTGCCCTTCCCGAACCAGGGCATACTCCACATACCAGTCTCCATCCCGGTAATAGGTATCTCCGCTGGGCAGGGCAAAGAGCAGCGCCTGATTGCACCTTTTCAGGTCGAAGGAGACGGTGGTTGTCTGGGTCTGTCCGTTGCTGCCCAGCCATTCCACGAAAAAGCTGTAGCCGCCTTCCTGCATCTTCTCCTGATGATCCCCCAAGCCATCCCATATCATGGTATTAGCACCGGCTGTCACGTTCATTTCCAGCCGGCGATAGGCATTGAGGGAATCCAGCACAGTCAGGCGCACCGTGCCATCGCCCGGGCAGGTAACAGTCAACGTGTTCTCCTGAAAGCCCCGCAGTGTTCCGCTCCAGGTGACAGACAAATCTTCTGCTTCCCCGGCTGTAGCGAAACACAACAGCAGCATCAGGCACAACAGCAATCTTCGAACGGTCTTCATTTTCCCAACCTCCGGCCTTCGTTCCAATGGATGATAGATTCGCCGTCCCGGCTGCCTTTTCCTTCCTAATAGGGAGTGCTTCTGACCGGCCATGGTGAAGGTTCGCCATAGCCTTTTGCGCTTTTACTGCCTATACAGATCGCTTTTTGTGCAAAAGCATGGAAAATTGGGTCATTTTCTGCCCTGCGTGTACATTGTGAACAACCGTTGTTTGAAATGCTTGTCAATTTCGTCAATTTCATTTTTTCGAAAAAATCGATATAATGACGGTAACAAAAGCGTTGCAGAACGCATTGAGCAGGCTTGCCCTGCGAGATGACAAGAGGAGGATGTAATCAATGGCAAGTGTATCCCTGCAGCACATTTACAAGATCTATGCCGGCGGTGTGCAGGCCGTCAGCGATTTTTGCCTGGACATTGAAGACAAGGAGTTTATCGTTCTGGTCGGACCTTCCGGCTGCGGTAAGTCTACCACCCTGCGCATGGTCGCCGGTTTGGAAGAGATTTCCGACGGCGAACTGTACATCGGCGACAAGCTGGTGAACGACGTGGCTCCCAAGGACCGCGACATCGCCATGGTGTTCCAGAACTACGCTCTGTATCCCCATATGACCGTGTATGACAACATGGCTTTTGGCCTGAAGCTGCGCAAGACCCCCAAGGACGAGATCAAGCGCCGTGTGGAAGAGGCTGCTAAGATTCTGGACATCGCCCACCTGCTGAACCGTAAGCCCAAGGCTCTGTCCGGCGGCCAGCGTCAGCGTGTTGCTCTGGGACGTGCTATCGTTCGTGAGCCTAAGGTCTTCCTGTTCGACGAACCTCTGTCCAACTTGGACGCAAAGCTCCGTGTGGCCATGCGTACCGAGATTACCAAGCTCCATCAGCGCCTGCAGACCACCTTCATCTATGTTACCCACGACCAGACCGAAGCTATGACCATGGCTTCCCGTATCGTGGTTATGAAGGACGGCGTTGTGCAGCAGGTGGACAGCCCTCAAAACCTGTATGACTATCCCACCAACCAGTTCGTGGCCGGCTTCATCGGCAGCCCTCAGATGAACTTCTTCAACGCCAAGCTGGAGAAGGAAGGCCAGGACGTGGTTGCCAAGTTCGGCACCAACAAGATCGTTGTGCCTTTCAGCAAGGTATCCAAGTTTGTGGATGAAAGCTACATCGGCAAGGAAGTTGTGCTGGGCATCCGTCCTGAGAACATCAGCGACAAGCCTGCCATCCTGGAAGCCCTGTCCACCGCCACCATCGAGTGCGACGTGGAAGTGACCGAATTGATGGGCTCCGAAACCTACCTGTACCTGAAGACTTCCGGCAAGGATGACAACATCATTGCCCGCGTTGATCCTCGCACCACCAGCCGTGCCGGTGAGAAGATCAAGGTTGCCTTCGATGTAAACCATCTGCACTTCTTTGACAAGGAGACCGAGAAGACCATTCTGGGTCGCTGATGCATCATTGAACACAGAAGGGGCTTCTCTCTGGGAAAGGGAGAAGCCCCTTTTCCAATCGTCTGCATGTCGTCCGGATGGCATGTGATTCACCCATCCCGGCGATTGCATCCCTCCCGGCTGTGTGATACAATAGACCCCGGAAGAAACACAAGGGAGAAGCGGAGCATGACCGAACGAAAGCATTCCGTCAAGAAAAAGCACTGGCAAACGGCTGCGCTGGTGCTTCTGGATATTATACTGACAAACCTATCCATGATCATGGCACTGCAGATTTACAGCGACATGCATCCACCGGAAGCTCACTTGATTCATGTGCTGCACATTGCGCCGGTGCTGACCCTGGCCACGGTAGGTTCCTTGTTTGCCATGGGGCTGTACAGAAATCTGCTGCGCTACGCCAGCATTGATACGCTGGTGCAGGTGGTTACAGGCACGCTGATCGGCACAGGGGTATCCTATCTTGTTTCTCTGGCTACCTATACCTTGTACCGGGAAGTCAACATTTTTCTGATGCCCCGCCCCGTGTATTTGATTCAGTGGTTGCTGTCCGCCTTCATGATTGGCGCCAGCCGCTTCAGCTTCCGCATTGCTGGACAGGCCGGCCATTCCGGGCTGTGGTTTAACAAGAAGCATGCCCGCCGGGTGATGGTTGTTGGCGCCGGATGGGCAGGTGCCCAGGTGCTGCGGGATCTGCTTGCCGGGCGGTACGGGGACTGTGCCGCCGTGCTTGCCGTAGACGATGACCCCGGCAAACGGAACACCAGCATCGGCCGTGTGCCGGTCATGCTGGGCACAGACAAGGTGGAAGAGTATGCCCGGCAGTATGGCATTGATGAAATCATCGTGGCCATTGCCACCCCTCAGCATGACCTGACGCCCCTGATTCACAAGTGCATGAGCACCGGCTGCCACGTTCGGGTTTTCACCACCCTGCAGGATCCTTCCGGCAGCGCCACCACAGGCAAGGTACGTGACGTGAACATTGCCGACCTGCTGGGACGTGCAGAGACTCATCTGGATATGACGGAGGTTCGGCACTATTTCGAAGGGAAAAGGGTTCTTGTCACCGGCGGCGGCGGGTCTATCGGTTCCGAGCTTTGCCGGCAGCTGATGGGCTTTATCCCCAGCCAGCTGGTGCTGTACGACATGAGTGAAAACTACATCTATGACCTTTTCTTTGAATTAAAGGAGAAGTACGGGGAAATCGTCAAGAACACAGTAAAGCTTCGCGTAGGTTCCATCCGGGATCCGGAAACGCTGAACCGTGTCTTTGACGAGTTCAAGCCGGAAATCGTGATCCACGCCGCCGCTCACAAGCACGTTCCTCTGATGGAGGACAGCCCGGAGCAGGCCGTGAAGAACAATGTGTTCGGCACCTACAATGTGGCCAAGTGTGCCATGGAGCACGGTGCGGAGCGCTTTGTGATGATCTCTACCGACAAGGCCGTGAACCCCACCAATGTGATGGGCGCCTCCAAGCGGATGGCAGAGATCATCATCGAGGCGCTGCAAAAGCAGGGAAAGACTCAGTTTACCGCCGTCCGCTTCGGCAATGTGCTGGGCTCCAACGGCAGTGTGGTGCCCCTGTTTGAGCGGCAGATTCGCGCAGGCGGCCCGGTAACGCTGACCCATCCCGACATTATCCGCTATTTCATGACCATCCCGGAAGCGGCAAGCCTTGTGCTGCAGGCGGCATCCATCGCCAAGGGCGGGGAACTTTTCGTGCTGGATATGGGCAAGCCGGTGAAAATTCAGGAGCTAGCCGAGCGGATGATTCAGCTGTACGCCGACCCGAAAAAGCCCCCGGTGGAAATTGTCTACACAGGTCTCCGTCCCGGCGAAAAGCTTTACGAAGAACTGCTGCGTGATGAGGAAAACTCCACCGCCACCAGCAAGGAAAAAATCTTCATTGCCAAGCCGGAGCAGGTGGATTGGCCGCAGGTCGAAGCCATGCTGGCTGCCCTGCAGCAGTGCCTGGATGAACATGGGGACATGAAAGCCTGCATGCATCGCATTCTGCCCTCGTTTAAGGAGCCTAAGGAAATCAATGGTGACCGAGGTAATCTACCGACAGATGCAGGGGCAAAGGCCTCCGCTGCCGGCAAATCAAGAGAGTGAGGCGTTTGAAATGGACTGGTCCGAGAAGGTAACTGCCACATTAGAATCTCTGCTTTTGTATGCCCGGCGCAGGGGGCTGATTGAGCAGGTGGATCTCCCCTACTATCGCAATCTGCTGCTGGATGTCATGGGGCTGGACGCTCCTGCGCAGGCAGAAGCCCACGATTTAGGGGAAGAAACCGCCACCACCCTGCTGAATCAATTGACTGCGCTGGCACGGGAAAAGGGCACGATCGGGGATATGCAGTATGAGAAGGATCTCTTCACTGCCCGGGTCATGGGTCTTTTGACCCCCTCACCCAAAGAGGTGCGTGAGGACTTCCTCAGCAACCTGCAGAACGGGAATGCGGAGGCGGCCACCCGGCATTTCTATGATATGTGCCGTGCCTGCGACTACATCAAAGTGGATGCCATCGCCCAGAACGTACGGTATTTTGCGGACAGCCCCTGCGGCGAGCTGGAAATTACCATCAACCTGAGCAAGCCGGAGAAGGATCCCAAGGAGATCGCCAAACTGAAGAACGCTCCCGGCGTCGGTTATCCCAAGTGCATGCTGTGCGTGGAAAACCCGGGCTACGCAGGCCGCAGCAATTTCCCTGCCCGGCAGAATCACCGCATCGTGCCCCTGACCCTGGACGGTGCCTCCTGGTACATGCAGTACTCCCCCTACGCCTACTATCCGGAGCACTGCATTGTGTTCAACAGTCAGCACACCCCCATGAAGATTGACCGGGGCACTTTCCGTCGGCTGTTTGCCTTTGTTGGTCAGCTTCCTCATTATTTCCTCGGCAGCAATGCTGATCTGCCCATCGTAGGCGGTTCTATCCTTAACCATGACCACTTCCAGGGCGGCTGCTATCAGTTCCCCATGGACAAGGCTGGCGTGCGAGCCGTGATGCAGTCCCCTGTGGAAGGCGTGAAGGCCTCCATTCTGGACTGGCCTCTGTCCACCCTCTGCCTTGAAGGAACCGAGCCTGAAAAGATGATCGACCTGGCCGACAAGGTGCTGCAGGCATGGCGTGGTTACAGTGATCCGGCGTGCGACATCTATGCGGAAACCGACGGCACGCCTCACAACACCATCACGCCTATCCTGCGCAAGGTGGGCGACACCTATCGGCTGCTGCTGGTGCTGCGGAATAACCGCACCAGTGAGGAACATCCGCTGGGCATTTTCCACCCTCATGCCCCCCTGCATCACATCAAGAAGGAGAACATCGGCCTGATTGAAGTCATGGGTCTGTTCATCCTTCCCGGACGCTTAAAGCAGGAGCTGAAGGAACTGGAAGGCTACCTGACCGGTGAAAAGCCCATGGTATGCCCGGCGGAAAGTGACCCCAGCTGCAAGCATTACCCCTGGGTGGATACCATGGTACAGCAGCACGGCCTGTGCGCCTCCCATGAAGAAGCAGAGCAACTGCTGCGCAGCGAAGTGGCCAAGGTATGTGCACAGGTGCTGTGCGACGCCGGCGTGTACAAGCTGGATCAGGCAGGTCTGGACGGCATGAAGCGGTTCCTGACCGCTGTAGGGTTTGCCGAATAAACAGCAATCAAAGAGCCAGGCTGTTCCATATAATCATGGACGCCTGGCTCTTTCCGTATAAGGAGCACAATGAAGCATCAGGTTACAGAAAATGAAGAAGGTATGCGCCTGCGGGACGTGCTGCGCCAAAGCATGGGCATGAGCTATACTGCCATGAAATCTGCCAAGTGGGATGGCCGCATTCTCGTCAACCAGTTGCCCCGCACGGTCAATCAGCCGGTGCACGCAGGAGAATGGATCGAAGTACCGGACAAGGAAGCCCTGCCGATGTACAGCCTCACGCCTTGTTACCGTCCTGTGTCCATCGCCTACGAAGATGACGATCTATGGATCATCGATAAGCCTGCGCCCCTGGCCAGTCAGTCCAGCGAGCGTCAAAGTGATGACACCCTGGAAAACATGCTGTATGCTCACCTTGGCTGTCCTGCAGACTTCATCTATCGCCCGGTCAACCGTTTGGACAAAGGCACCAGCGGCCTGATGGTGGTAGCAAAGACCGCCCACGCCCAGTATCGCCTGCAGCGGCTGCTGCACACGGACGAGTTCAGGCGCACATATCTGGCGGTAACCGAAGGCATACCAAAGATGCCTCAAGGCATTATTGACGCCCCCATTGCAAAGGAAGATGCCGCCAGCATCAAGCGAGTGATTGACCCTGCAGGCAAGCTCAGTGTCACCCGCTATCAGGTGCTGGAAAGTGATGGGCGCCGAAGCCTGATTCGCCTGCAGCTGGAAACCGGAAGAACCCATCAAATACGTGTTCATCTGGCTTACCTAGGCTGTCCCGTTTGCGGCGACTTTCTCTATGGGCAGGAATTGCCGGAGCTTCCCGGGCGTTTTGCCCTTCACTCCGAGGAAGTCCTGCTGCACCATCCCATCACCGGGGAGTGGCTTACCATCAAATCTCCCCTGCCTGCGGAGCTTCGGCAGTTGCTTGCTCCAACGCATCTTTAAGCCACGTCAGCCCCTTCATGCGTAGGGACTCCAGTGCCTCCGCTGTCGGCATTTCTCCATAATCAATGCCAAGGTTGCGATGCAGCTGGTCGATGCGACTGTTCCTGGAGGCCGGATCCTGATCGCTGTAGCGGCGCATCACGGTGACAGGCGTGCCCAGCAAATAGGCAAAGGCTGCACCGTGGAAGGAATCCGTCATCATAGCGGCGGCATGGGCAACCAGCCCCACCCACCCTTGGGGTGTAACATCTCCGTATTTTTCGCCTTCCTGCTGCCACGCCTCCCCTGTTGCAGGGAGGATGACCATCTTTAATCCTCGCTGCTTTGCCGTTTCCTTCGCCTTTTGCCAATAGGACGGATTTTCCCCGATAAAGTAGCACAGCAGATACTCCCCCCGCGCTCGCGGTTCGTCAGCAAAGCTCCGCCAAGCCTCCGGCGTGACCAGAAAGACAGGATCCGGCAAAACCGGAGCTTGTCGGCCTGTAAGGGTTTCGAGGATCTTGGCTCCCTCTTCCTCCCGTACGCTGACGGAGCAGAAAGGTGTAATCAGCGCCTGCATTATGCGTGCCTTACGTCCCTTTGGTGCTTCGGCGACCCCGAAGGATGGGGCATAAGCCAGTTTGGGCTTGCCTGCATCAGCGAAGGAAAAGAAGTACACAGGATTCAGCCAAGTAGGCGACCATATTTGATCACTGCCTGCCAGCAGCACATCGCATGCCTGAGCGGCCGCGCGAAGCTCCGCCTCCCCGTGGCAGGGTGCAGAAATAGGCAGAGTGTCCCTGCGGAAAGCTGCAAGCGCCGCCGCCTTTCCCCTTGCCTGCCCTTGTTCCACCTTGACAAGCCGCTTACGAAGGCCATCCAGCAACAGCTTAGGCGAATTGCCGCAGCGCACCATATTGCGGATTTTTTCTCCCGTGCCGGGGTCATAGTCCAGATGCATACCTTCATAGCCAAGGCTCTTCACCGCCTGTGCCAGCGCCCAGGCCTGCAGGATAGAGCCGTAGTTTTCATTATGCAGGAAGGTTATCATGCCTACCTTCGTCAACGTCATCACCCTTTCCGGAAGCATTGTAACACGACACAGGCCATGCTTCAAGGTATAAAAAAAGCTTCGAACCAAATCGAAGCTTTGCTGTGCGACCGACGGGACTTGAACCCGTACCCATTGCTGGACACGCCCCTCAAACGTGCGCGTATGCCAATTCCGCCACGGTCGCAAGTCAAACAGCAATGTATAGTATAGCGACCAAGGGCATTTTTGTCAAGGATTTTTTTCGGCGGTCGAAATCAAGTGAATTCCCAAAGTAAATGCCACAGCTGCATTTAAAGTGGCATTTAGTCTGGGAAGAAAAAAGAGTAGCATTTAGTCTGGGAAAGGAGGTCCCAGATGAAATGGAAAATGAGCATCACAAGAAGCATCTCACCCTGCAGGAGCGGATCGAAATTCAGGAGTTCGTAAGCCGCGGCATGACCTTCAAGGAGATCGCATGGCGGATCGGAAAAGATCCGACAACGGTTTCACGTGAGGTTCGGAAGCACGCGGAAGTGCAGCAGAAGCGCTTCACCAGGACAGAGGAAACCTGCCCCAAGCTTCTTCGTCCGCCCTTCGTCTGCAACGGCTGCGATCAGTACAATCGCTGCAGCTGTGTGTATCTGCGCAAGCTGTACGTTGGCAAGCGTGCTCAGTGCGAGTACGAAACCACGTTGAAAGAATCTCGGGAAGGGATTCCTCTCAACAAGGAATCTTTCTATCAAACCGAGAAGATTATCTCGGATGGTGTGCGTTCGGGGCAGAACGTCTACCACATCATCCACGCCAACCATCTTTCCGTGTCGAAGTCAACCGTGTACCGGCACATCCGCAAGGGTTACTACGCCATTGCGCCCATCGACCTGCCTCGTGCCGTCAAGTTCAAATCACGCCGTAAGCATGCCCCGGAGTACGTCCCTCAAGGGATTCGCAAAGGCCGGACTTACAAGGATTTTGAGGATTTCATGCGGGAGCATCCGGGCGTCAGCGCCACTGAAATGGACACGGTCATCGGCAGCATTGGCGGCAAAGTCATTATGACTTTTCAGTTTACCCACGTGGATTTCATGTTTGGTCTCCTGCTTGAAAACAAATCAGCCGCCGAGGCGGCTGAAAAAATCACCGCCTTCAAGAAAAAACTGGCCGCCTTCGGCTTCTCCTTTGGCGAATTCTTTCCCGTACTGCTGACGGACAATGGCGGCGAATTCAGCTGTGTGTCTGCCTTCGAGAACAGCATCGATGAGGAAAAAGAAACGTCCGTGTTCTTTTGCGATCCGAATGCGCCTTACCAGAAGCCGCATGTCGAGAACAATCACACGCTTTTCCGAAACATCGTTCCGACCGGTTCTTCTTTCGACGGCTTCACCCAGGAGACGGTCAACCTGATTTTCTCTCACGTTAACGGTGTGCTTCGCAACAAGTTTCACGGAAAGAGTGCTTACGACATGTTCTGCTTCACCTATTCTGCGGAACTGGCGCATGCTCTCGGCATCTCCTGCATTGCCCCTCAGGAGGTGGTTCAGAGCCCGCTGCTACTGAAGTAAACGTCCCATAGTAAATGCCACCACAACTGCATTTAGTCTGAGAAATCATGCGCTCAGGCTTGTTTGCTGTACCTTTTTATTGGATTGCGATGATTTTCATAGCAACAACATAGCGTTGCAAAGCAAATTGGTTGGTGCAAATATCAACGAAGAGAGTTTTCTGTATGATATGTTGAAATCGTCACCGATGTAATCGATTAACATCTACAGCTCCTCATCAAAGAAATCCCGATCTAAGCGTTTTAATTCATAAATGTGCTCTACCGTTACACCGACATTGTATTTAATCATGAGACGAGTCAAAATGTTACCGTCAACTAAAACGATTTTCAAATTTGTGAGGTTATCGGCATAGGCTCGGGCACCAGCGGAAAAATCGGCCGTCGTGATAAACAACCCCTTCTGAGCACCTTGACCGGAAAGCGCACCCACAAACTGCTGAATATCAGGTTTTGAAACAGTGTTTTCCCACTTCTTCGCCTGAATAAAAATATTGCGCAAATTGCAAGTGCAAATTGGACACCCCGCATGAATAAAATCTGTTCGGCG
>JAUMVT010000093.1 GCA_030529995.1 Clostridia bacterium
TGGGTTCTCTTTTCTTTATCTTTGTGTTACCTATGTATTGTACCTTAACAGAAATTGAGGATGACGATGAAAAGGGAAAAGCAGGCAGCCGCTCACGCAGCTGTGGGCAGACTGCCTGCAATCTAAAGAGCTTAATCCGTTACCTGCTGGAGGGCTGCGGCATGATAGTCGAGGATGGCTCGCTCCATGCCGTAATAGAAGTTTTCTTCACCGACGGTCTCCGTCAGCCCACAGCGATCCGCCATGGTTTTGGCTTTCTCCGGCATACCGGTCAGGATCAGCTTGGTGCCCAGGGCACGGAGTGCGTCTGCCAAGTGCATCATGGCCTGAGCACCGCTGATATCCATGTCGCTCACCCCACGCAAAGACATGAACACCGTGTGCTGATCCTTCATTTTGTCGGCCATGTTTTCCACAGCCTGGGCATTGGCGAACATGATGGGGCCATTCACATAGCATACCATGGCTCCTGCAAGACGTTCACGTGCGTGCGCGTCCTGAATATTCAGCCGGTCGCAGTCTACCTTGTCGTAGCGGATGTCCAGGTGGCTCAGCCGTGCCAGCAGGAAGATGACAGCCAACCCGACACCAACCAGAATGGCAATGGTCAGGTCGAAAACAATGGTAGCGATCATGGTGGCAAAGAACATGACCAGGCTGGACTTCAGCTTCCGCTTCATCATGTAGCGGATGGCATGCCACTCATTCATACGCCAAGCAGTGACCATCAGCACACCGGCCAGGGCGCAAAGAGGGATCTGACTCATGACCGCGGACAGCGCCAGCATGAATACCAGCAGTGCCAAGGCATGGAAGACGCCGGTCAGCCGGGTCTTTGCGCCGCTCTTAATGGCCACGCTGGTGCGTGCAATGGCTGCTGTGGCAGGAATGCCGCCGAAGAAGGGCAGCACCATGTTGCCGATACCCTGAGCAATCAGCTCCTGATCGCTGTCTAGAGGCACGCCGGTCATGCGTCCGGCACTGGCACCACACAGCAGGCTTTCAATCATGCCCAGAATGGCAATGGAGAAGGCAGGAGAAATCAGCCCTTGAATGGTAGCAAGATCCAGCCCTGCAAAGGTCAGCCGATTCTCCGGCAGCAGGGTGGTGGGAATCGTACCGACAGGCTTCACATCCAGATGAAAAATCATGGCGGCTGCCGTGGCCAGAATAATGCTGATCAGGCTGGAGGGTACCACGGCATTCCATTTTTTCGGGAAGAAGATCATGAACAGGATGACCGCAAGCCCCATGATCACAGCCGTCCAGTTGGGAGAAAAACCTAGCGTGCCGTAGCTGAGCAGCTTGGTTATGGCAGTATCTCCTTGGCTGGTCACGCCAAAGAAGTTATCCACCTGACCCAGGGCGATGATTACAGCAATGCCGCTGGTGAAGCCCGTAATCACCGGCATGGGGATGAAGGAGGTCAGCCGCCCCAGCTTCAGCACACCACACAGCACCAGAATGATACCGGCCAGGAATGTTGCGATGAACACGCCCTGCATGGAGTACTTCGCTACCACGGACATGAGGATGGCCGCCATGGCGCCGGTAGGTCCGCTGATTTGATAGTATCCGCCGGACAGCAGGGAAATCACCAACCCGGCGATAATGGCCGTAATCAGTCCTGCCGCCGCATCAGCACCGCTGGATACGCCGAAGGCCAGCGCCAAAGGCAGGGCAACAGCCGCCACCGTAATGCCGCTGAGCAGATCAGCCGTCAGGCTTTTGACATTGTAACCTTTGAATTCCTTTTTGAGAAGCTGCACATACCGCACGCTTTTCACTCCAACCCTTCCGAATCTTGCGCCAAAGAACGCAGCGGTTTTCCATTATACGACTTCGCATCCATGGCCGCAAGGGGTCGAAGAGGTTTTCTGACAGAAAAATGAAAAAGTGCAATCACAAATCTTCCAGCAGGGCATCATAACCCTGACAGATCGTCTCGGTTGGGCCAATGAAGGTGCAGGTGATGTGTCCCTTGGCCAGCAGGTCAATGTCGCTGCCCGGGTCAGGAGCTGCATCCTGATAAAGATTCAGCCAGTAATAGGTCTTGCCTCTGGGGCTCTCACACCGCTGATACCCATCCTGCCACATGGCGGTATTCAGTGGGCAGAACACGGGCGATTGCAACTCGTAAATCGGAACGGGGGGCAGGTTAACGTTCAGCACAGACTGGGCAGGAGCAGGGGAGTGCACCAGATGCTCACCCAACTGAATGGCCCACTCGGCGAAGAGATGGCTGGTTTCCGCCGGGGTGGAGACTTCCATGGACAGCGCCATGGAGGGAATGCCACGAAATGCCGCATCACGAGCCGCACTAACCGTACCGGAGGCATAAATGGACAGACCGGCGTTGTAGCCGTGATTGATGCCGCTGATGCACAGGTCAATGGGTTCGTCTGCCAGAGCCGTCACGGCCAAATGGGCGCAGTCCGCAGGGGTGCCGTCCACAGCCCATGCAGCATCGGCTCCTTCCATGGTGTAAGGCGCGACCATCAAAGGCGTGGCAATGGTGAGGCTGTAGCTTTTGCCGCTCTGCTGGGTGGAGGGGGCACAAACAAGCACATGATGTCTCCGTGCGGCTGCTGCCCGGCAAAGCATGTGCAAATGGGGGCTGGAAATACCATCGTCATTAACAAGCAGAATGTTCACAGGTTATTCTCCTTCGGGAAGATTGGTGGCACTTGCCAGGTCTGTTTCTGTGGCAGGCAGGGGAAGATCCGTGGAGGTGGCCGGCTCGGCAAAGACGGCAATGCCGGTGGTCAGGAAGCTTTCCGGCAGGCCGGAGTCAGGATCCTTGTCCTTGTAGAACACCAGCTTTTTCCACACCTTCAGCTTTCCTTCCTCATCCTCGATGGGATAGGGGCGGAAGTCCTTGTTGTTGTGCATTTTGAAGGGCAGTGCCGTAATCTGCTGCAGCTCCATGGTGCCGTCATCCTGCACATTATAGGTAACCTGAATGACAGCCGTATCGTCGTCCTTGGGGGCGGCGTTGGCACCGAAGGTAAAGTTGGACAGGCTGTAGAAAATGGCCTTTCCGTTGTAGATCTGGATGGGCTGCAGGGTGTGGGAACCATGGCCGTAGACCATGTCCGCACCTAGGTCGATCAGCTGGGGGCCATAGGTGCGCTGATCCAGGTTGATGTTGTAGCTTTCCTCTTTGCCCCAGTGAGCGCTGGCAATAATGAAGGTGCAGCCGTCATCCTTCAGCTGCTGTATGGAGGCGGCGTAGCGTTCCATCTTGGATTTGTTGATGGGATAGGTGTAGCCCACAATGCCGATCTTAACGCCCTTCAGCTCGGTTTCGTAAAGTACATCATCCCCGAAGACACCGATGCCAAGCGCCGTCAGGGTGTCGATGGTATCCTGCCGGCCATTGGTGCCGAAGTCCCGGGCGTGGTTGTTGGCAATGTTGCACACGTCTACGTTGCCCAGCTTGAAAACCTCGCCGAACTTGGTTTCTGCACCCAGGGTCATAAACTTGGCATTGCTGCCGGGACGGCGGTTCGTCAGCACGCCTTCGCAGTTGGCAATGGTCAGGTCATCGGTGGCAAACAGATCTGCCACCAGACTGAAGGGATAATCCAGCCCCGCTTGAGTAATCTTATAGGTAAAGGATGCGCCGTAGCCGTGGTACTTCCATTGATCGCCTACCGTACAGTCGCCTACCAGGGAGAAAGTAAACGTCTCGCCCAGAGCGCTGCAAACCGTGCACAGGGCAAAAAGCATCACAAAGCCAAAGGCTTTCATTTTCTTCATCATATTCGTACCGCCTTTCGGATATCATCATACCATAGAAGGGAAGGGGAGGGCAAGAGATGAAAAACAGACGGAGGAAGTTTTACTGTAGGAGTGTCAAGCATAGGTTACACATAGGGCAGCGGAGAGAAGTCAAGG
>JAUMVT010000094.1 GCA_030529995.1 Clostridia bacterium
ACTTCAACTTCATAAGCCTGACCATTAACGGTAACGTTGAACTTACGCATTTTGAAAATCCTCCTCGTTTTTCATCTTAAAAACGGCTGTAGATTTGTTCTTCCCGGCCGGCCTTCTGCCAGGCAGGTGCATTGGAAATACGGCGTACGTGACGCACGGTGAAGGCAGTCCCCTCTTCCATCATGCAGGAAACGGCGGCGGTGATCACAGCGATCAGCGCATCGTCATCCTTGGCAGCAGCAGGAGCAGCGGTTACAGGGGCAACAGCCACGGGAGCGGGAGCCTCGGCAACCTTTGCCTTCTTCTTTTCGGTGGTAAGGATGGTAATCAGCTTAATCAAGCCAATCAGAACGATCAAGCCGAAAAAGACCACCAACATGCCAACCACCATGACCAGTAAGCTATTGAGCAATCTATCCATATGCTGCACGTCCTTTCCGGTTACAGCGGCAGGTTGCCATGCTTCTTGGGCGGATTGGATTCACGCTTGGAAGACAGCATTTCCAGAGCAGCAATCACCAGCTTACGGGTATCAGCCGGATCGCACACATCATCGATCATACCGACCTGAGCAGCTGCTACGCCGTCTGCCACTTCATCAGCATACTTTGCTTCCAGCTCAGCACGCTTTGCCAGCGGATCGCCCTTGCCTGCCTTCAGTTCATCCTCATAGAGCACCTGCACGGCAGCGTCAGGGGTCAAAGCGGAAACAACCGCACCCGGCCATGCATAAGCAACGTCTGCATTGCCCTTGCCTGCCATTGCCACGAAGCTCTGACCAATGGCATTGCCAACCACAACGCTCACCTTGGGGCAGGTAGCTTCTGCATAAGCGTACAGCAGCTGTGCCACGCCTGCCATGGTCTTTGCCTGATCCTTCACGTCCGGCACAACAACGCCCTTGCTGTTGATCAAGGAAACAACAGGCAGAGAGTAGCAATCGCACAGGCGAATGAAGCGAGCAGCCTTTGCTGCCGCATCAGCCGTCAGCATACCGTCATTCACAGCGGCATCGGACACGACCAGACCCACGCTGCGGCCGCCCAAGCGAGCCAAGGCCACACGAACTTCCTTGCCGTAATCCTTGTACAGCTCCACAAAGGCGGCAGCATCTGCCATGGCTGCCAGCAGAGAAGCGCTGTCCTTAGCGTCCACAGCAGGCAGGACACGGTTCATGTCGTCGGTATCCACCAGAGGAGCGTCTTCTGCATTGCAGCCGGGCAGCAGATCCAGCACCTGCACAGCCAGCGCAATGGCAGCATCCTCATCCTTGGCAGTCAGTGCCACAGCACCCTGTTCAGCCAGTGCCTTTGCACCGCCGACAGCCTCTTCCCCATAGGTCTTGCCAGATACGGCACTCATCACCTGAGGACCGTAAACCATCAGACGACCAACGTTCTCCGCCATGATGCTCACATCACACAGCTGGCTGATGAGTGCAGCACCGCCTACGCAGGGTCCCATCACCAACGCGATCATGGGGCACACGCCGCTGAGCTTGGTCATCTTGGCATAAACCTGAGCATAGGCGTTCATCGCCTCTGCGCCTTCATCCAACCGAACGCCTGCGCTGTCCATCAGGGCAATCACAGGTGCGCCGGTCTTCTGTGCCAGATCCAGCACCTTCAGAATCTTACCGGCCTGCTTCACACCCATGGCACCGCCATGCACCGTGAAATCCTGCGCAAACAGGTACACCGGACGATCCTGCACCGTACCGTAACCGGTTACAACCCCGGCATAGTCGCCGTTCTTTGACACCAGAGCATCCGTTTCCACAAAGCTGCCCTGATCCAACAGCTTGGCTACCCGTTCCCGGGCAACCAGTTTCCCCTGGGCGCGCTGCTTGGCAATGCGCTCAGCGTCTCCCTTGAGAATGCTGTCCTTCTTGTCCAGCATCCGCTTCAGGTCCTGCGTGTTGCTCATGTCCAATCTCCTTCCGTTCTTCCAATTTGAACTCGTCTTTCGACGAGATGGAGTATAGTGGCTCAATTTTGTCCCAATTTCAGTGATTCGCCGTAAACCTTCCTTTTCCTGCTGATTTCAAAAATTTTGTCAAGTTTCTAGCAAACATTTTCCGGCAAGCATCACAACATTGCCTGCAACATGCACGAAGGGTCTGCTCTCGCCTTTTGCGAATAAGCAGACCCTTCCATGCGGTTCTTTATCCCGCAAGATGTAAACAATTGATCAGCAGAACCTCTACCAGCGTGTAGTAGGTAATGACAGCCACAAAGTCATTGACGGTGGTAATCAAGGGACCGGATGCCACAGCCGGATCCACCTTGATCTTCTTGAAGAAAAGAGGTGTCACCGTGCCCACCAGTGCGGAGATGCCCATGGCTACCATCAGCGACAAGCCGATACAGCCGGACACTGCGAAGCTGAACAGCCAATCCTTCGTCAGGCAGAAGTGCACGTAAATGCCGATGACAATCGTCGAGGCAATGCCAAGCAGCATACCGCCCACAAAACCAACCCGGCCTTCCTTAAAGACCAGATGTAGCTTCTGTTTGGCCGTCAGCTGCTCATCGGACAGAACACGAATGGTGACAGCCAGGGACTGGGTGCCCACGTTGCCGGACATATCAAGAATCATGGACTGGAAAGCTACCACCAGCGTCAGCTGTGCCATTACCGGCTCATACAGGGACACAACGGCGGAAACAGCCAGCCCCAGGAACATCAGCACCACCAGCCAGGGAATGCGCTTCCGCAGGCTTTGATGCAGCGGTTCATCCAGGTCTTCTTCTTCGGTCAAGCCGCCTAACTTGGCGTAGTCATCGCCAAGCTCTTCATCAACCACTTCCACCAAGTCTTGGGAAGTGATGACGCCCAGCAGCTTCATTTGATGATCCAGCACAGGAATAGAGTCTTCGGAGTAATCCTTCAACTGCTCAATGCACTGATCCACGTTTTCATCTGCAAACACGTAAGGATAAGACGTGGTCACCAGAGATTCCAGTTCTTCATAATCCCTTGCTCGAATCAAATCCGGGAGGTCGATGGCACCATGGAAGGTACCATCCTTGTTCAGCACATAGATCGTGGAGATGTTATCATTCTCTGCTGCCTGCTCAATCAGCGTGTGCATGGCCTGCTTAATGGTCAGATCCTTGGACACGCTGATAAAGTTGGTGGTCATCTTGCTGCCGATTTGATCCTCATCGTAGGATTGAATCAGCTCAATGTCCTGCCGAGCGTCCTTTTCCATGAGCTCGATCAGCTTTTCCTGCTGATCAGGCTCCAAGGACTCCAGAACATCCACGGCATCGTCAGCATCCATGCTTTCAAGAATGTCGGCGGCCTTATCGTCCCCCAGTTCGCTCAGGTATTCTTCCGGATCCTCCAAATAAGAGAAGATTTCTGCCGTCTGATCCTGATCCAGCAGGGCAACTAAATTTTTACGTTCCTTATCGGAAAGAAGCGTCCATGCGTCGGCGATATCGTTTGCGTGATAATCTGCCAGACGTTCTTTTTTCTCGGCAGCCGAGATATCGCTGCGAATCAGTTCCGCAATCTCTGCCGCATAGTCCGGATGCGTCTGAAGTTCTTCGTTCAGATCGTTTCTCTGTTCCATTGGGTTTCCTCCTTTTTCGGTTTTCCTCCTTTTTTGACACACAAAAAAGCCTGAATTGTCCAATTACAGCACAATACAGGAACCGGAAAAGATACTTGGCGTTCTTACTTCATAATACGAGCAGAAGCGCCGACAAAGCATCTTCGCCCGATACTGTCCTGGCCGTCCACCCGTATCACCTGCCTCTCAACGGAATCGGTTTGATTATACAAATTGGGCGGAAGATTGTCAACCGAAATGCAAGGAAAAATTCTGTTAAGGTAAAGAGGTTGATTGTAAAATGAAGTTGGACACTTAAAAAGAAAAATCCATAGTGATG
>JAUMVT010000044.1 GCA_030529995.1 Clostridia bacterium
CATCACTATGGATTTTTCTTTTTAAGTGTCCAACTTCATTTTACAATCAACCGTGCCAAATCGGAAATACGATCGGATAGTTCACTTTCCACTAATTTTCTTGCATGATCATCAATGAGAAAATTATTATAGAGGCTATCATCCCAAGATGGCTTTTTCTTTCCAGTACGCCAAAGATAGTAACTCGCGCAAAAATTAAATAAGCAACGAAAATAGTTTTTTCTATCATCAGCATTTATCGGTTGTGCGTTCTCGCTGTGCTTCAGCTCGTTGCTTTTTTTGCGAATCATATCGACAACATGAATCGATGAGAAATCCAGATCGGTTTTTAAGCAATCGACAAACTCTTTCTCATGAAGTAAGTCATATAAATTTAGGCTCTGTTCAAATGATCTGTTTGGAAAGAACTCACTGTACAGAGCCTTAAAGGTCACTTCAAAAAAAGTAGCAATAGGCGTAAGACAATTAAAAGCATTGAGATGCAGTTCACAATCATGGGCGCGATTATACATGTTGTTAGAGTCGCATTCTTGAAGAAATTCAAGCAAAACCATTCGCCTCCCACAATCATTTTACCTAAAAAACCCGTAATGTCAATGAAAATCGCAAAATTTGCGAGTTAGCTTAATTCCCCACCAAATTGCTCGGCTGCCCCTCGAGAAAGCACCTTAGATTCTCAAACACGATTTCTGCCCGCAGTGCCATGGATTCTTCTGTAGCAAAGGCCACATGGGGCGTCAGCAAGGTATTGGGTGCATGAAGCAGCGGTTCATCCGGCTGAAGCGGAGGCTCCTTGTCAAACACGTCAATGCCTGCCCCGGCTAATTTGCCGGACTGCAGCGCATTGGCCAGTGCTTTGCTGTCAACCACGCCGCCCCGTGCCAAATTCAGCAGTAGTGCGCCATCCTTCATCAGATCAATGGTGCGCTCATTCATCAAATGATGGGTCGATGCATTCAGCGGGCAGTGCAGCACCACAATATCCGACGAAACCAGCAGATCCTCCAGTGTCATGCAGGCAATGCCGTCCAACTCCCCTGTCTGATGGGTACGGCTGGTGCCGATTACCCTGCAGCCAAAGGCTTGGCACAGCTGAGCCGTCCGCTTGCCGATTTTTCCAAGGCCAACGATACCAACTGTTTTCCCTTTCAGTTCTCTGCCTACAAGGCCGGTTTTATCCTTGCCCTGACGGCAGCGTTCCTCTACCTCGGGTACATGACGCAGCAGGCTCAGCATCATTTCAATAGCAAGTTCTGCAACGGCTTCGTTGGAATAGCCACTGGCATTGCTGAGCAGCGCACCTTTCTCCTTCACGGTGTGCAAATCCACATGGTCAACGCCGGTGAAGGCTACATCCACATACTTCAAGTGCTTACAAGCATCAAGTGCCTCTTTGGGCATCGGCATGTTGGCCAGCATGATCACATCCGCATCCCGGATTTCTTCTGCAAGGACATGAGCATCCAAGGTCTTAGGATAAGCACTAAAGGTATGCCCCTCCTCAATCAAAGGAGCCACATAATGATTCAGCAGGGAATCCGGAATACCAAGAGATTCAGTCAATACAATATGCATCATTGTCACCTCAAACAATTTTCAAGGAATGAAAAGACGCCGCCGAAAAAGCGGCGCCAAGAAAATTATTCTTTCTTTTTTCCAAAGCTGATTTTATTTTCCTTGCCATGAATCAGCCGAACAATGTTGGTACGGTGCCGCAGCAGGCACAAGGCAAGCAGCACCACCGCCCAAAGGATCACCAGCCAGTCGCCCCAGTTGGTGACAGCCGTAATCACGGCAAACAAGGTCAGCATAAACATGGAGCCAAGGGAAACGTACTTCGTTAGATAGATCAGCAGAATGGTCAGCACAAAGCAGATCAGCGCAGGAATGGGATAGCAAACCAGCAGCACGCCGCAGGAGGAAGCAACCCCTTTACCGCCCTTGAACTGGAAGAACACCGGCCAGTTGTGGCCTAAAATCACCAGAATGCCGGCCAGCATGGCGCCGTATCGATTTCCGGTAATCCACCAGCCAATGCCGCACGCCAACGCCGCTTTCAGAAAATCTCCGACAAAGGTCACCAAGCCATTCTTGAGACCCATGGTGCGCATAACGTTGGTAGCGCCCGTATTTTTGCTGCCTACCTCCCGAAGATTCGGGCCGTGCTGAACCCTCGCAACAGTCAGTCCTGTGGAGAAGGAACCCAGCAAGTAGGCAACAACGCCGACAATGACATACTGTAACCAAGTAGGCATGCTTTAATCCTCCTTCTTCTTTTCCCGAAGAATAAAACGGATGGGTGTGCCTGTAAAGTCAAAGGTTTTGCGGAAATAGTTTTCCAAATACCGCTCATAGGCAAAATGCATCAGTTCTTCATCATTCACAAAGAGAACAAAGGTAGGGGGGCAAACGCTCTGCTGCGTCAAGTAGTAGATGCGGAGACGGCGGCCATTGGTGGCCGGAGGCTGAAGGGAAGCCGTAGCATCTGCCAGCACATCATTCAGCACGCCGGTAGGCACACGCTTGGAAGCCTGTGCCCAAACCTGATTCACCATGTCCAGCACGGTATTGACGCGCTGACCGGTCAATGCAGAAAGGAACAGCACAGGCGCATAATCCATGAACTTCAGGTCTTCCAGCACCTGCTTACGGTATTTCTCCAGCGTGCCGGTCTCCTTGTCGATGGCGTCCCACTTGTTGACCACCACCACCACGGCCTTGCCCTCTTCATGAATCATGCCGGCGATCTTCGTATCCTGTTCGGTCACGCCGTCGTTGGCATCAATGAGCATCAGTGCCACATCGCACCGGCGAATGGCCGCAATGGAGCGGAGCACGCTGTAACGCTCCAGAGTCTCATCCTCAACGGCGCGCTTACGGCGAATACCGGCAGTATCAATGATGTTGTACTCCGTGCCGTCCACGCCGGTAAAGCGGGTATCAATGGCATCACGGGTCGTTCCCGCAATGTTGGATACCATGGTGCGTTCCTGCCCCAGCAGCCGGTTCACCAGAGAACTCTTGCCCACATTAGGACGGCCAACCACAGCCAGCTGCACCACATGCTCTGCTTCTTCCATTTCGTCATCATCAGGCGGCGGAAGATGCTTGCAGATTTCATCCAGCAAATCGCCCAGCCCCATCATGTTGACGGCGCTGATGGCGATGGGATCCCCGATGCCAAGCTCGTAGAACTCATACATGTTGTCATTCATGCTGATATGGTCGATCTTGTTCACCACCAGAATGACAGGCTTATGCGTCTTCCGCAGCAGGTTTGCCACTTCCCGGTCATCATCCGTCAAGCCTTCCCGGCCATCGGTAAAGAAGCAGATCACATCCGCCGTATCCATGGCAATCTCTGCCTGACGGCGCATCTGGCTCAGCAGCACATCTTCACTGTGGGGATCAATACCGCCGGTATCAATCAGTGTAAACTTTCGGGTCAGCCATTCCACATCCGCATAGACACGATCCCGGGTAACGCCGGGGGTATCCTCCACGATGCTGATGCGGTGTCCGACAACTTTATTGAAAAAGGTCGACTTGCCGACATTGGGGCGACCAACAATCGCCACAAGGGGTCTTGCCATTAGGTTTCCTCCATTCCACACATGGCTTTCCAGAAGCCTTCACCGGTATTCTCTACAATGCGCAAGGGCGCAGGAAGTGCCTGCCTCGCCTCTTCCACGCTGGTTCCATCCAGGAAGAGGTCGCCCTCGTTGCGGATCATGTTCCGGCATATCATGATTTCGTCACAGTCAACGTTCCGCAGCTGCTCAATCAGATCCCCGCCGGTAATCAGCCCCGTAACGGTCACCGATTCGCCGAAGAAGTGATTCAGGATAGGAATGACTTCAATCTGCGTCCCCTTGGGCGCATAGGTGTCAATCATCCGGCGGATGAAAGCAGCAACAGAAGTTCCGCAGGCGATAACCCGGCGTTTTGGCGAGGGCGCATCGCAGGGAAAATCCTCCGATGCATAGCGAATATCCGTTTCAAACAGCCGCAGCATGCCCACCCCGTTTTCTACCTGGGGATAGCCTTCGTACTCTTCATCCTCAGGCAGTGGAAGACCGCTGAGGCAATAAAACTCATCCGACGGGAAAACAAACCGAGTACCCAGCCGGCGAAGAAAATCCTCCTGCATGGGGCGGATCATTTCGACCAATTGCCGTGCCGTCTCCCGATTGTAAGGATCGACTTTGTCCAGTCCCTCACGCCACTTGGTCAGTCCCACAGGCACTAAGGCGACGCTTCGGGCTGCCGGACGCATGCTTTCCAAGTCCCGCAGGGTACGCATGAGCACTTCCCCATCGTTCCATCCCGGGCAAAGCACCACCTGGCAGTGATATCGAAGTCCGTGTTCCTTCAGGGTGCGCAGACGATCCATGATCTGTCCGGCGTTTGGATTGCGCATCATGCGGCAGCGAATTTCCGGATCCGTTACATGAACGGAAATGTACAGCGGACTGACACGACGGCGCAGGATGCGGTCAAATTCTTTATCGTTTACATTCGTCAAGGTGACGAAATTGCCCATCATCAGGGAAAGACGCCAGTCGTCATCCTTCACATACAAGGTATCCCGCATGCCCGGAGGCATTTGGTCAATAAAGCAAAAAATGCAGTGATTATGGCACGGACGAGGCTTGGAAATAATGGTTTGATCCAAGGTGATCCCCAGCGGCTCCCAGTCTTCCTTCTTGACATGGAGCACGTCCCGCACGCCATTTTCATGCAGAACCTCCAGAGACAACCGCTCCCGTGATGTCAAAGCCTGATAATCGATCTGGTCAATCACAGGCTCACCGGAGATCTTTTCCAACTGATCGCCGGCCTTCAGGCCAAGCCGTTCAGCAATGGAACCCGGCGCAATGTGCGTAATGGTAGTGGCCAAGGCAAACGTCCTTCCTTTCTGTGGCGAAGCATAGGCCTACCACAACGACTATATTATGAACAATGCAGGGTCAAAAGTCAAGATTCGCACAATCCTGTCAATGTCTTGCTCTTGCGCTGTGAAAGCATTTCCATTTTAGTTGACAATTCATGCATGATGTGATACCGTTATCACGTCTTTTCGGTGTAAATGAAGGAAGGAGTGGTGTCGCCATGGCCAAGGAACAGGTGACAAGCACGGCCGAAGAAAAACCTATGATGTTTTCCCGGGCAGAGATGAAGCAATTATTGATTCCGCTTTTGTTGGAGCAGGCACTGACGGTAATGATCGGCATGATGGATACCATCATGGTAGCCGGCTGCGGCGAGGCGGCTGTCTCCGGTGTGTCGCTGGTGGATACCATCAACCTGCTGCTGAGCAACGTGTTTGCGGCGTTAGCCACAGGCGGTGCCGTGGTTGCATCACAATATTTAGGAAAGAAAGACCCGGAGGAAGCAGGCCGTTCGGCGAAAATGCTTTTCTATGTGATCCTCATTGCCAGTACGGCGATCATGACGCTCTGTCTGATTTTCCGAGTCTCCATGCTGGATGCCATCTACGGCACCATCGAGGCGGACGTGATGGAGAGTGCCAGAACCTATCTGTTCTGGTCCGCCGTCAGTTATCCCTTCCTGGCGATGTATAACGCATCAGCAGCACTGCTGCGCTCCATGGGCAACGCCAAGATTTCTCTGGAAACCTCTTTGGTGATGAACGTGGTTAACGTCATCGGCAACTCTTTGCTGATTTACGTCATGAATATGGGCGTTGCAGGCGCCGCCATTGCCACCCTTGTGAGCCGCATTCTGGGCGCAGCTGTCATGCAGATTGCCCTGCAGAATCCCCGCTGCACCATTCCCTACCCCAAGCTGCATGAGTTTGAATGGCACAGCCATCTGGTGAAGAAGATTCTTTATGTAGGTGTTCCCAATGGACTGGAAGGAAGCATTTTTCAGCTGGGCAAGCTGATTTTGCTGGGACTGGTCAGCACCTTTGGTACGGTATCCATTGCAGCAAATGCCGTTGGCAACACCATGGCTTCCCTGGAAGTACTTCCGGGCAATGCCATTGGTCTGGGCATGATTACTGTCGTAGGTCAGTGCGTCGGTGCCCATGAATTTAAGCAGGCACGGATGTACGTCAAGCGAATGATGATGCTGTCTTACGCCTCCATGGCTGCACTCAACGTGGTCATTTTGCTGAGCATGGATCTGCTGGTGATCCCCTTCAACCTTTCCGCAGAAACGGCAGAAATGGCCAAGAAACTGATTGCCATCCACGGTTTGGGCAGCATCTTCATTTGGCCTATGGCCTTTGTGTTGCCCAATGCACTGCGTGCAGCAGGCGATGCCACCTTTACCATGGTCATTTCCATTTTCTCCATGGCAGCTTTCCGGGTGTTCTTCGGCTACATCCTTGCGCAAAACTGCGCCATGGGCGTTGTAGGCGTATGGCTGGCCATGATCATTGACTGGATTTTCCGCTCTACCCTCTTCTTAATCCGCATGAAGGGCAACCGCTGGGAAAGCAAAGTGCTGGTGTAATGCTAACTCATTGACGAAAATCGCCTGAAAGAGGCAGGAAAGGCTGGGACACTTTTTGACAGAAACTCGCAGGATCAATTTGTCTGCGGACACCATGGAAACTTATATGACCCTTTTCGGCATGAATGACCAGAATGTGGCGCTCATTGAGCAGGAGTGCAGCGTGACCATCGCCCTCCGGGGTTCGGAACTGCTGATTTCCGGGCAGGAAGCTGATGCGGCGCTGGCAGAAAGCGTCATCCTGAAGCTGATGGAAATGATCGACCGCAATGAGCTGGTCGATCGCAGTCGGATTCGCTACGCCATCGCCCTGGCTCGTGAAGGCAAGGTGGACATGATTGATGAAATCCTCCGCTCTGTGGTTGCCATCACCCATCGAGGCAAGCAAATCAAGTGCAAGACTCTTGGACAGCAGGAGTATGTGCAGGCCATTCGTGACCACGACCTGACCTTTGCCGTAGGACCTGCCGGCACGGGCAAGACTTACCTGGCCATGGCACTTGCCGTTGTGGCACTGAAGAACAAGGAAGTAGAGCGCATTGTGCTGACCCGCCCCGCCGTTGAAGCCGGAGAAAAGCTGGGCTTTCTCCCCGGTGACTTGACCCAAAAGGTAGACCCCTATCTGCGTCCTCTCTATGACGCACTGTACGACTTTATGGGGGTGGATTCCTATCAGAAGCTGCTGGAACGGGGCACGGTAGAAGTGGCGCCCTTGGCTTACATGCGCGGCCGAACCTTGTCCGATTCCTTCATCATCTTGGATGAGGCGCAAAATACCACATCCGAACAGATGAAAATGTTCCTGACTCGTTTGGGCTTCCACTCCAAAGTGGTTGTTACCGGTGACGTAACACAAACCGACCTGCCAGCTGGAAAAAAGTCCGGCCTAACCGAAGCGCTGGAAATCCTCAAGGATATTCCTGAAATCGGCATGGTGCACTTGACAGCCAAAGACGTGGTTCGCCATGAGCTTGTGCAGAAAATCGTCGAAGCGTATGATGCCTTTTATGGCACGGAACAGAAATAAACCCCAAGGCACAACAAAGCTCCCGATCATCCCATTTCAATAAGGGATCATCGGGAGCCGTTTTTTGTATAAGCAGCTTAGTTCAGCGCTTCGGTATCGTTCTCAACAGCGACCTCTTCCACCGAGCGGATTGCCCAGCGAGCCAGCACCAGATTCACATGATCCTTGCCCACAGACAGGGTCACGGTGTCATCCTTGATGGCCGTAATGGTGCCATAGATACCGCCGATGGTGCATACACGGTCAGAGACCTTCAAGGCGTCCAGCATATCCTTAACCTGCTTGTCCTTCTTCTTCTGAGGACGAATCAGGAAGAAATAGAACACCACAAAGATCAGCACCATGGGCAGCAGGGAAACCAACATGCTCACAACGCCGGAAGCAGTGCTCGCTTCGGTCGTAGCAGCATCCGTCGTGGTGGTGGCAGCATCGGCCAAGGCAGTGCTGATCCCAAAGAAGAGATTGGTCAGATTCATGCGCAACGGCTCCTTTCAAAATCGGGTACTTTCGGTATTATAGCAGGAATTACCGAATAGGACAAGGGGGTCGGCAAAACTTCACACGGCGTTCATGTTATCAGAAGAGACCAATGATTCTGCCGTCATCGTCCACGTCAATATTCTCTGCTGCCGGAATCTTCGGCAGCCCCGGCATGGCAATGATGTCCCCGGCAAACGCCACCACAAACCCGGCACCTGCGCTGAGGCGGACGCTGCGAATATGCAGCGTAAATCCTTCCGGCGCGCCCAATGCCTTCGCATCATCCGAGAAGGAATACTGGGTCTTGGCAATGCATACCGGGCACTCACCCCAGCCTTCCGCCGTCAGTTTATCCAGCTGCTTCAGCACACCGGCACCGAAAGCAACATCCTTGGCGCCGTAGATTTTCTGTGCAATGGCTTCAATCTTTTCCTTCAGCGGCAGCTGGGAAGGATAGGTGTAGGCAGGCTCACAAACCGCAGCATGATCCGCAAGATCGCATACGGTTTTTGCCAGATTTACGGCACCTTCTCCGCCGTGAGCCCATCCTTCGCAGACTTCCACCGGTGCGCCGGCCATTTGGCAGGCCTCACGGATCAGCTTCATTTCCGCTTCCGTATCCTCGGCGAATCGGTTGATGGCCACCACGGCCGGACGCTTCCACACATGCTGTACATGGTCGATATGACGCATCAGGTTGCTCATACCCTTCGCCAGAGTATCTAGGTTTTCCGCCTTCAGCTGATCCTTCGGGCAGCCGCCGTGATGCTTCAATGCACGCACCGTGGCGACAATCACCACCGCATCCGGCCAAATGCCAGTCTGCCGGCACTTAATATCCAGGAATTTCTCAGCGCCCAAGTCAGCGCCGAAGCCCGCTTCCGTTACCACATAATCAGCAAGCGACATGGCAGTGGTGGTGGCGATCACGCTGTTGCATCCGTGGGCAATGTTGGCAAAGGGGCCACCATGCATCAGGCAGGGCGTACCTTCCAAGGTCTGTACAAGGTTTGGCTGCAAAGCATCCCGGAGCAGTGCCGTCATGGCTCCTTCCGCATGAAGATCCCCTGCCGTAACGGCACGCCCGTCAAAGGTTCGGGCAACCTGCAGCCGGGCCAGACGTGCTTTCAGGTCAGGAATGTTCCGTGCCAAGCAAAACACAGCCATAACCTCGCTGGCGGCAGTAATTTCAAAGCCATCCTCTCGGGGCATGCCGTTGGCCTTTCCGCCAAGACCGGAGGTAATTTGGCGAAGCTGCCGGTCGTTCACATCCAGGCAGCGGCGCCATGTGACTTGCCTGGGATCAATGCCTAGCTTATTCCCTTGCTGAATATGGTTGTCCACCATGGCAGCCAGCAGATTATTGGCCGCTGTAATCGCGTGCAGATCCCCGGTAAAGTGGAGGTTGATGCTTTCCATCGGCAGCACCTGGGCATATCCGCCGCCGGCCGCACCGCCCTTCATGCCGAACACGGGACCAAGGCTCGGTTCACGCAGCGCCAGCATCGCCTTTTTTCCGCATCTGCTCATACCATCTGCCAAGGCAACGCTGACAGTCGTTTTTCCTTCACCTGCCGGCGTGGGGTTGATGGCCGTTACCAGAATCAACTTTGCCTTCTTCTCCCGTCTCGGCAGCAAGGCAGGATCCACCTTCGCCATCAGCCGCCCATAGAGGGACAAAGCCTCTTCCGGGATACCTGCTTTCTCCGCAATTTTGCCAATGGGTTGGGGTACTGCCGCCTGAGCAATTTCCAGATCAGTTGCCATGCTGTTCCTCCTCCTTTACCAATGCCACGCTGCCAAGCTCCAGATTGGGGGTGTCAAAGAGTGCATCCGGCCTGGCTGCATTCTCCCTGACCGTGTCACAAAAATACCGATACAACGCAGACTGCTCGTAAACGCTGTAGTCATAGCCGGTCAACGGAATATCATAATCCAGGGTAATAAGTCCTTTTTCTTCTAGTGAAGCGAAAGGTGCGCTGTCTGCCTTCGCATCCTCCATGGAGGTGTCTGCACTCACCAAGTACACCGGTTCCATGGCCGTGGCAAAAAGTTCATCCTCTTTGGAGGAGGTCAGCGTGAATCTTGCAATCGGCAAATAGTGACAGTGATGCAGCGTATGCAGGATTCTTTCTTCTTCTGCTGTCAGAGGCTCTTCCCCGTGATGATGTTCATGTCCGCAGCCGCAGTGTTCATCGTGATGGTGATGTTCGTGGCCACAGCCGCAGTCCCCTTCATGATGATGATGGTCATGTTCGCAGCAATCATGATCGTGCATGGCACATTCCTCCGTTCGTCTGATTTTCGGAACCCTTACAAAATTTTCTCCATGCCGATTTTTTGTACACGGAGGCCGATTCGTTCATAGAAGCCCAATGCCTTCTTATTGTCTGCCCACACATTCAGGGTCACGTTGTAATAGCCTTGTGCCTTGGCATAATCCAGCACGTACTGATACAGTTGGGTGCCCACATGATGACCGCGGGCATTTTCGTCCACGCACAGGTCGTCGATGTACAGGGTTTTGACATCCGTCATGCTGGAGTCTTGCGGGAACTGCTTATGAATGCAGAACGCATACCCCTGCACTTCCCCATCCAATTCCGCCACAAACACCGGCGTATACTCATCGGCAAGAATTTGTTTCAGCTGCTCATCGGTATACTTTCGGCATCCTGCCTTAAACAAGTCCGGCCGAGCATCGCTGTGTACCTTGTGCACCTCATAAAGCAGCTTGACAATGGAAGGGATATCTTTATTCTCCGCCCTGCGAATGTTCAGTTCCGTCACAATTCATTCCTTCATTCTTTGATCATTTTTCCCGTTGCAACACCATCGTAACCCTTTGTTTTTTCAGAGGACGAGCACCGAGCCTGCACCGTTAACGTGTCGTTCTGAAAGCACAGGAGCAATTCAAAGCCGCAAGGTTCCCATGTGATCTCATTGCATCTGACATGCAGCAGACGACCTTGTGTCCATCCGGCCGATACCAAAGCATCCGCATCCCAGCCGGGAAAGCTTGTTTTCAGGTTGCGGCCGAAAGACAGCGGAAGCATAACCTCGCCCCGATCTTGCTGATATCGAAGCATTCCCTCTTCCGTTTGCATCCACCGGAGCCCCAGCGGATTATTTTCTTCGAAAGCAAACCGTCCGCAGGGCACGTTTCCTGATGCAATGGTCGGGAGATGCTCTGTCTCCAGCTGATAGGCTGTGCAGGGCATATCTTCCGTTCCGATGGCCGGATACAGTTCCTCAAAGAAGGCGTTATAGATACGCTGCACGCCGAAGGGATCCAGCCGTGTATCCGCAATGGTAGTCAAAATTGCCTGTTTTTCCGGGCACACAACGGCAAGCTGACCGCCCATGCCGTACAGTGCCCAACCGTTTCGGGTTCGCCAGCACTGCCAGCAATAGCCGTATCGTTCTTCTTCGTTGGTCTGCATCACCGTATCGATGTGCTTTTCCGTCATCTGCTGAAGAAAATCCGGGTTGATGAGCCCGCTGCCCCCATCCAGCATCCACTGCGCCACACGATGCAAATCCCGCAGGCTCATGGCCATGCCGGTACCGCCACGGCAGCAGCCGGAAGGATCCCGAAGCCAATGGGTTCCGTCCGTGCAGCCAATGGGATGCAGCAGCCGCTGGGTCAGGAACTGCTCCTCACTCATGCCGCTGAGCCGCTCCACCAAGGCTGCCAGTACCTGGGCACAGCTGGTATCATAGTTGAATACCGTTCCCGGCTCGTGGGTTGGCGTTGCCGTGAAGAAGGTCTTCGCCCAATTTTCATCGATGCCTTCCCGATAGGTGGTGCGCCGATAGCAGGTAGCCATGCGCAGCATATCCCTGATTTTCAGGCGCATCAGCCTTTCATCCGGGTGCTCCGGCAACCAATCGGGAAAAAACTGCACAATGGGATCATCCGGCGTCAGCTTGCCGTCATCCATCAGCATGCCGATGGCAATGCATGTCATGGATTTCGTGACGGAATACATTTGATGCTTCTGCCCTTCCTGAAAAGGAGCGTAGTAAGCCTTGGCCTTGATTGCACCCTGCACTGATAATTGAAAGCCGTGCATATTCACCTGCTCACGATGAAGCCGGTCAATGAAGCGCTGTACATATCGTTCAAGTCCCTCTGCCATGTTCCTTCCTCCCTTCACCGGTTGTAATTCCATTGTAGCGGATTTACGGTTGATGTCAAGGTTTCGGTGAAGAACTGTGCCCATGTTTTATTGCATGCACACGCGTCAAAAGCAGGCATGCCGTTTTCCTGCCATCGGGATTGCCCATCGTCATTTTATATTCATCTATCAAAACAAGGCACAGACGATTAAAATGTCATTGTCTGTGCCTTGCGGTCTGTTATTGCTTTGCCGGAGCCATCATGGTCAGCCCGATGCGCCCCTTTTGTTTATCCACCTCGGTAATCCACACCTTGACAATATCCCCTACCCGGACGCAATCGCTGGGGTGCTTCACCCTGCCAGGCATACGGCTCACATGAACCAGGCCATCCTGATGCACACCAATATCTACGAAGGCACCGAAGTCCGTCACGTTGCGAACCGTACCTTGGAGCTCCATGCCCGGAGCAAGATCGGCCATGTCCATCACGTCCTTGCGCAGCAAAGGCTTCGGCAGTTCATCACGGGGATCGCGTCCCGGTTTGTTCAGCTCTGCCACAATATCCTTCAGCGTAGGAACACCAATGCCCAAAGTCTGTGAAAGCGCCTCATACCCTTCCGCCTCTGCAAGCGCCGCAATCTGTCCGGCCGCCTTTGCAGGGGTTAATTTCAAATGCTTCAGCAGTTCCTTGGCTGCTGCGTAGCTTTCCGGATGGATGCCGGTGTTCTCAATGGGATCCTTGCCCTCCGGCACTCGAAGAAAGCCAGCGCACTGCTCAAAGGCCTTCGGCCCCAGCTTCGGCACCTTCTTCAGCTGAGCACGGGAAGTGAATGCGCCGTTTTCTTCCCGGTAGGCCACGATATTCTTGGCAACGGTGGCATTGATGCCTGCCACATGGCTCAGCAGGGAGGGGCTGGCCGTGTTCACATCCACGCCTACATTGTTAACGCAATCCTCCACCACACCGTCCAGCGCAGCATCCAGCTCGCTTTCTTTCAGGTCGTGCTGATACTGCCCCACGCCAATGGCTTTGGGGTCAATCTTGACCAGCTCCGCCAAAGGATCCTGCAGCCGCCGTGCAATGGATACGGCACTGCGCAGATTAACATCAAATTGGGGAAACTCCTCTGCTGCAAGCTTGGAGGCAGAATACACGGAAGCCCCTGCTTCGCTGACCACCATGTAAGCCAGATCATCCCCCAGATTCATTTCCTTCATGACTTCGGTAAAGAACACCTCTGTCTCATGGCCTGCCGTACCGTTGCCGATGGCTGCAATGGTCACCCCATGCTTGCGAATGAGTTCCTTCACCTTCTCCTTTGCTTCCGGAATCCGGTTGTTCTGCGTCGGGTAAATTACCGCCGTATCCAGCACACGGCCTGTTTCATCCACCACGGCAACCTTGCAGCCCATGCGGTAACCCGGATCAAGACCGATAGCGACTCTTCCCTTCACGGGAGGCTGCATCAGCAAGGGCTTCAAATTGAGTGCAAACACACGAATGGCGTCTTTTTGTGCCCGGGCAGTGAGCTCATTGCGAAGTTCATTATCCAGTGAGGGAGCAATCAGCCGCTTATAGGCATCATCGCAGGCTTTTTCAACGTAGTCCGAGGCAATGCTGCCAGTCTGAATCACGTACGCATTGTGAATCATCCGCAGCACGGTCGCCTCGTTCAGCTCAAGGGATACCTTCAAATAGCCTTCTTTCTCGCCCCGATCCATGGCCAGTACCCGGTGGGAAGGCATGGAACGCAAAGGTTCCTGCCGATCGTAGTACATGCTGTACACTGAGTCTTCTTCCTTTGCCTGCACCGTATGGACTCGGCCGAAGGTTGCATACTGATTTTTCAGCTTTGCCCGAATGGCCGGATCATCACTGATACGCTCCGCAATAATGTCCATGGCGCCGTTCAGCGCATCCTCCGGCGTTTCAATGCCTTTCTCCGCATTGATGAAATCCCGTGTCAGCTCCTCCGGCGTTGCGGCACGAGTTGCCTGCAAAAGCAGGGTTTCCGCCAAGGGCTCCAATCCTTTTTCTTTTGCGATCATGGCTCTTGTGCGCCGCTTCGGGCGGTAGGGACGGTAGATGTCCTCCAATGTGCCCATGGTTTCCGCCTTATCAAGATCCGCCTGGAGCTCCTCTGTCCATACGCCCAGCTTCTGCAGGCTTTCGCTGATTTCCTGACGCCGCTGCTCAATATTGCGCAGCTGAGTCAGACGATCAGAAATATCCCGCAGCTTTTGATCATCCAGCGTTCCGTGCTGTTCCTTACGATAACGGGCAATGAAGGGCAGGGTGTTTCCCTCATCCAGCAGACGGATCACAGCCTCCACCTGCCAGGGAGCCACTTGAAACTCCCGGCACAGCATTTCAACAATATTCAAGCTTTGTACACCTCCAAAGATTTTCCGGCAATGATACCGCTGCCGAAGGCAAACATCAGGTTATACCCCCCGCATTCGCCGTCAACATCCAGCACCTCGCCGCAAGCATACAGCCCCGGCACAAGCCGAGACTGCATGGTACGGGCATCGAACTCTTCGCACGCTGCACCGCCGCGAGTCACCTGCGCCTGTTCAAAGCCGCGCAGGGAAAGCACGGGAACGGAAAAATCACAGATCGTCCTTGTCAGTGAAGACATTTCCGCTTCGGTCAAATCCCGGCAGAAGCGCTCCTTCCAGCGGATACCGGCCTTTTTGCACAAGGCGGAGGCAAGCCGCGGAACACACAGTCCCGTCAGAAGCTGTTCAATAGGTTGATTGCCAAGTGCAGTGCGCCGCCGGTGCATTTCTTCCGCTGCATCCTGCCCATCACGAAGGCCGAGACTCGGCAGCAGATCCATGTGTATTTCGCTGCACCCCGGTACGGCATAGCCGGAACAATTCATAATGCATACGCCGCTGAGTCCTGTATCCGTAAACAGGACTTCTCCGGCCTCACTGTGCACATGCCTGCCGCCGCAGGATATGCTGACCCTTGCCTTGACCCGAATGCCTGACAATCCTGCAAGGCTCTTCTGCTCGCAGTTCAGCGCTGTCAGTGCAGGAGAACAAGGGTGAATCGTATGCCCAAGGGACGCAAGCAACGGAAGCGTACTGCCGTCACTGCCGAGTTTAGGCTGTGCCTTGCCGCCGCCTGCAATGATGATACGGTCACAAGAAAATTGCCGTCCGTCCGCTGTACATACGGAAAAGCCTTTTTTGCTTTTTGTGGCCGATGCAACAGGCGTATTTGTGAGAACTGCCACATGATGCGTATCCAGTGCCAGACGAAGCGTATCCAGCACCGTGGAGGCCTGACCGCTGGCAGGATAGACCCGTCCGTCCTCTTCTTCCCGCATACGAAGCCCCAGCTGATGCCAGAAGGCTTTCTGTGCCTCTGCCCCGCACGCAGCAAGCACTTCCGCCGCAAAAGCTCCGCCGCAGGGGTACCGCAAAGCACCTGTGTTCATCAGATTGCAGCGGCCGTTGCCGGTGGCAAGGATCTTCTTCCCTACTCGATCCATCCGCTCCAGCAGGGTAACCTGATAACCACACGAAGCGGCCTGAATGGCGCAGGCCATGCCTGCAGCTCCTCCGCCAATAATCACAACCCGCACGGTGCTCCGTCCCCCTTCCTGTCAGCAGACCTCAAAAGAGCCACCTGCAAGGCAGTGCTCCCACACGTCCTGCAGGTGGCAATGTTTGATTAACGTTTACGATTATTTTCCCAGCGTTTCCAGCACCTGAGCGGCAATATGAGCAGCATCCAAGCCATACTCAGCCAGCAGATCCGCAGGCTTGCCGCTTTGGCCGAACCGATCCATAATGCCGATCTTCTTGAAGCAGGTGCAGCCATGTCCGGCAATGGCAGAGGCTACTGCGTCACCCAAGCCGCCGATGATGGAGTGCTCCTCCACGCTGAACACCTTGCCGGTCTTGGCAGCATAGAAGCGCACCAGTTCCTCATCGAAAGGCTTCAGACTGTGCATATTGACCAACGCACAATCGATACCCTTTTCAGCCAGCATTTTCACAACTTCAAGGCACTGCTCCACCATCATGCCGCAGGTGAAGATCACGGCGTCCGTGCCATCCTTCAGCACATTGCCTTTGCCAATGACAAAGGGCTGCTCATCCAAGATAATGGAAGGCAGACGTGCGGTGCGGATGTAAACAGGACCGTTCAACGCTGCTGCAGCTTCCACGGCCTTATAGGTTTCGTTGGCATCGCTGGGCACCAGCACCGTCATGCCGGGCAATACCCGCATCAGTGCCAGATCCTCCACAGCCTGATGGCTGCCGCCGTCTTCGCCCAAGGTAACACCGGCGTGAGAGAAGCCAAACTTCACGTTAAAGTGAGGATAGCACACACCGTTCCGGATTTGATCATAGCACCGTCCGGCAAACACGGCAAAGGTGGAGCAGAAGGGAATCAATCCCATGGTGCTCATGCCGGCTGCAATATCCACCATATCTGCTTCCGCAATGCCGCAGTCAATAAACCGATCAGGATATGCCTTGGCAAAGCCATTGGTCATGGTTGCAGCAGCAAGGTCGGCATCCAGCACAACGACCTTTTCATTGGTTTGACCCAGCTTGACAAGCGCTTCGCCATAGGCGACGCGGGTAGATTTCTTCTCGCTCATTGCTCAGCCCTCCAATTCCTTCAGTGCCTGTTCTGCAAGTTCCTGATTGGGTGCCTTACCATGCCAGCCGACCTGACCCTCCATGTAGCTGACGCCCTTGCCCTTCAGCGTATGCATAAGGATATAGCGAGGCTTTCCGGGGCATGCAGGGGCGTGCAATGCATCCAGCACCTGCTGCATATCATTGCCGTCCGCCACTTCGATGACATCGTAGCCAAAGGCTTCTGCTTTAGCGCGAATGTTGCCCAAGCTCATGACCTGATCATTGCTGCCGTCAATCTGCAGACCGTTATAGTCCAAGATCACCGTCAGGTTATCCAGCTTATAGTGAGCAGCTGCCATGGAAGCTTCCCATACAAGGCCTTCATCCGATTCACCATCGCCGATGATGGTATACACATGAGCCGGATTGCCTGTTTTCTTTGCGCCCAGCGCCATGCCAACCGCAATGGAAATGCCCTGACCCAAAGATCCCGTGGAAGCATCCACGCCGGGGCACTTCTTTACATCCGGATGTCCCTGAAGAATGCCGTGAAGCTGGCGGAAGTGATCAAACTCTTCCCGGCCGAAATACCCGCGTTCGCACAAGGTGCCATAAAGGGCGGGCGCAGCATGACCCTTGCTGAGCACAAAGCGATCCCGATTAGGATTCTTGTCATCCTTGGGATCAATCCCCTTCATCACATCAAAATACAGGGCGACCAGAGCTTCCGTGCAGGACAGGGATCCGCCCGGATGGCCTGCACCTGCTTTGGCAACCATGGTGATGATATCCCGTCGCACTTGACGGCACGTGGACTGCAGCATCTGAATATCCATCGATGTACCTCCTACTCATCATAACCAATCCTCAAGCGCAGATAAACGCGCATGCACTTGCTTTTTTTATTTTACAAAGCTTTGCTCCATCTGTCAATCTTCTTATGCAGTTATTGGCACCCTCGGTGCAAGCTGACCCCTTCGGACGAAGAACATTCCACTAGTGACGACAGCGACATTGATCCCAGTGTGTCCGCTACGGTGGAGTGCATGACCACGGACGAAGGTATCTGGAAAATGCGCCACTTCACTAGCAAGGCTACGGGCACGGCCAAGACCGCAGAAGAATTCTTTGGCGCAATGCCCTACACGGCGGCCGAACTGGCAACGCTGGCAGGCGGAACCGACTCCTAAGGGCAAAAAAGCCTGCCCCTTGTGATTCCTCGGCACAAGGGGCAGGCGATTGGCGGTGGCTGTGAATTAGAAACTGTATAAAAACTTCACATAAGCAATAAACCAGATGGGGGAAGTTATTGCCAGAAGGAAAAGAACAAGTTCAACCTTATCTCTCAACGACCACTTTTCTTTCTTCATAGTGCCCTCCTTAATGATTGTTTGTTGCTTTCAGTATAGCACACCTGTCAAGTGGCCGACAATCATACATGTCATCCCTCCACGGAAATCAATTTTGCGAATATCCATGCACTTTGAGCTTTTGCTTACAGTATAAATTGCCAAGAATCAGCTTTTTCACGGTGCAGATTCGTGAATTTTTAGAACACATCCGCTCTAAATGAATAAATACTCTGAAAATTGATTTCCGTGTCATCCCTCAGTCCACGTGGTTGGGAGTATTAGACGTGCATCATAAGATAAATCTTTCAAGGGTATAAGACATCCATCATATGAATTGTCCTCGAGGAAGATTTTACAAGAGACCCAGACAGTACTTTGAGTCAGGTATTGATTCCATCCAGTGCTGTGTCCTTCTTCATTAAGGCTGTTCAAAATCTGGACTTCCGTTCCTTCCGGTATCAAACCAAGCTCATTGTCAGGAATGATTTCCCCGTTACTGTCAAAGCGATAAACCTGAGCCCCTCCGCTTTTGGCGATATGCGCTATGGTTGATATGCTTCCAGCACCGCTGTCTTCCACATAGTCCTGCTGGATGTAGAAATAGATTGTCTTATATGTTTGCTCATCTACCCACGCTCCTCCTTCACAGAAGTACAGGGGCATTCTTTTGCTTCCAGTAGTTCCAAGAATCAATAACAGATCTGTCTGACTCACTTCACCAATACTGCTCCCGGTTACGATTGCGCTGGGCTGTTTGAGCATTCCCCATCGAGGAATAAGCAGTGGTTCGCCGCCTGTTGAAAAATCAAGATAGTCATCACGTATGTATCCGCTCACGCTCCCGCTTCGCACTCTGTGCCATCCATCCGCTGAATTATGATAGTCGAAAATCAAGTATACCGCTGTGCCGGGATAGAGTTTGCATACGGATGCCGATTTGATGTCTGGATCTTCACGAACATTGATTGGCAAATCATCTCTATCATAGCGAACTATTGCTTTTGCAAGGTTATCTGTCCATGAAATCTTTTCCATGATACAGTCACCATACAAGGTTTCGTTATCCTGAAGGTGTGCCTCAACATGCACAAAGGTTTCATCTATTGTTCCACGGACATACAAGGTGGTATTCTCAGGAATTCGGTGTTCCTTGCCTTCCAGATCAATCAGTTCGATACAGCCATCCTGGTCAGGAACTGCAATTTGGCCATAGGGCGCATTTTCTGCATTTGGGATATCTTCATGCAGATAGGTTTTCATCATCCAGCCTGTACGTCCGCCGATTGTTACATGTAACCCAGCCGTCCTTTTCCTCGTCAGCGGTATAGTGTGCGCCAGCATAATACTGACCAATGATTTTCCCACGTGGTGTCTCGCGCAATTTTACTCTGGCATCATTTTCTTGTCCGGTAATATAAACGATCCCTTCTGCGGCGAAAGCAATCTGAGCTAGCGAAATCCCAGCCACCAGAAAAAGGACGAAGAAGAACACCTTCTTCTTTTTCATACAGAGAGGCCTCCCTCTTCATGGATTACAGTCACGTTTAAGATTCATAATCCCTGACAACTATTTTTTAGTCAGCGGTTTCCCACTTCCCATAAGTTGGCCGAACGTCATATTACAGCCATTTTATCACTGCAAGGATGTCTTGTTGACGATCTTTTCAGGATGATGGATGAGCCGAGAAACGTATGTATCAGATGAACAGTCATCTTTCGTGACCTGATGTTGGCTGAAGTTCTGCCCGATGCATTTCGTCTTGATGTCCAGTTCAATGTATAGCACACCTCCATCAAGTACAAACGTTGTACGAATCGTTCGTTTTATGATAACACAGTTCTGTAAAAAGTCCAAAGCAAAAAGTCACACCAATCACAGACTGGTGGGGCGGCATGTTCGTTGCCAGAAAAGTGCTAGGCATGGATAACGGACACCTTTTTCCGCTTGACGCCTGTAGGCTTTACAGAACTACTGTGGGCAGTCAGTGGAAAGCAAAAGTACAAAACAACCAAGGTGAACAACGTGGATCAGATTCCTAGCGGATGGTAATTACACGATGCCACGCTTGCGCAGGTAAGCGAGGATCATAAAAATGACGAGGCAAACATTGTAAACGATCAAAATGATGAAAGTGAATTTCCGATCACGCTCTAATTGCTTGGCAGTTTTCGGCTTTTTCTCCTTGGTGGTGGTGGTAGAACCGTAAGGCGTTTCGATGGTGGTGGTTTCGTAGGTTTTTCCGTTGATGGTTGTTTCAGCTGTGTGAACGCGGGTGGTAGGCTGACGTTTGGGCGGCTTGGGGGAAAGAAAAGGCAGCGGGTTTTTATAATTCGGCTTAGGATACGGGGAAGTGTACTTAGGTTCACGTTCGTGCTGTGGATCAGGATATTGCATGAAGAAACCTCCCTTGACAAGCGATGACAATCTAACTGAGAGGATTATAACACACCTGTCAACAGAACACAAGAAATTTCTTCAGGGCGGAATAAAGCGAATGTCGGTAAAAGCGGCAGAGGTAACGGGGCTAGTAAAATTCGGCACAGCCGTTTTTGAAAGCGCAAAAGGAAGAGGCAAACTTCCAAAGCCAGCTGTACCACACCACAAACGCACTGGAGCAGGCTGTTTTTTTCGCAATTCTTTCAACCATTATCCTTCTGTCCACATTGTCGGGAGCATGAGACGTGAATCATAAGATAAATCTTTCAAGGGTATAAGCACTCCATAATATGAATTGTCCCCAAGGGGAATTTCACAAGAGACCCAGACAGTGCCTTGGGTCAGGTACTGATTCCATCCGGTTTCCTGGCCTTCCTCATCAAAGCTGTTCAAAATCTGAACTTCCGTTCCTTCCGGTATCAGACCAAGTTCATTGTCAGGAACAATTTTTCCATTATTATCAAAGTGATAAGCCTGAACGCCTCCGCTTCCGGCGATATGCGCTATAGTTGATATGCTCTCGGCACTGCTGTCTTCCACATACGCCTGCTGGATGTAGAAATAGATTGTCTTATAGGTTTGCTCATCCACCCATGCTCTTCCCTCACAGAAATACAGAGGCGTTCTTTTGCTTCCGCCAGTTCCAAGAATAAACAACGGATCTTCCTGATATACTTCACTAACGCTGCTCCCGGTCACGATTGCACTGGGCTGTTTGAGTAATCCCCATCGGGGAATCAGCAGTGGTTCTCCGCCCGTTGAGAAATCAAGATAGTCATCACGTATATATCCGCCCATGCTCCCGATTCGCACTCTGTGCCACCCGTCTGCTGAATTATGATAGTCGAAAATCAGGTATACAGCTGTTCCGGGATAGAGTTTGCATAAGGATGCCGATTTGATGTCCGGTTCTTCGTGAACGTTGATGGGCAAATCATCTCTGTCAGAGCGGACTATTGCTTTTGCAAAGTTATCTGTCCATGAAATTTTTTCCATGATGCAGTCACCATACAGGATTTCATTATTCTGCAGATGTGCCTCAACATGAACAAAGGTTTCACCTATTGTTCCGAGGACATACAAGGTTGTATTCTCAGGGATTCGATGTGCCGTGGATTCCAGATCAATCAGTTCGATACATCCATCCGAGTCCGGAAATGCAATATGGCCACATGGCGCATTTTCTGTGGTAGAGATGCCTTCCTGCAGATAGGTTTTCATCATCCAACCGGTACGTCCGCCGATTGTTACATGTGCCCAGCCGTCCTTTTCTTCGTCAGATGTATAGTGTGCACCGGAATAATACTGGCCGATGATTTTCCCCTTTGGGGTCTCACGCAATTTTACCCTTGCATCAATCTCTTGTCCGGCAATATAAACGATCCCTTCTGAGGCAAAACCGACTTGAGTCAACAAAATCCCAGCCAACAAAAGAATGAAGAAGAACACCATCTTCTTGCTCATCAAAAGAGACCTCCCTTCATCATATGAACCCCAAAAACAGATGCACAGTATTAGGAATACATATCAGGTATCTTCGACCGAAATTTGGGAAAACCGCAGTGCCCTCAGCGGGTGTATCAAAAAACAAACATGTCCAACGATCATGTGCTGATCCAAAGGTCCGACGGCTCTGCTGTCATTGGAGTTGTCCCGATTATCCCCCATCACAAAATACTGATGTTCGCCAAGTACAACAGGTGGATAGCTTCTCAAACGCTGATTGTGTGCCGGATTCAAATAAGGTTCCGGCAAGGGTTCGCCGTTAATGTGTACGATGCCCTCCACAATCTCAACCGTTTCTCCCGGAAGGCCAATGATTCGCTTCACAAACTGCTGCTTCAAAAAAGGAACATGCTTCATTCGCCGGTGAGGATAATGACAGATCACGATTTCCTGCCGTTTAGGCAAGCGCAGATGATAGGTGAGAATCGAAACAAACATCACGTTGCCGTTGTGCAGTGTAGAGCGCATGCTGCTGCCCCGCACAACCGAGAACTCCAGCACGAAGAAGCGCAGAAACAGTGCAAGAGCAACGGCAAGAAAGAAAAGTACCAAATCCGTAAACACGCTCTTCCTCCGGCTGATATTAAATTTGCGATGCCGGTTCAGGTCCCTGCACCAGCACCTTCCGGCGGCGCTTCAAAAAAGTTTCCCGATCCATCATAACAATTCGTCCACAGCCGTTACAGCGAATCTTAATATCCGCTCCGGTTCGGATCACGGTCCACTCACTGCTGCCGCACGGATGCTGCTTTCTGGTCTGTACAATATCGCCCAAGCGAATCTCTTCCATGTGAAGTATCCTCCGTTTATCTATTGTTGCAGTTTGTATTATAACGGTTCCACAGCGGAAACGCAACCGTGTGGCGGTTTGAGTGTGTGGTATTTGACCCGAACACTTTATGCATTCCATTTTGTCACAAATTCTATATAAAATTTGTGACAAAAAAATTCCCGAAAGCCTTGTGCAGTAAGGCTTTCGGGGGAAGTGGGATTAAATGGGCTCGAACCATCGACCTCCACGATGTCAACGTGGCGCTCTGACCAACTGAGCTATAATCCCACACGTCATCAACGGATGTTATTATAGCACAAGCGCCGAAAAAAAGCAACCCCTGTTTTGCATTTTCAAGCAACCGTTGTGTAGGAGTGTCAAGCATAGGTTACACATAGGGCAGCGGAGAGAAGTCAAG
>JAUMVT010000045.1 GCA_030529995.1 Clostridia bacterium
CTTGACTTCTCTCCGCTGCCCTATGTGTAACCTATGCTTGACACTCCTACAGATTGACAATCTCAAACCGTGCTCCGACCCTTGACGCACTTCCCTCCACGGTGCTATAATATCTTGTTGAATTTTGAAAACCTTGTGTTTTTTCAGGAGGGATACGATGTCCGGTCATTCCAAGTGGCATAACATTCAGGCCAAGAAGGGCAAGGCGGACGCTGCCCGTGGCGCAATCTTCACCAAGATCGGCCGCGAAATCGCCATTGCTGTGCGTGACGGCGGTGCAAACCCCGAGTCCAACGGCAAGCTGCGTGATATCATCGCCAAGGCGAAGGCCAACAACATGCCCAACGATAACATTCAGCGGTCCATCAAGAAGGCCTCTGGTGAGTTGAGCAACGTGGTGTATGAAGAGATCACCTACGAAGGCTATGCCCCCGGCGGCGTGGCTGTCATCGTGGACACCATTACCGATAACCGCAACCGTACCGCCAGCGACGTGCGTCACTGCTTCGCCAAGAACGACGGCAACCTGGGCACTACCGGTTCCGTGGGCTTTATGTTCGACGAGAAGGGCGTACTGGTGGTGGAGCGTACCCCCGGCAGCGATGAGGACGAGATGATGATGACCGCCCTGGACGCCGGTGCCGAGGATATGAAGACCCTGGACGATGTGTACGAAATCTACACCGCCCCCGCCGATTTCCACAACGTGCGTGAAACCTTGGAGAAGCAGGGACTGACCTTCCTGACCGCCGAGGTGCAGAAGATCCCCCAGAACACCGTGGCCATCCCTGATGAAGAGACCCTTCAGAAGGTGCAGAAGCTGCTGGACATGCTGGAGGAAAATGACGACGTGCAGAACGTGTATCACAATGCCGAACTGCCCGAAGAAGAGGAAGAGGAATAATTCTTCCCACCCGTACAGCAAGAATGCCGCTGCCTGAGCGAAATGCCGGGCAGCGGTTTTTTGACGCTGAAGCAGAAAAGAAGAACAGCCCGGAGGACGCTGCATGATCCTCCGGGCTGTTTCAATCAATAGACTTATAGTTTGAAATAATCCACGCCGCCTTCGAACAGGGGCTGATACTTGTTTCCGGGCACGTTCTTGTACAGGTTTTCTCCGCTGCGTTCCGTGTGTCCCATCTTGCCCAGCACCCGGCCGTCCGGGCTGGTAATGCCCTCCACCGCAAAGTAGCTGGCGTTGGGGTTGAACCGGCCATCCATGGAGGGCACGCCGGCAAGATCCACATACTGGGTGGCAATCTGCCCCTTTTCCCCCATTTGGCGAATCAGGGCTTCCGGACCCACAAACCGGCCTTCCCCGTGGCTGATGGCCACGGTGTGGATGTCGCCTACGGCGCAGTGCATCAGCCAGGGAGACTTGTTGGAGGCAATCCGGGTGCGCACCAGCATGGACTGGTGGCGGCCGATTTCGTTAAAGGTCAGGGTGGGGCACTGATCCGTGGTCTCCACAATCTCTCCGAAGGGTACCAGTCCCAGCTTGATCAGCGCCTGGAAACCGTTGCAAATGCCCAGCATCAGCCCATCCCGGTGATGGAGCAGATCATGCACCGCATCCTTCGTGGCAGGGTTGCGGAAGAAGGCGTTGATGAACTTGGCGGAACCGTCCGGCTCATCGCCGCCGGAGAATCCGCCGGGGAGGATAATCATCTGGCTTCCGGCGATCCTGCGGCTTGCTTCCTCAATGGATTGAGCAATGGCGGCAGGGGTCAGGTTGCCGATGACCAGAATATCTGCCTCGCCGCCGGCGCGCTCCACGGCACGGGCGGTGTCGTATTCGCAGTTGGTGCCGGGGAACACGGGAATGAAGGCCTTGGGCTTCCGGCAGGCAATGGCAGGGGAAGGATATTTCTCCGCCGCATAGGAGAAGGCTTCCGTGGTTTCGCCTGTGCGTCCCCGGTAGGCAAACACCTTGTCCAGCTTGCCTTCATAGATTTCCTGATAGGCGGCCAGGTCAAGGGTTTCCTCAGGGGTCTTCAGCACCCAGTCAGGCAAGGTTTCGCCAATAACCTGCCCAAAGGGAAGATCCTCCGTGCACTCCAGCAGCATGCCGCCGATTTGCTGGCGGAACAGCTCCGGCAGGGCAGAGGCTGTCAGGCTTGCGCCGATCCGGTTGCCCAGTCCCATCTTGAACAGACCCTCTGCCGCGCCGCCCAGCCCCAGCGCCCAGGCGGAAACAACCTTTCCGTCTTCCATGGCCTGAAGTACAGCGTTGTAGTTGGCCGTCAGGGCGGCGGTGTCGTGGGGATCACAGGTCACAAGGCGCAGAGTGTGGCCGGCTGCCTTGAATTCCGGGGAGATGACCCGGCTTGCCTTGCCGGGAGCAATGGCGAAGGAGCACAGGGTAGGGGGCACGTCCATGGTTTCGAAGGTGCCGGACATGGAGTCCTTGCCGCCGATGGCCGCAATGTTCAGGTCAAGCTGGGCATCCAGCGCACCAAGCAGAGCAGCGAAGGGCTTGCCCCACCGGGTGGGATCCGTGCCCATGCGCTCGAAATATTCCTGGAAGGTCAGGTAGGCTTTCGTGTAATCAAACCCGGCGCATACCAGCTTGGTGACGCTTTCGATCACCGCCAGATAGCTGCCCTCGTAGGGGGATTGTTCCAGCAGCTCCGGGTGCATGCCGTAGGCCATGCCGCTGACCGTGTCCGTCACCCCGTGGGTTACGGGCAGCTTGGCCACCATGGTCTGGATGGGGGTCATTTGGTACTTGCCGCCGAAGGGCATCAGCACCGTGGCGGCACCGATGGTAGCGTCAAACCGCTCGCTGAGCCCCTGCTTGGAGCAGATATTCAGGCTGCCCAGCATGTCTGCCAGCTTTTCACCCAGGGTGCTGCCGCTGAAGGGAACCTGCTGCACATGATCCTCTTCCACCACCACACGGGTGTGCTTTTCCGCACCGTTGGAGTTCAGGAAGGCTCGGGAAAGATCCACAATGGTGGCACCCTTCCAGGTCATCCGCAGGCGAGGCTCTTCCGTTACCACGGCAACCACCGTGGCCTCCAGATTTTCTTTTTCCGCAGCGGCAAGGAAAGCGTCCACATCCTCCGGGGACAGTACCACCGCCATCCGCTCCTGAGACTCGGAAATGGCCAGCTCCGTGCCGTCCAGGCCGTCGTACTTCTTGGGTACCTTGTCCAGGTCAATGAGCAGCCCGTCCGCCAATTCGCCGATGGCCACGGATACGCCGCCTGCACCGAAGTCGTTGCACCGCTTAATGAGCCGGGTTACATTGCCGTCCCGGAAGAGACGCTGCAGCTTCCGCTCCGTGGGGGCATTGCCCTTCTGCACCTCGGCGCCGCAGGTTTCAATGGATTCCAGCTTGTGGGACTTAGAGGAGCCGGTAGCGCCGCCGCAGCCGTCCCGGCCGGTGCGTCCGCCCAGCAGCACAATCTTGTCCCCGGGCACGGGGGCTTCCCGGCGCACGTTCTTCTCCGGGGCTGCGCCTACCACAGCACCGATTTCCAGCCGCTTGGCCGCATAGCCCGGGTGGTACATTTCATCCACCAGCCCGGTGGCAAGGCCGATCTGATTGCCGTAGGAGGAATAGCCTGCCGCCGCCGTGGTCACCAGCTTCCGCTGGGGCAGCTTGCCGGGCATGGTATCCGCCACAGGCACCAAGGGATCTGCCGCACCGGTAACCCGCATGGCCTGATACACATAGGTGCGGCCGCTGAGGGGATCCCGAATGGCACCGCCGATGCAGGTGGCAGCGCCGCCGAAAGGCTCGATTTCCGTGGGATGGTTGTGGGTCTCGTTCTTGAACATGAGGAGCCAGGGTTCTTCCTGCCCGTCCACATCCACCGGGATCTTGATGGAGCAGGCGTTGATCTCCTCACTCAGGTCAATGTTGGGGGTCTGCCCCGTCTTCTTCAGGTACTTGCCCCCCATGGTGGCAATATCCATCAGGTTCATGGGCTTTTGCCGATCCCCGTAGACTTCCTTCCGGGCGGCAAGGTATCGGCGGAAAGCCTTCTCCACCGCCGTCTTGCGGATATCAGCTTCGTCAATGGTGGTCAGGAAGGTGGTGTGCCGGCAGTGATCAGACCAGTAGGTGTCGATCATGCGGATCTCCGTCAGGGTGGGATCACGGTGCTCACCGGCAAAGTAATCCCGGCAGAAGGCCAGGTCATCATCGTCCATGGCCAGGCCGTACTTGCGGACGAAGGCATCCACTGCTTGGGCATCCATGGCGGTAAAGCCGGTCAGGGTCTCCACGTGATCCGGGGTGGGATAGTGCTGCTGCAGGGTGTCCTTTTCCTTCAGGTCAGCCTCCCGGGCTTCCACCGGGTTAATCACGTGCTTCTTCACCCGCTGCAGCTCTTCCGGGGTAAAGTCCCCGTCCAGGAGATAAATCCGGGCGCTGCGCACGGTGGGACGGCTGCACTGCCCCACCAGCTGGATGCACTCCTCGCAGGAGGCGGCACGCTGATCGTACTGCCCGGGGAGGAATTCCACACCGAACACGGCACGGGCATCCTCCGGCAATTGGGTGTAGGTCACATCCACCTGCGGCTCGGAGAAGACCACCGGCAGACACCGGCGGTACAGTTCCTCATCCACGCCCTCCACATCGTAGCGGTTCAGGAGACGGAGCCCGGTAACGGTTTTGATCTGCAGAATGTGGCGAATCTCCCACAATAGCTGCTTGGCTTCCACGGCGTAGGGGGCTTTCTTCTCTACATAAATGCGCTGTACGCTCATGCCTTCTCCTCCGTCCCTTCCAGTGCGGCCAGTCCCCGCTGACCAATGTCACGGCGCATGTGCCGGTTGGTAAAGTAAATCATATCCGCTGCCTGATAGGCCTTGTCCACCGCTTCCCGTAAGGTGGGGGCAGTGGCAGTGACCCCCAGCACCCGGCCGCCGGAGGTAACAAGCCCCTCAGCCGTGGCCTTGGTGCCTGCATGGTACACCGTGGCCAGCTTGCCGGCTTCCTCCAGCCCGGTGATGGGATAGCCGCTCTGATAGCTTACCGGATAGCCGCCGGAGGCCAGCACCACGCAGCAGGCTGCGTCCGGGGAGAAGGTTACGTCCGTTTCCGCCAGGGTGCCGTTTACCGTGGACAGCATAACGGTCAGCAGGTCGCTTTGCAGAAGGGGAAGCACCACCTGGGTTTCCGGGTCGCCGAAGCGGCAGTTGTACTCAATCACCTTGGGACCCTTGGGGGTCAGCATCAGGCCGAAGTACAGGCAGCCCGTAAAGGGACGGCCTTCCGCTGCCATGGCGGCAATGGTGGGCAGGAAGATCTCTTCCATGCACCGTTTAGCGATCTCCGGGGTGTAGCAGGGATTGGGAGCAATGGTGCCCATGCCGCCGGTGTTCAGTCCTTCGTCATGATCCAGTGCCCGCTTGTGATCCATGCTGGATACCATGGGCTTGATGGTCTTGCCGTCGGTGAAGGCCAGCACGCTGACCTCCGGCCCGGTGAGAAATTCCTCAATGACCACCCGTGCCCCGGATGCGCCGAACTTGGCTTCCTTCATCATGGAAGACAGGGCAGCCATGGCTTCCTCCCGGGTTTGGCAGATGAGCACGCCCTTCCCCAGGGCAAGACCGTCCGCCTTCACCACAATGGGCATGTCCGCCTGCTGCAGGTAAGCCGCCGCCTGATCATAGTCATCAAAGGCGGCGTAGGCGGCGGTGGGGATGCCGTACTTGCGCATCAGATCCTTGGCGAAGACCTTGCTGCCCTCGATGACGGCGGCATTCTTCCGGGGACCGAAGGCCGGGATGCCCTTTTCCGCCAATGCGTCCACCATGCCCAGGCACAGGGGATCATCCGGCGCCACCACCACGAAATCAATGGCGTTGTCCGCTGCCCAGGCAGTGATGCCTGCCACGTCTGTGGCCTTGAAGGGCAGACAGGTGGCAATGTCCGCCATGCCTCCGTTGCCGGGGGCGGCGTAGAGCCGGGTGACGGATTTGTTTTCCTTAAGCTTCAGGGCAATGGCGTGCTCTCGTCCGCCGCCGCCCACAAGGAGGATGTTCATACGGGTCACCCTGTGCCTGTGGAGACACAGTCCTTTCAATTTGAATTTCAAAAATGCAATCTTTCAGCCTGCCAACAAGAGAGGCGTGGTCAGTCTCGCAAGCCCCCTTCGGGGCGAAGCCCCTGCGGCGAAAGCCGCAGCAATCCGAAGGATTGCATAATCCCGGGAGGTGTGGTCAGGCTCGCAAGCCCTCTGACGATGAATCGAAAACCAGCGACATGTGCGGTGGTTTTCGTGCGATTTCGTAAGAAATCGCTTCCTTACACGAGGGAACGGCCGGGAGAAGGGCGAAACCCTTCGACCAGTGAGCGAGTGCAAAACTCGACAAAGCGGCGAAGCCACTTTGTCGACGCCCTTTTTAGTGGTGGAACAGCCGCATATGGGTGAAGCACATCACCATGTGATACAGGTTGCACACCTCAATCACATTGTCATCCCGGATGGAGCCGCCGGGCTGCGCCACATAGCTGACCCCGGAGCGGTGGGCACGCTCAATGTTGTCCCCAAAGGGGAAGAAAGCGTCGCTGCCCAGGGATACACCGGTCTGCTGACGGAGCCATGCCTGCTTTTCCTCCCGGGACAGGGCGTCCGGCTTCCGGGTAAAGAAGTGCTGCCAGCGGCCTTCCGCCAGCACTTCCTCCGCTTCATCGGAAAGGTATACGTCAATGGTATTGTCCCGGTCGGCACGGCCGATTTTCTCCACGAAGGGAAGTGCCAGCACCTGGGGATGCTGCCGCAGCAGCCACTTGTCCGCCTTGTCCCCGGCCAGACGGGTGCAGTGAATGCGGCTCTGCTGCCCGGCACCGATGCCGATGGCCTGCCCGTCCTTGGCATAGCACACGGAATTGGACTGGGTGTACTTGAGCACAATCAGCGCCACCATCAGGTCACGCTTGGCCTCCTCCGGCAGGTCGTGATTCTCGGTCACAATATCCTCCAGCAGGTGTTCGTCAATGACGAATTCGTTCCGCCCCTGCTCGAAGGTGACGCCGAAGACCTGCTTCCGCTCCACCGGAGCGGGACGGTAGGCCGGGTCGATGACCACAATGTTGTAGTTGCCCTTTTTCTTGGCCTTCAGCAGCTGCAGAGCTTCCTCCGTGTAGCCGGGGGCGATGATGCCGTCGGACACTTCCGGCTTAATGAGCCGGGCGGTGCTTTCGTCGCACACGTCGCTCAGGGCGATCCAGTCCCCGAAGGAGGACATCCGATCCGCACCCCTTGCCCGGGCATAGGCGCAGGCCAGGGGAGACAGTTCCTGATCCCCCACGAAGTAAATCTTCCGCAGGGTGTCCGTCAGGGGAAGCCCCAGGGCGGCACCGGCAGGGCTTACATGCTTAAAGGAAGCGGCGGCAGGCAAGCGAGTGGCACGCTTCAGTTCGCTGACCAGCTGCCAGCCGTTCAGCGCGTCCAGAAAGTTGATGTACCCGGGTTTGCCGTTTAGCACCTGAATGGGCAGCTCTCCCTGCTCCATAAAAATGCGGGAAGGCTTTTGATTGGGATTGCAGCCGTATTTTAATGCCAGCTCCTGCATGGTATCCTCCTCAGCAGCAATGCTTGTTCACGATTCGTGTCTGCTCCGTGTGATCTTTCATGGAAATGAAGCGGACAAACAGGCTCACCTTGTTGTCCTCATTCAGCCCCGACCAGATGCTCTGGGTCAGGGTGTCCATGTCCCCGGCAAGGGTCACACGCTCCGGCTCTCCCTCGAAGGAGGGAATGGGCTGTCCGTTGCACCGGTAGGTGTGGATGAAGTGACCGATGCCCGGCCGGGGCGTCTCGTATTCAAAGAAGTACCGCCGGAGATAGGCAGGGTCGTTTTCGTCGGACTTCAGGATGGAAAGCTTATAGGAAGCTTTGTCCCCCGTCAGGGTCACAAGGCCGGAAATGCGGGGGGTGAAGTTGGGGGCGTCCGGCTCAAAGGTTCGGGTGCGCAGGGCTTCCTCGAAGGTTTTGCCCCGGGCAAGGAAATCATACACCGTATCCGTCTGATCCCCGTTGGTGACCATGGTGGTATCCCCCAGGGTGCGCACAGGGGCGTAAATAATCAGGCTGGGATCCACCATTTTGCTTTCGTCATAGGCTTTGGTGATAATGCCTCCGTCCTTCTCCACAAAGATCCGGTTCCGGCTGTTTTCGCTTCTGCCCATGATAAAGTAGGCAATCACCATGTGCTCCCCGGCTTCGTCCATGCCAAGGACAATGCCCCGGCCGGGATACTCGTTGCCGGCAAGGGCAGCGTGAAGATGCTGTGTGGTCATAGAAACCTCCTCAAGTTATTGGATGGATGCGGCCACCTGCTGCACTGCCATGGGCAGCAGCAGCCATTCCGCCTGTTCCATCACCCGGCGCTGCAGCGTTTCCGGCGTGTCTCCGGGGAGCACGTCCACCGCCTTCTGGGCGATAATGTCTCCACCGTCGGTAATCTCGTTCACGAAGTGCACCGTTGCCCCGGTGACCTTCACCCCACGTTTAAGCACCGCCTCATGCACGTGCAGGCCGTAGAACCCGTCGCCGCAGAAGGAGGGAATCAGGCTGGGATGAATGTTCAGGATCCGGTGATCATAGGCGTGAATCACGTTTTCCGGCAGGATGGTCAGGAACCCGGCCAGCACCACCAGCTGAATATCGTGTGCCTTCAGCAAGGCCAGCAGCCGCTGACCGTACAGGGCAGGGTCTTCGCCTTTTTCCTTCCGCAGAACGCAGCCCTCAATGCCGGCAGCCTTTGCCCGCTCAAGGGCATAGGCCTTGGGGGTGGAGGCGACCACCAGGGCGAGGCGCACATCCGGCAGCTTCCCGGCAGCCTTGGCATCAATGATGGCCTGCAGATTGGTCCCTCCGCCGGATACCAGCACCGCTACGTTTACCATAGCACAACACCCTTCTCTCCTGCAACAATTTCGCCCAGCAGGTAGGCATTTTCTTCCCCGTTGGCATGGAGGATTTCCAGGGCACGGTCAGCGTCTTCCTTGGCTACGGTAATGGTCATGCCCACGCCCATGTTGAAGGTGTTGAACATGTCCCGCTCCGGCACGCTGCCTTCCCGGGCAATCACGTCAAAGATGGGCAGCACCCGCACATCGCTTTTGCGGATGCTGGCGCAGCAGCCCTCCGGCAGGGAGCGGGGAATATTCTCATAAAAGCCGCCGCCGGTAATGTGGCTGATGGCCTTGGGACGGAGTGCCTCCAGCAGAGCCAGCACCGGCTTGACGTAAATCTTCGTAGGGGTCAGCAGAGTTTCCCACAGGGGCTTGTCCAGCTCCGGATACTGCCGGTTTTCGCCCCCTTCGCCAATGCGGAACACCTTCCGCACCAGGGAGAAGCCGTTGGAGTGCACACCGGTGGAGGGCAGGGCCAGCATTACGTCTCCCGGGCGAACGGAAGAGGGATCCAGAATGCGCTGCTTGTCCACAATGCCCACGGAAAAGCCTGCCAGATCGTAATCATCCTCCGGCATCATGCCGGGATGTTCCGCCGTTTCGCCCCCGATGAGGGCAGACTGTGCCTGCACGCAGCCTTCCGCCACGCCGGACACAATGGCTGCAATCTTTTCCGGCACGTTTTTGCCGCAGGCAATGTAGTCCAGAAAGAACAGGGGCTTCGCGCCGCAGCAGATCACATCGTTGACGCACATGGCCACGCAGTCAATGCCAATGGTATCGTGCCGGTCAAGCAGCATGGCGATCTTCAGCTTGGTACCCACCCCGTCCGTGCCGGAGACCAGCACCGGTTCCGTCATGCCGGTCAGATTGGGGGCAAACAGGCCGCCGAAGCCGCCGATGCCGTCCACGCATCCCGAGGTGACGGTCCGGGCCACGTGCCGCTTCATCAGCTCCACGGCCTTGTAGCCGGCGGTAATGTCAACCCCTGCTGCCTTGTAGCTTTCGCTTTCGCTCTTCATCATGGGGACGCTCCTTTACACTTCTTCCCCGGAAGCATTCTTCCGGTGGATGGGCTGGTCAAACTTGTCTTTGGCGGTGTGTTTGGGGGGATCCACGGGATAATGGCCGCAGAAGCAGCCCTTGCAGAATCCGCAGTGGCTGTCCGCCGCCAGCTTGTCGCAGGCCTCCAGGGACAGGTAGCCGATGGAATCTGCCCCGATGATCTTCCCTACTTCCTCAATGGTGTGGTGGGCGGCAATGAGCTTGTCCTTGCTGTCCACATCCGTGCCGAAGAAGCAGGGATCCGTAAAGGGCGGGGAGGAAAGCCGCACGTGGACTTCCTTTGCCCCAGCATCCCGGAGAAGCTTCACAATCCGGGCGCTGGTGGTGCCACGGACAATGGAGTCGTCCACCATCACCACCCGCTTGTCCTTCACCGTGGCGGAAATCACGTTCAGCTTAATCCGCACCGCATCCTGCCGAGCCTTCTGCCCGGGCTGGATGAAGGTGCGGCCGATGTACTTGTTCTTGATAAAGCCGATGCCGTAGGGAATGCCGCTGGTGCGGCTGTAGCCCATGGCGGCATCCAGCCCGGAATCCGGCACGCCGATGACCACATCCGCCTGCACGGGATGATCCAGTGCCAGAAAGCTGCCTGCCCGAAGCCGTGCCTGATGGACACTGCTGCCGTCAATCACCGAATCGGGGCGGGCAAAGTAAATGAACTCGAAGACGCACATGCCGTCGTGGCAGGCGCCGGGGGTCTTGTAGGAGCGGATGCCTTCCTGATTGACCACCACCACTTCCCCGGCCTCAATGTCCCGGACAAAGGTGGCGCCGATGGCATCCAGGGCGCAGCTTTCCGAGGCGAAGACCACATCGTTTCCGATTTTGCCCATGCACAGGGGACGGAAACCGTGGGGATCTCGGCAGGCAATGAGCTTGGTAGGGCTCATGATCACCAGGGAGTAGGCCCCCTTGATTACCTGCATGGCGCTGAGCACCGCTTCCTCCACGGAGCCGCACTTCAGCCGCTGCTGGGTAATGATGTAGGCAATGACCTCCGTGTCCGAGGTGCAGTGGAAGATGGCGCCGTTTTGCTCCAGCTGTTCCCGCAGCTCGTAGGCGTTGGTCAGGTTGCCGTTGTGCGCCAGCGCCATGGCGCCCTTTTGATGATTGATCAGCAGGGGCTGGGCATTGGCGCGGATTCTTCCGCCCATGGTGCCGTAGCGGCAGTGTCCCACCGCCATGGTGCCCTCCGGCATTTTGCTGAGAACGTCCTGGGTGAAGACTTCCGCCACCAGTCCGTTATCCTTGTGGATGGCCATGACCCCGTCGTCGTTGACCACCATGCCGCAGCTTTCCTGTCCCCGGTGCTGCAGGGCATAAAGGGCGTGGTAGGTATCCGCCACAACATGCCGGTCGGATGGGTCTGCCCGGTAGATGCCGAACACGCCGCATTCCTCGTGGAGCTTGTCAAAGGGCATTTCGTCCATGGTTGTACTCCTTGCTGATTGTGATTCGGGAAAAATGCTTTCAGGGGGTTTAGCCATCGCTCCCCTGAAAGCAGGAACGTGCGGAAAGAGCGTTTTACTCGCCCATGAGCCGCTTGCGGATTTCGATGTAGGCGTCTTCCACATTGCCCAGATCCCGGCGGAACCGATCCTTGTCCAGCTTCTCTCCGGTGGTAGCGTCCCAGAAACGGCAGGTGTCGGGGCTGATTTCATCCGCCAGCACCAGCTGACCGTCATTGGTGATGCCGAACTCCAGCTTGAAGTCGATGAGCTCGATGTTCACGTCCTTCAGGTAGGCGGTCAGCAGCTCGTTGATGCGCAGGGCATAGGCGGCAATCTGATCCAGCACGGACTTTTCCACCCAGCCCATGGCCATGATGTGGTACTCGTTCACCATGGGATCCCCCAGGTCATCGTCCTTGTAGCAGTACTCCAGCACGGTCTTCTTCAGCTTGGTGCCCTCCGGCAGACCCAGCCGCTTGGACAGGGAACCGGCCGCAATGTTCCGCACGATGACCTCCAGGGGCACAATGTGCACCTTCTTCACCAGGGTTTCCCGGTCGGAGATTTCCTCGATGTAGTGGGTGGGAATGCCGTTCTTCTCCAGCATCTGCATCAGGAAATTGGTCACCCGGTTGTTGATGACGCCCTTGCCCAGGATGGTGCCCTTCTTCAGGCCGTTAAAGGCGGTAGCGTCGTCCTTGTAATCTACCAGTACCACATTGGGATCATCGGTTGCGAATACCTTCTTGGCCTTGCCTTCATAGAGCTGTTCCAGCTTCTTCATGTTCATTTCCTCCTCGTTTTTTGCAATGTTCGTGTTTTACATGGTTTCCAGGGCTGCGTCCTTGGCCAGTACGGCATCGTGCTGAGCCTTGCGCATCTGGGTCAGCTTCTCTGCCAGAGAGGCGTCTTCCACCGCCAGAATCTGAGCGGCCAGCAGGGCGGCATTGGCGGCCCCGTCAATGGCCACCGTGGCAACCGGCATGCCGCTGGGCATCTGCACCGTGGAAAGGAGGGCATCCAGCCCGTCCAGGGTGGAGGATTTCACGGGAATACCGATGACCGGCAGGGTGGTCTGCGCCGCTAAAGCTCCTGCCAGATGCGCCGCCTTGCCTGCGGCGGCAATCAGCACGCCGAAGCCCTGCTCCCGGGCACTTTGGGCAAAAGCCGCTGCCTCTGCCGGGGTGCGGTGCGCCGAGTACACATGGGCTTCATAGGGAATCTCCAGCTTCTTCAGCTGTTCGAAGGCTCCCTTGAGCACCGGCAGATCACTGTCGCTGCCCATGATGACTGCAACCTTCTTCACCTTGAATCACAACCTCCTTCACGAAAAAAGCGCCGCCTGTTCAGTGTGCTGAATGGCTGCGCCCAAGTATATACCTGTCCTTCATGCAAAAGAACGCCTGACCCAGAGAACAACCGGTTCGAATGCCGTGACGCATGGGGGAGACCTCCTTTTGCCATATCCTGCCCGAGAAGCATGCGGGGATGCACACATCATCGGGTGCTCTTTATCCTACCTGATGAAAGCGGCGATGTCAAGGGATTTTCCGAACTATTTTTTGAAAATTCAAAAATTCGTTTGGAAAACACGAATGTTCGGAAGATGCGAGGCACGAGAAAGTTCCTATTTTAATGAGCTGAAAAGAAGGGTGATGGATTCCCTTAATCGGTTACAAGAAACTTAAGGTTTCAGCAAGGAAACAAAACGTATTGATACAACTTATTGCAAACTGCACAAATGTATGCTACCATAAATCTAGACTTGCACAGTCGGTATGGATGACTGTGTTTTGTGGACAGGAAAGGAGTATACCATGAAGAAACGGGGACAGATGATTGTTTCTGTTGCACTGTCCGCCATGCTCGCATTGACGAGTATGCCGGCAGCCTTCGCACAGAGCAATCCGCAAACCACCACGGAAGTAACCCAGGCTGAAATCGACCACGCACAAACCTCTATGCAGATCGCCAAAGAAGGCGTTGTTTTGCTGGAGAACAACAACGGCGCACTGCCTTATGCCAAGGAAGGCAAGGTTGCTCTGTTTGGCATTGGCGCCATCCAGACCACCAAGGGCGGCACCGGTTCCGGCGCTGTGAACAACCGTATTGTTTATGCTGACGGCACCGTGGTGGAAGGCGAAGCCATCGCCACTTCCATCCTGGACGGCTTCACCAACGCAGGTTATGACGTCCTCACCAAGGATTATCTGGTAGCACTGGATGAAGCAAACCCCAACAACACCACCGGCCTGGGCATGGGCAAGTCCACCCTGGCAGATGATACCGCACTGACCGAAGTGTTCACCGATGATGAACTGAAGGCACTGGCCGGCGAAACCGACACCGCTTTCTACACCATCCGCCGGAACGCCGGTGAAGGTGCTGACCGTGACATCGAGAACGACTATGAGCTGAGCGCCAACGAGCTGGCCAACATCAAGACCTTGTCCGCAACCTTCGACAAGGTGGTTGTGCTGCTCAACGTCATCAACATCGACGCCAGCTGGTTCGCAGAGTCCGGCGCAGACGCTCTGGTGCTGGTCTCCAACCCCGGTGAGTTGGGCGGCGACGCCATCGTCAGCGTGCTGAACGGCGAAACCAACCCCTCCGGCAAGCTGGTTGACACCTGGGCCAAGAGCATCTACGACTGGCCTTCCACCAAGTACTTCAGCAACATCAATGCAGAAGATCCTTGGGCGGACGAAATCGAGTTCTACTCCGAAGATATTTTCGTGGGCTATCGTTACTTCGATACCTACAAGGCTGACGCTGTGCTGTATCCCTTCGGCTACGGCCTGAGCTACACCACCTTCGACATTAAGGTGGACGAAGTTGCTGCCGACGCTGCCAACGTGACCGTGAAGGCCACCGTGACCAACACCGGCGACGTGGCCGGCAAGGAAGTCGTGCAGGTGTACTTCTCCGCTCCCGACGGAACGCTGGAGAAGCCCTATCAGGAACTGGCTGCCTACGGCAAGACCGATGAACTGGCTCCCGGCGCATCCCAGACCCTGACCATCAGCTACAAGACCACCGAAATGTCCTCCTACTCCGAGGATAAGGCCGCTTACATCCTGGAAGCAGGCGACTACACCGTGCGCGTGGGCAACAGCTCCCGCAACACCGTGCCCGCCGCTGTGATTACCCTGGATGCTGAAGCCATCACCGAGCAGCTGCAGAACAAGGTGACCTTGGATCGCGACGGCGTGTATCCCGGCGGTTCTTCCGGCGATTATGACGACGCCACCACCGAGAGCAACATCGAGAACTACAACAAGCTCACCGACGAATTCAAGGCTGAAAATGACAAGGCCAACGGCCTGCAGGCTCCCAGCACCGAAAACGCTGCGAAGCTGACCCTGAAGGCTGCTGACATCGCAACCAAGAATCCCTATGAGGAAAAGGGCGTTACAGGCGACGGCTCCGTGACAGGTTATGTGTCTGCTACCACCGATGAGTCCCTCATCGGCACCAAGGGTTATGACTACGCCACCAACACCGAGTACACCATCAACACCGTGTACTTCGACGCTGACGGCAATGCCGTGACCGAAAAGCCCGAAACCATGGCTGACTACAGCGGCGCTACCCTGAAGGACGTTGCTGAAGGCAAGATCACCATCGAGCAGTTCGTTTCCGGTCTGACCACCATCCAGATGGCTGACATCGTGGAAGGCGGCAGCAAGTCCCCCAACGCCAACGGCCAGTCCTCCGGCGGCAAGTCCCCCAGCACCGACGCGGCCGGTCAGGACGTAATCGACTACACCAATGGCGTGTACATCGACGGTTCCGCCGGTCAGACGGTTGGCCTGTACGCCGCTGACAAGGCGATCCCCTCCATGACCAATGCTGACGGCCCTGCCGGCCTGCGTATCTCCCAGAGCTACACCGGCCTGGACGGCAACGAATACTATCAGTACTGCACCGCTTACCCCGTGGGCACCATGATCGCCCAGACCTGGAACACCGACCTGGCCTACACCATGGGTCAGAACGTTGGTCAGGAAATGCTGCAGTACGGCGTCAGCCAGTGGCTGGCTCCCGGCATGAACATTCACCGCAACCCCCTGTGCGGCCGTAACTTCGAGTACTACTCCGAGGATCCTGTCATCGCAGGTCTGACGGGCGGCTACGAGACCCTGGGTGTGCAGAGCAACAAGGGCGTGGGCGTTACCCTGAAGCACTTCGCCGGCAACGATCAGGAGAACAGCCGCGGCAGCCAGAACGACGTTGTGTCTGAGCGCGCCTTCCGTGAAATCTACCTGAAGCAGTTCGAAATCGCTGTGAAGCTGGCAAGCCCCATGGGCATGATGAGCACCTACGGCATCGTGAACGGCGTACCTTCCGCTAACGACGCTGACATTCAGCAGGATATCCTCCGTACCGAGTGGGGCTTCACCGGCATCGTGATGACCGACTGGGGCGGATCCGGCGGCATGCGCGACTTCCTGGCTATGCACGCAGGCAATGACCTGATCATGCCCGGCAAGGACGTAAACGCCAACATCATGGCTTACATCGAAGACGTGGCACCCGTCATCACCTATAATGAAGACGGCGTTGCTACCGATGGCGGCTATCCTCGCACCGTGGCTACATCCTCTACCTGGGGCACCTGGGTGTGGAAGAGCGTTTCCACCGACTGGGGCGATTACCAGCTGGACGCCAACGGCACCGCATGGACCGTGAAGGCTACCGAAGACAGCTTCAACACCACCGAAGTGGCTACCCTGGTGAAGGATGAAAACGGCAACGACGACTTCAAGTATGTCACCGTGAAGGAACTGATTGAGTCCCTGAGCGCTGACGGCACGGCTTCCTACGTCTCCAATGGCGACGGCACCGTGACCATCACCTACATGCTCTCTCAGGTTTCCACCTCCGACAGCACCCACTACTCCGCTGCTTACAAGGAGCACGCTGCTACCGTTGGCACCAACATGCTGGGCGAAGCGGACTACAATCCCCTGTCCCTGGCTGACCTGCAGAAGGCTACCATCAACATCCTGAACGTGCTGATGCACACCAACCAGTTCGAAGAACTGACCGGCATCACCGTCGGCACCTACACGGATGCTTCCGCAGTGGAAAACTACATCACCGTCACCAAGTAAGCAATATGCAAACAAGGGGGCGCCGGCGAAAGTCGGTGCCCCTGGTTTTTATTCTCCATTATATCTTCATTCGCCACTTTCCACAATTCACCGGCTCATTTCTTGATTGTTATGCAATTATCAATAAATATTTTCGTTTTCGAGCCTTGCCATCTTGAAGTTTCATGTATAATTTGTTAAAATACAATATAGAAAAGGACATTCTTCTGCAGGCTCTTCTGCAGGAGATTTTCCATGAATTTTACATTACTGTGTCAATGGATTTTTCATTCCCTGTGTACACTGGGAGTGGAGAACGGGATCGGTGGCAGCGCTGCGGCGTTTGCATACAGTACGTTACCAAATGGAAAAAGGAGGAAACAAACCATGAAAAAGTTCCTGTCCATCCTGTTGGCGGCCATGATGCTGCTGCCCCTGGTCAGCGCCAGTGCAGCAACGGAGTACGATGTGACGGAGCCTATCACCATCACCTGGTGGCACGCCCACGAAGATCAGTACAACGAGTACATCAACTACATGGTGGATAAATTCAACAGCGAAAACGGCATGGGCATTACCGTGAACCCCGTGTACATCGGCAGCTACACGGAAATCAACACCCAGTTCATCGCTGCGGCTACCGCCGGTGAAGGCACCGTGCCCGCCGTGGTCACCTGCAACACGTCCTATCCCTTCAGCTACGGCAAGGATGGCCTGTGCGAAGTGCTGGATCCCTACATCGAAGCCTATGATTATGACATTGCAGACTTCGGCGAAGGCCTGATCGCTTCCACCAGCTATGATGATGAGCAGATCGCCCTGCCTTACCTGATTTCCACCCAGGTCATGTATTACAACAAGACCGCTGCGGATGCGGAAGGCATTACCATCCCCACCACCTTGGATGAAATGGACGCTTTCCTGGAGAAGGCCACCATCTTCAACGAGGACGGCACCACCAAGCGGTACGGCACCGTGATCCCCGGCTGGGATTACTGGTACTTCGAAATGTTCTACAAGAACAATGGCGTTGAGACCGTGTGCGAAGACGGCACCACCGACATCAACAGCGCCAAGAGCGTGGAAATCACCGCCAAGATCAAGGAATGGATCGACAAGGGCTACGCTTACTACGCCTATGGTCAGGGTGCCAGCAGCAACATGCGTCAGCTGTTCTGGGATGGCGGTGCCTTCAGCGTGCTCCACACCTCTTCCCTGTATGATACCTATGTAACCAACGTGGCTGCCACCGAGAATCCCTTCGAAGTGGGCATGGCTTGGCTGCCCGGCGGCAACGACGGCGAAACCTTCAAGAGCGAAGTGGGTGGTTCCGCCATCCTGATTCCTGCGGCTGCTTCTCAGGCTGAAAAGAATGCCGCATGGCAGTTCCTGATGTTCATTACCAGCCCGGAAATCAACCTGTACTGGGCAGACAAGACCGGCTACTTCCCCACCCGTGCCTCCGTGCAGGAGATGCCGGAATATGCCGATTACCTGGAGCGGAAGCCTGCCATGAAGGACATCGTTGCCATGTCCAAGTGGATTAACCCCCGCAACTCCAACCCTGCTTACGACTCCTGCGCCAACCTGTGGCGTGATGCCCTGGCCACCATCTTCAACGACAACGCACCCATTCAGGAAACCTTGGACACCTTGGCCACGGAAATTCAGGAGAATCTGAACGACCAATAAGCCAATCCTGATCTGCCATGCGCCGGGGTGGAGTGACAACATCCTCCGCCCCGGTTTTCCCGTATATCTTATGCTGAAATTCATGCACAATGAGGGTGAGCACGGATGGCACAAGCCAAAGTGATTGATTTATCTTCCAGAGAAAAACGGTTGATTACCCCCGGACAAAAGCGGGTGGGCATTGGGCTGATCCTGCTGGGCACGCTGATTTTGCTCGTCGGCGTTTTAGGCTATCTGGCAGGGGATTTGCAGCTGCCTGTGTTTGCCGACCTTGCGGAGCAGGTGTACATTGCCCGGGACGTAGCCTCGGATACCGGGTCTTCCGTTTCCGGCTGCTTTGACCTGAACGGGGAAGACAGCGGTGTGCACATCTTTGCGGCCACCTACACCTCCGATACGGAGAGCGGCACCATCAGTGCCGAGGACTTCGACGTGGGGGAAAGCAAGAAAGCCCTGAAGGGGGACGGTCTCCAATTCACCGGCACCAAGGATTATATGAATCTGGTGATTGAAGAGGAAACCCCTGTGTCTCTGGACAACGGCACCCAGGCCACCAAGAGCGTGAAGATCCGGGGGGCAGGCTCCAGCAAATACCGCAGCCTGAAGCTGACGGTGGAAGCACCTGTGACCCTGACCGTGTATGCCGTTTCCTCTCTGGAGAATGAAGCACGGAATCTGGTGCTCTACTCCGGCAAAAACGGCGAGGCCGTGGCATCTGCTACTGCCCCTGCCGCCGGGCATGTGGAAGGTGCCCTCACCCCCCTGACCTATGAAATTCCTGCCGCCGGCACCTATTACCTGACCAGCTGCGGCACCATTCCCGTGGCACTGCTCAGCTACATCATGAACTATGCCATCATCATCCTGCTGCTGGGCTTGGTGCTGCTCTTCAACGGCATCATGCTCCGCTTGCAGCCCATGGAGCGGATGAAGGATCTGTTCTGCGTGGAACCGGCGCTGATTTTCTTCCTGCTGTTTGTGTATTATCCGGTGATTGACCTGGTGCGCATCTCCTTCACCGATATGGGCATCCTGACCACCGGCAAGCAAACCTTCATCGGCTTCGGCAATTACAACTGGCTGTTCAATCAATCCGGTTCCCGGTATTTCTGGGAGTCCCTGCAGATTACCGCCACCTACACCTTCTGGGAAGTGGTGATTACCCTGGTAGGCGGCGTGCTGCTGGCCCTGCTGTTCAATCACATGTCCAAGGGCTTCAACGTGATGCGCTCCATCGTGTTCATGCCCAAGTACATTGCCGTATCCACCAGCGCCGTGGTCTTTATGTGGATTCTCTACAGCCCGGCGGCCAGCGGTGCCAATCAGGTGGAAGGCATCCTGAACTATGTGCTTTCCCGCTTCGGCATCACCGGCCCTCACTGGCTCATTGACGCCTCCACTGCCTTGGCCGGCGTGCTGATTCTGACGGCCTGGCGTGTGGTGGGCTATGCCATGATGATCTACCTTTCCGCCATGAAGGGCATCCCTCAGGATTATTACGAGGCTGCCGCCATTGACGGGGCAGACGGAGTGCAGCAGTTCCGCTTCATCACCCTGCCTCTGCTGGCACCCACCACCCTGTTCCTGTTTGTGACCACCTTTATCGCCAGCATGAAGGTCTTCCAGAGCGTGGACGTAATGACAGGCGGCGGTCCCGGCACGGCCACCAACGTCATGGTGGAATGGATCTACAACCTGACCTTCTCCGACTTCCGCACAGCCCGAGGAGCAGCCGTGTCCGTTATCTTCTTCCTGATTCTGCTGGTGTGCACGGCGGCTACCATGAAGGTTTCCAACCGGAACGTGAACTATGATGCGTAAAGAAAGGAGGCGTGGCCTGTGATTAGCACAATGAAGAAATTCGGGATTACCATGGTGCTGCTGGGGGCTGTCCTCCTGCTGGGGGCCTTCATTTCCTTTCCCCTTGGGGCGGCAAAGGCCTTGACCGTCGCCCTGGGCGTCGGCGGATGTGCCCTGATGCTGCTTGCCGCTCCCCTTATGTGGCGGGACGGCATCCGTGCCATCCGTCAGGGGAAAGCACCCCGGGGTACCCTGCTGGCCATGCGGCAAAGCGGCTTCTTTGACATTGTGATCGCCATGCTGGTGCTGGCACTGGTGCTGGGCATTCTGTGGGGCATCGGTGGGGTCAGCTACCAATCCACCCTGCATTACCATGCATCCCTTGCCGCAGGGGACGGAGAAGTGCCCACCACCCTGGAGGAGGCACGGAAGCTGCCGGACTTTGTGGAGTACAACTTCAAGCAGGATCTGAACATGCTCTCCGGCAGCTATGCATCCTTCGGCGTGGCGGCACTGGTTTTTCTGGGCATGGCGGTGATTGCCCTCCTGTACATGGCACTCATTTCCCCCGTTGTCCGGGCGGATGACAGCCTGCGCCTGTCTCACAAGGTATACCGGAAGGCCGGGCAGTACACTGCCGCCGTGCTGGTTACCCTGCTGATACTGTTTCCTATTTACTGGATGATTATTTCCTCCTTCAAGACCAGCACGGAACTGCTGCAGACCGTACCCACCCTGTGGCCTGCCAACTTTGTGTGGGAAAACTATCCCAACGTGCTGAACCGTGCCCCCTTCTTCCGCTATCTGCTGAACACCCTGGTGACCACCTTCTTCATCATGCTGGGACAGCTGGTCATGGGCATTCTGGCGGCTTACGGATTCTCCAAGGGGGAATTCAAGGGACGGAACGTCATGTTCATGCTGGTGCTGGGTGCGCTGATGGTGCCCATTCAGGTCACCTTCGTGCCCATCTATGTGCTGATTTCCCGTCTGAACTCCATTGATACCTGGATGGGCGTGATCCTGCCCAACCTGGTCAGCGCCTACTTCATCTTCATGCTGCGGCAGAACTTCATGGCGGTGGATAACAGCTACATCGAAGCCGGCAAGATTGACGGCATGGGGCGCATCGGCACCATCGTGCACGTGCTGTGCCCCATGTGCAAGCCTACGCTGATCACCGTCAGCATCATTTCCTTCATCGACGGCTGGAACAGCTACTTCTGGCCCAAGATGGTGACGAAGACGGAAGCCAGCCGCACCATTGCCGTAGGCGTGCAGCAGCTGAAGAACACCTTCGCCGGGCAGGAAGTGTCCAACTACAATGAAATCATGGCCGGCGCCGTCATGGCCATCATCCCCATCGTGTTCCTCTTCCTTGTGCTGCAGAAATACATCATGACCGGCATGTCCAAGGCGGCTATGAAGTAAGAAAACAGATCAGTAAAGCACCAGCCTTCTGCGGGGTTAAATCGCAAAAGGCTGGTGCTTTCTTTTGTTGGGAAGGGGGAAGTTAGCCCAGTACCTGCTGGACTTTGCGGATATATCGTTTAGAATCCGAGATAGCCTTCGAAGCCAAGCATATAAAGAGCCAAGGCGAAGGAACCACCCTTTTTATCTGCGATTCGCTGCAGCTCATCCATAACTGTATCATGAGGGACAACAATACTTTCAGAGGTCGAAATAACTTCTTGAATGACATCGGGCAAAACCATGCACATCTTGTAGAATGCATCTTCCTCCCCGGTGACAATTCTATAAAACTCGTCCATACTGACACGGCGAATCCGACGATGCTTTTGCTTTGCTCCGTCAACAGAGACAGACCAAGTGATGTTTTGAGATTTCTTTGCAATTGCCTCAACCAGAAAACACGTGCAATCATCGTCCGTCAGCAGTTGCCCCTGCATTTTCATGTAGGTTTTTGCACTTGAAGCTGAGTTCATCGTGTTATGCTTGTTTTTCATCTCAACATAGATGCGGCTGACGCTGCCGCATTCCGGGACTTCAATACGGCTGTTTCGTGTTACAATGACATCCCAGCCGGCTTGCGGAACAGTGCAGTCTGCCATGTATTGAAAAATCCGCTGATGGAAATAACCGATATCGTTGTTGTTCGACTTATCACGCTGACGGAAGATCTCGTTCTTGATGATTTCGTCCCAACTGTACTGATAAACAGTCTTGTCAAAAATCAGCTTAATAGGGTCAACAATGTTGCTGTTGAAACGTTTCAAGTCATAGGGAGCCAGCTTTTCGCCGTAATTCTGAATGGTTGCCTGAACATGATGCTTGAAATTCGGTTGATTGTAAAATGAAGTTGGACACTTAAAAAGAAAAATCCATAGTGATG
>JAUMVT010000046.1:0-5455 GCA_030529995.1 Clostridia bacterium
TGAAGATTATCTTTTCATGTAAGGTTTTGCAGGGGGCTTTCCGGTCGCCCCCTGCACCCCTTCGGTCGCCTCCCAATAATGGTTATGGGTATTGCAAGAAAAAATACTTATTCTTTCAGTACCAATATCCTCCAAAAGGATGCACCGAAGGGGTCAAGGGGGCGACCGGAAAGCCCCCTTGGAATAAACACTAACAACAAGAAACAGGGAACCCTAGTAGAAAGACACCCCGAAGGGATCAAGGGAACGACCGCCCCTGCCCTCCGGCGCTTTTATTTGCCCCTTTCATGAAAATACGGTATAATAGGGATGACGGCTTGCGAAACAACCGAACATCCCTATTTTGATGAAGAGAGGAGCTGTACCCATGACAAAGAAAACAAAAACAACGCCCACACCAAAACGTCCGACCATCACAACCAAAGACATTACCGCCCTGGCCAGCCTGATCACATTTTCCGATGAAGAAACAAAGCCGGAAGAGGAAGATCCATCCCCATCCTCCCAGGAAAAGCGGGCAGCCTACAGCGAATATCGAAACGCCACCTATACCATCGTGTCCATTGTGGCCTATCTCATCGGCATACCCAAAGAATACTTCGGGGACGAAAACGCCACCAACTTCCTCATGAAAACCTACGAGGAGCTGGAACAAAACAAAGACGCGCGCATCATCCGCAACCTATGCCGCATCCGTGCCGCCATGGAAAGAAACTACAAGGCCATTGCCCACGAATTCTGGCTGAACATCAAAAACATCGGCTCCGTGCCGGATCTGATTCCCGCCGACGCAGTGGAAACCCTGGCGAAAGACGGGGTTCGCCTCTACAAGCAGCGGCCGGAGATTGACGAATACATTCTGGCCATCAACATCGAATTAAGCAACCGGATCAACACCGCCGCCCCCCTGTTTCCGGAGTGGATCAAGTGGGAATACATCCGCCCCCTGTTCATCATGCCCGGAGGCACCAAGAAGGAGAACCTGAAGAAGGCCGGGGAAATCTACAACAGCGACCGGCTCCGGTATCCCTTCCAGTGCTGGATCAACTGGGAAGCGGTGTCCGCCTCCCCGGAGAGCAAGGGCAACATCCTGTACACGGACGAGAAGTTCGTCCGCATCATTTACGAGCGGCATGAGGATCGGTTCGAGAACCTTTCCCTTGTGCGCAATGCCGGCAACCACACCATGCGGAATCTGGAAAATCTGCTCCAGTCCAGCAAGAAATGTGTGGTGGTGGTGGACTGCGAAAACGCGGACGCGGTGAAGCTGGCCGCCGCTCTCAGCAGCCTGCCTGCCTATCAGCTGAGCAAGATTGCCAAGGTGCTGCTGTTTGACAGCGAGTACACCACGGATCAGTGGTCCACCCTGGTGGACAGAATGCTCCACACCGCCGCCGCGGAAAAGGCGTCCTTCGAGATTGAGCACATCCTTGTGCCACGGGTGAACCAGAACAAATCCCAGTGCGACATGACCCTGGCCGTGCGCACCAGCCGGGAAGTGTACACCTCCGGGGTGGACGGGGTGATCCTTGTCTCCTCGGACAGCGACTACTGGGCCATGATTCAGCAGCTGGAAGGGGTTCGCTTCCTGGTGATGCTGGAGAAGCGGAAGACCGGCCTGGCCATCATGGACGCCCTGACCATCCACAACATCCCCTTCTGCTTCATTGACGACTTCTGCACCGCCGCCTCCTACACCATCAAGACCACCACGCTCATCAACGGCATTCAGGAACAGATCCGGCACTTCCTTGCCGGGGAAGGGGGACAGCCCCTGAACCTGCGGGAGATGATGAACATCGCCCTCCAGGGCTCCTGGATCACCATGACGGACAAGGAGAAGGAGAATTTCTTCACCCGGTATCTGCAGCGGGCGAAAATGACCGTAGCGGCAGACGGGGCGGTGAGTATCACCATCGGGTGAGGGGATGCGGGCGTTATTCCGACAAAAGGTGCAGATGCACCCGTTTTCGGAACAGGATTTCCCCGGAAGCCTTCGGATACGGATTTGATATTGAAAACCTCCCGGCAAAGCGGAAAGCCTTGCCGGGAGGTTTGCTGTTGGGGGGGAGGCTGCTGTTCCGAAATGTGGTGCAGACGCACCGGATGTCGGAATAGAAATTGCCTGAGGGTGGTGTGGTCGGGCTCGACCCCTTCGGGGCTTTTTCGGTCGTTCAATGGGGCGAAGCCCCCGCAGCAATTCGAAGGATGGCTTCCTTGCACGAGGGAGTGACCGGGAGCGAAGCGACCAACGACTGAGTGCAAAAAAAAATCGCCAAAGCGGAAAAGCCGCTTTGGCGAATCTTTTTACAGGATGTATTCCTTCTTCTCCGCCGGGCGCTTGGCCATTTCGGCGGCCTTCAGGGCGTACTTCTCGGAGGTGTTGCCCAGCACCGCATAGGATGCGATCTTGCTCTCCTCCACGCCGGGCTGGTTGAAGGCATCAATGTCCAGCAGCTCGCCGGCGTAGGCGGTGGCCATCTCATAGAAGTAGATCAGCTGGCCGATGGTGTGTGCGTTCACCTCGGGCAGGATGATGGTCTGGCTCATGCGGCCCTTCTTCATCAGGGCGTACTCGGTGCCCTGACGCTCTGCCTCAATCAGCTGGTTCAGGCTCTTGCCCCCCAGGAAGGCCACATCCGGGAAGGCTTCGCAGCCGTGGGGAATGGGGCTCTCTGCCCGGAAGTTCTCCACCTTCAGCAGGGTGATGGTCTTGTCATAGGGGCCTTCGGTGTACAGCTGCAGCTGGCTGTGCTGGTCGGTAACGCCCAGAGCCTTCACAGGGGTCTGGCCGCAGTTCTTGGCCATGCCCTTCCGGGTCACGTTCTTGCCCAGGCTCTCCGCCCACAGCTGGCAGAACCAGTCCGCCATGTACTTCAGGCTGTCCGCATAGGGCATGGTCACGTTCATGTTCACGCCCATGTCTTCCATGCAGATGTACTGGAGCACGGCCTCCAGCAGGGCGGGATTGTGCCACACGTCATCCCCCTTGCAGCGCTCGTCCATGGCGGCGGCGCCTTCCAGCATGGCACGGATGTCAATGCCGCACACGGCCGCCGGCACCAGACCCACGGGGCACAGCTCGGAGAACCGTCCGCCCACGGAGTCCGGAATGAAAAACAGCTCGAAGCCGTTTTCCTTGGCCAGCTTGATCAGGTTGCCCTTTTCACAGTCGGTGGTGGCGATGATATGGTCAGCCCACTTTTCGCCCACTTCCTCCTTCAGCAGCTCGGAAATGGTCAGGTACTGGCTCATGGTCTCCGCCGTAGCGCCGGACTTGGTGATCACATTGAAGCAGGTGTGCTTCACGTCAATCACGTCCAGCAGGGCACGCATCCGCTCGGGATCAATGTTATCCTCCACGAACAGACGGGGGCCGCCCCGCTTCTCCGCAGGCAGATCGTTATAGTGCAGGTGATTCAGAGCCTGCTGCACGGCAATGGGGCCCAGGGCGCTGCCGCCGATGCCCAGCACCACGAAGGTGTCGAAGTTTTCCCGCACCCGGGCAGCCACCTTCTCAATCTTGGCCACGATTTCGTCCTGATTGTAGGGCAGCTCCGTCCAGCCCATCTTGCCCGTGCCCCGGGCATGCTGCACAGCCTGATTGGCCGCAGCGGCAAAGGGAGCATACTCTTCCACCTGACCCCGGCTGATGCCGTATTGGAAGCCCAGGGTATCCGCCATCATATGATTAACGTCCAGTACAATGGGATTCTTATTCATGTTCATCGATCCTTTCTTTCGGATGTCCCGTCTTTTAGTATAGCACACTTTTTTTCACAGGGATAGGGGCGGGGGCATGGGGTTTATGATTTGATGGCAAGGGTAAATGCTTTCATGGGGGGAGGGGGCTTCGCTGCACCAAACCTTTTGCAAAACCTGCCATGAAAGCTCGCCTACATCCGAAGGGGCGGCGAAGGTTCCCCAAGGGCGGAGTCGACCACTCGTAACCGCAAAGCCCTTGGAAATAAACAGAACCTTATTTCATGCAGGGAAGGCGCACCCTTGCACCATTTAGTTAGTGGCACCGCAGGGGGCTTTGCGGTCGCCCCCTGCACCCCTTCGCAGTCCCTTCGGAAGCAGGTTGAGCTCAAATGAAAGGAAAGGATATTTTATCTTACAATACCCACAGCCTTTATAAGGAGTGCACCCGAAGGGGTCCAGAGGGCGGAGTCTTCGACTCGTAACAGGAAAGCCCCCTTGGGAACAAGCGGGACAAGAACGAAACTGTTCACCCGAAAAGCCGGGCACAAAAAAACGCAGGGGGCTCGGGTCATGAACCCGTTTAGCCCCCTGCGAACCATCAATTCTTCTTCGGCGGCGTCAGCTGCCCCACCACGGCGGAAGCCTTGTACAACAGCTCCACATAGGTCTGGGCGTCAATGGTGCAGCCGTCCAGCACCCACCGTGCCAGCGCGTCCCGATACACGTTCACAAAGAAATCCACATAAAAATTGAAATGCTCATCTCTGCCGAAGTAGGGCTTCAGCCGCCCGGACACCACCGGGCGAATCATGGTGCCCAGGTATTCATAGAAGGAGTTGGTGCCGGTCTGCTGCAGGGCCACCCGGTAAAAGTCCTTGTTCTTCTGGAAAAACTTGCACAGGCGCACCAAGGCATCCCCGGGGGTCATGTCGTCCCCCCGCTGCCGGTTGTCCTCGAAGAAATCCGTGTAGAAGATCCAGTTCACCAGGTCGTACTTGTCCTTGAAGTGGTAGTAGAAGCTCTTGCGGTTCATTTCGCAGGCCTCGCAAATATCCCCCACGGTGATCTTGCTCAAGGGGCGCTTCTTCATCAGTTCCTTCAGGGAATAGGCCAGTACCTTCTTGGTAATGCTGCCCTCTGCCATGGGTGCTTCCTCCCTCTTCCTTGTCCGAATACACTTATTGTATCACAGAAACATGACATGAACATGAACGAAAAGAACAAAATTGAAATTTGTTGCAAATAGCTTTGCCGGCATTGCTTCTTTTCTTTTTTTGCAGAAAATCTTGCAAAAATCTATTGCATTTTAGGAAAGTTGCGGTATAATAAAGACGAAAGGACAGCACAGTGCAAGATGTGCTGCAGGAAACTGAATCATGGAGGTGCGATGATGGGGATCTTGATGCTTGTCGCAGCGGCTGTCGGTCTGGTGGTGCTGTTGCATGATCATGACCGCTATCTGATGAGCCGTGAAGCCATGGGCGCCTATAAGCACATGGAGTATCACAAGGTATACCCGACCAGCAACTGACCGACCTGCAATGCAATGACCGTTCATGAACTGACCAACGAAAGCCGCCGCCCCGACAATGACGCCGGGGCGGCGGTGGTTTTATTCTTCTTTCCCCTCCATCAAATCAAAGAAATCTGTCTGCCCATCCGACACCTCTGCCGGTGCGTCGCGGTCTTCCTCCGCCGGGGCATCCGGGGGAATTTCCTCCGGCGCAGTCTCTTCCGCAGGCATTTCCTC
>JAUMVT010000046.1:5465-22333 GCA_030529995.1 Clostridia bacterium
AGGAGTTCTTCCTGCCGGATTGCTTCCTCAGGCATCTCCTCCGGCATGGGTTCCGCCGGGATGCTGACGGGCGGCACGTCCTCCGCCGGGGGCGTTTTGGGCTTCCGGGGAGCTTTGGGCTTGGGAGGCGCCACCAGCTCCCGGGGCAGGAGCAGATCCTTCTTCCGCCCCACCTTATCCCGCATGTAGGTCAGGGTATCCTCCCAGGTGAAGGGGGTGCAGTACAGGGCCAGGTTCATCCACCAGTGAGGGGCATAGATCAGCACCAGCCGCTTTTCCGGCCACAGCTGCACCCGTGCCATGGTCTTCCAGGGCAGATCCCGGGTGGAGATGAGCACCGCATCCTCGCCCTCCTCCATCTCCCGGATCAGCCGGGGGGAGCGGAGGCGCAGCAGCAGCTTCAGGGGCGTAGGATTGGGGAGGAAGCGGCGGACGTGAACGCCCTTGCTGTCCACCACGCAGTCGATGAGATCATCCCCCTGAAGGTGGAGCACCAGCAGGGTGCCCAGGGCGCAGAGAAGGAGCAGCAGCACCATGCTCAGCATAACGCTGCCGGTGAGCACCTGCTCCAGAGCGGCAGCGCCGCCGGTGAGGATCTCCGGCAGGAGGATGGCCAGCAGCACCACCAGCCAGGCAGGCAGGAAGATGCGTGCCACGCTGTTCCAGCACAGCCAGTCTTCCACGGGGGTGTGGGTCACGCACCAGGCCACCCGGGCGGAGGATTTGGCCAGCTTGCTGCCGCAGTGGGGGCAGCGTTCCCCCAGAGGAACGTCTTCCTGACATTTTTTGCAATAGGCGGTGATGGCCACGGAGGTTGCTCCTTTCGGTTCGGTAAGATGGGGTTTTATTTCGATTTGCGGAGGGGAAAATCCTGCTCCAATCAATTCCGGAGGACTTGACCATCGCCCTCTGGAATAGGCAAAACGATAGCTTTGCAAGGAACCCGAATCCTTGCACATTTCCCTTCGTGTTTGTTCAAGGGGGCTTTCCGATCGCCCCCTTGACCCCTTCGGTCGCCACCCAATAATGGTTATGGGCATTGCAAAACCGCAAAAAAACAAATTTCCCCCTTGACATCTGCCGCCCATGGGTCTATAATCCCAACCAATTCAAGGCAAGGAGGTTGGAGAGCATGTACGGCATGATGTGTTGTTGTCAGCAGTCGTCCTGTTGCGGAGGACAGCTGTGCATGGCTTTCCATGCCTGACAACGCAGCTGCGAAATAGGTATCTCCGGGCAGGATGAGAAGGATCCACTCATCCTGCCTTTTTTTGCGTTATCAAAAAAACCTTGAAGCACCATTTTCCCCAAACGACAAACACAGAAAGGAACGACGCACCATGAAGATTTATCATCAGGCAACGGAACTCATCGGCAACACCCCTCTGCTGGAGCTGGGCAACTATGAGCAGGCTCACGGCCTCCACGCCACCATCCTGGCCAAGCTGGAATACTTCAACCCTGCCGGCAGCGTGAAGGATCGCATCGCCAAGGCCATGCTGGATGACGCGGAGGAAAAGGGCAAGCTGAAGAAGGGCTCTGTCATCATCGAGCCTACCAGCGGCAACACGGGCATCGGCCTGGCCTCCGTGGCGGCGGCACGGGGGTATCGGATCATCCTCACCATGCCGGAAACCATGAGCGTGGAGCGCCGCACCCTGCTGAAGGCCTACGGGGCGGAGCTGGTGCTCACCGAGGGCGCCAAGGGCATGAAGGGCGCCATTGCCAAGGCGGAGGAGCTGGCCAAGGAGATCCCCAACAGCTTCATCCCCGGGCAGTTTGTGAACCCGGCCAACCCTGCCGTCCACTACCGCACCACGGGGCCGGAAATCTGGCGGGATACAGAGGGGAAGGTGGACTTCTTCGTGGCCGGAGTAGGCACCGGCGGCACCCTGACCGGGGTAGGCAGGTACCTGAAGGAGCAGAACCCGGGCGTGAAGGTGATTGCGGTGGAGCCTGCCACCTCCCCCGTACTGTCCAAGGGGATTGCCGGGGCCCACAAGATTCAGGGCATCGGCGCCGGCTTTGTGCCGGACACTCTGGACACCAAGGTGTACGACGAGATCATCCCCGTGGAAAACGAGGACGCCTTTGCCGCCGGCCGGGAGATTGCCCGCCGGGAAGGGGTGCTGGTGGGCATTTCCTCCGGCGCAGCCCTCCACGCCGCCACGGTGCTCTCTCAGCGGCCGGAAAATAAGGACAAGATCATTGTGGCCCTGATGCCGGACACCGGGGATCGGTACCTGAGCACGGCGCTGTTTAATGAATGATACAGCGGATTTCATTCACTCCATTCACCCTTTGCAAGTGAAAAAAGTGAATATTCACTGAAAATTCACTCCGAGCGGGTGAAAAAAGTGAATATTCACCTTTGCCGGCGGGAAATGCAGCCTGCCGGTATTTTTTTGCGTGCAGAGGTTTTCACGCTTACGGATGAGACAAGGGAGCTTTGCTGTATTCCGTTGGCGTCAGTCCCGTTTTTTGCTTGAACACCCGCGTAAAATAGTATTCATTTTCGAAGCCACAGTTGATTGCCACATCCTTGATTGCTGCGGAGTAGGCCAGCAGTGTCTTTGCTTTTACAATTCTCGCATCAATCAAGTCCTGCTTTGGGGTTACGTCGAAGAAACGCTTGTAATAGAAGATGAACTGATTAACGCCGAAGTGCACGGAAGCCGCCATGGCCTCGTTGGTCCATTTCTTTTCCGGCGCATTGTAGATGTTCTTTCTCAATTCCTCAAATACTTTTTTCTGGCGAAGTTCATTACTGTCCTGGGGTTGATCGTAGGAAACAATGTTCCGCCCGAGCTGAATAAACATGGCCTGCATGAGCGCAGACACCATTTCAACGTAATTGGAGCGGACGAAACACTGCTCGTCAACAATCATCTGCAGCGTGGTATAAAAAGGGGAGGACTCCAGCTGCCTGAAAGGCTTTGCAATGGGTATTTTGTTTTTCTCCAGCATGTCCATCATCACGCTGTAATTCGTCACTGAGAAGTGCACCCATGAGTTTACAAAAAAGTCTGCTCCGCCGGCGCAATTCAGGAAACGGGGATAATCCACCGGATACAAGATGCAGGTGCCTGCCGGTACATCCGACATTTTCCCGTCCCAGTACAGCCGCTGGGGCGTAACAGTATACAAAAAGCTCCAGCTTTCAAATCCTTGCTGCTTGGCAATGTAAAAGTCCTTTCCGTGATAGCTGTCTACACCGCACCGATGCACCACAAACATGCTGATCCCCACCTTTGCACTGTGTGAAAAATCATAACACATCTCGTGATTTCTTTCAATTATCTTTCTTTATAATTGTCATATCTGCCGCAATATATATATATATATATATTGTCGGTATCATACAATTTTACGTGTCGTTCTTTTCCTCAAAAAGATAAAAAATCATCATCCCTTGTGTTTTCTTTTATTTTCATTGGTGAAAAAGTTCTTTATGATGATGGTAATGATACCGTTGCGGATACGGTGAAACAGCATAAGGAGGTTTTCTCATGAAGAAGAAGGTTTTCTCTATCCTCTTGGCGTTGTGTTTGGTACTCAGTGCCTGCTCCGCGCTGGCGGATGTCAGCTACCCCCTCGAAAACACCACCACCATCACCATTTGGAGGATTCTTGACGGCTCCATCGCTGACGGCGGCTACACCACCTCCATGGATACCCCCGGTTTCAAGGCCTGGTGCGAGCGAACCGGCGTTCAGGTGGAGCTGAAGGAATTTGCTGACGGAACATCTCTGGTGCTGGCACTGAACGGCGCCACCACGCTGCCTGATATGTTCATGCTGCACGCAGCCAATTACTACAACGGCGGCATCTCCGGCGTTATTTCCGATGGGCTGACCATCGAAATCGAGCCTTCCATGCTGGAGCAGTATGCCCCTGACTATTGGGCATACATCAACAAGCCCATTTACATGAATGAAATCACCCAGCTGGACGGCAAAATGTACTACTTGGCCGGACACATTTTCGAAGAAAATTCTCCCTACCGGTTCTGGCGGGGGCTGATCTGGCGTCAGGACATTCTCGATGCAATCGGCCGGGATGTGCCCCAGACCATCGATGAATTCTATGATACGCTGGTTGCCATGAAGGAATACGGCGTCGAGACTCCTTTCGTTTTCCAGAACAAGAACTATCTGCGTGAATGTCTGGCAACCGGCGAGCTGACCTCTGCCTTTGGCCTGCCCAACGCAGCCGAATACCAGATTGACGGCGTATGGCACTACGGCGCCTATGAACCGGAATACAAGGATCTCCTCACGTTCATGAACAAGCTGTACAACGAAGGCCTGATTTCCGTTGACTACCTGTCCATGGAAGAAGCCACGTCCCGCGCCATGCTGTGCAACGGTCAGGCCGGTGTGATGTATGCCAACAACTCTCGGCTGAGCACTTACGTCGCTTCCCTGACGGAAGGTGCATCGCTGTCCGGCGGCTATGTGATCCACAGTGCGGATCAGGAGCATGCCATGTACTCCTTTGCCGATCCCATGACCACCAGTGATGACATCACCTACATCAGCGCAGACTGCAAGAACGTTGAACTGTGCATGGAATTCTACAATTATCTCTTTACCGAAGAAGGCAACATGCTCCGCAACTACGGTATTCTGGACGAATCCTATACCATCGGCGAAGACGGAAAGCCCGTGTACACCGAGCTGATTACCAACAACCCTGACGGTCACTCCTTGGACGGCATGGCTCGCTCCTATGCGCTGATCAACTGGCCCGGCATCCATGCCAATGACCAGCTGGCACTGCGCCACCCCGAAAAGAGCCAGATCGTTGCCTATGAACGCTGGTCCGACACGGATCACGATAAGTATGTGGTAATCCACACCTCTGTGCTGGATGAATATCTGGACGAATACACGGATCTGTGGACTGACATCAACCTGTACATCGATGAATGCCGCGCCAAGTTTATCTCCGGCGAAATGTCCATCGAGAATGACTTCGACACCTATCTTGCCACGCTGAAGTCCATGGGCATGGATCGCGTCTATGAGATCAAGCAGATTACGCTGGATGCCCATAACGCCGCAACGATCACGGAGTAACAGACTTTTCTCCGGCGTGCAGGGTGGGAAGCTGCCCTGCACGCCGCCCCTCAATTCACGGAAGGAGCAGCAGCCATGCAAGGACGACGAGTACCCCTAGGAAAGAAGGTCGGTAAGGATCTCCGGGACTTTGGTGGCGCATATCTTTTAGCGCTCCCGGTCATCATCTACTATATTCTGTTCCACTACAAGCCCCTCCTGGGCGCGGTGATTGCCTTTAAGGATTTCAAGCCCCGTCTGGGCATATGGGGCAGCAAGTGGGTTGGACTGAAGTACTTTGAATCATTTTTCAGTTCTTTCTATTTTGAGCGGCTTATTCGGAACACCCTGACCATTTCCTTGGGCGGTCTTCTTTTCACATTCCCCTGCGCCATTATTTTCGCACTCATGATCAACGAGGTTCGTAGCAAATGGTTCAAGCGGACCATTCAAACCGTTTCTTACATGCCCCACTTCATTTCGCTGGTGGTTGTTTGCTCAATGATTACCCTGTTTGTGGACAAGGACGGGTTCATTGTGCAGTTGATCAACCTGCTGAACGGCAACGTCAATCAAAACCTGCTGAACATTCCCTCTGCCTTTGTGCCGATTTACATTCTGTCCGACATCTGGCAGGAAACAGGCTGGAACTGCATCATCTATCTGGCGGCTCTGGGTGCCATTGACCCTGAGCTGTACGAAGCCGCCCGCATCGATGGTGCCAACCGCTGGCAGCAAACGCTGCATGTAACCCTTCCCGGCATTGCCCGAACCATCATGCTGCTGCTGATCCTCCGGGTCGGCTCCCTGATGAGTGTCGGACATGAAAAGATCATCCTGCTTTACAACGACTATACCATGGAGACAGCGGACGTTATCTCCAGTTACGTCTATCGCCGCGGCCTGATTAACGCCGAGTATTCGTTCTCTACCGCCGTTGGTCTGTTTAACTCCGTCATTAACTTTGCGCTGGTTGTGCTTGCGAATTTCATCAGCAACAAAACAAGCGGATACGGCATCTGGTAAGGGAGGGAGAAAAGAATGCTTCATACAGCCAAGGCAGAACATGCTTCCGGCAGCCAGCTCAGGCAGGAAGGCATCGGCTATTCCATCTTTACGGTCATCAACACCATTTTGCTTGTGCTGATCTGCATCATCACGCTGTATCCCATGTACTATGTGGTCATCGCCTCCATTTCCGAGGCCGATGTACTGGGCCGCAATTTCGGCCTGCTGCTGCTTCCCGTAGGGCAAATCAACACCTACAGCTATCAGCTGGTGTTCCGCAACACGCTGGTGCTCTCCGGCTTTGCCAATACGTTCATCATCCTGGCCGTCGGGCTGTGTGTGAACATGGTGCTGACGTGCCTGGGCGCTTACTTCCTTTCCCTGAAGGGATCCATCCTTTCACGGCCGATTGCCCTGCTGATTCTGTTCACCATGTATTTCTCCGGCGGTCTTGTTCCGGAATACCTGAACATTCAGAGTCTGGGGCTGATCAATTCCCTGTGGGCGCTGATCATTCCCGTGTCCATCAACACTTACAATCTGCTCATCATGCGGTCGGCGTTTGCCTCCATTCCGGATTCTTTGGTAGAGGCCGCAAAGCTGGACGGCGCATCCCATTTCAAAATTCTGATTCGGGTATTTTTGCCGCTTAGTGGTGCCACACTGGCCGTGATGGTGCTATACTATGCGGTAGGGCACTGGAATTCCTGGTTCCGCGCTTCGCTGTATATCCACGATACCACCAAGTATCCGCTTCAGCTGGTGCTGCGACAGATCCTGCTGCTAAACCAGAATTCCGAGCTGGCCGCATCCACCACGGATGCAGGCGAGCTGGCCAAGTATGCGGATTCCATCAAGTACGCACTGATTGTGATTTCCTGCGCGCCCATTCTGATTCTGTATCCGTTCCTACAGCGCTTTTTCGCAAAAGGCGTGATGGTAGGTGCATTAAAAGGATAAACGAAAGGAGATTTTTCCCATGCTTCGCCTATTCGATGAGCACCAGGTGCGCCCGGTGCATTCCCTGGACGGTTTGTGGACGCTGACGGTGGAGGACGGCTCCGGCAGAACGTTCCCTGCCATGGTGCCGGGCATCTGGCAGTCCATTCCCCAGCTGACCCTGTACCGGGGCAAGACCCGGTATGACCGCACCTTTGTGACGGACAGTGAAGAGAACCTGCTGCTCCGCTTCTCCGGGGTGAGCCACACAGCGGACGTGCTGCTAGACGGGGAGAAGATCGGCCACCACTACGACGCCTTCACCGGCTTCCGGTGCGCCGTTTCCGGCGTGAAGGCCGGCACTCACACTCTGACGGTGTACGTGGACGACAGCTTCTCCGAGGCCTCCACCCTGCACCTGCCCAATGACTACTACACCTACGGGGGCATTACCCGCCCCGTGGCGCTGGAGGAAATCCCGAACGCCTACATCGACCTGATGCACTTCACCCCCAGCCGGAATGCAGACGGCACCTGGACGGGGGATGTGTCGGTAGCGGTGAAGGCTGTGGCGGACAGCCCGGCAGGCAAGCTGGTCGTCACCCTGGCGGACGGCAAGGCGGAAGCGGACGTTCCTGCCCTGAAGGCAGGGGAGGAGCATCAGGCGAATGTGAAGCTCCACTGCACGGACGTGACCCCCTGGGGGCTGATGGACGGTCATCTGTATGACCTGCGTGCTGTGCTGGAAGCGGACGGCAAGCCGGCGGACGATCTCATCGACCGGGTGGGCTTCCGCACCGTGACGCTGGAGGGGGAGAAGATCCTCCTCAACGGCAGGCAGGTATTCCTGAAGGGCTTTAACCGGCACGAGGACTTCGGCAGTCAGGGCTGCGCCGTGGCCATGAACGCCATGATGGAGGATCTCCACCTGATGATGGACATGGGTGCCAACAGCGTCCGCACCTGCCACTATCCCAACGATCCCCGGTTCCTGGACCTGTGCGATGCGCTGGGCATCATGGTGTGGGAGGAGTGCCATTCCCGTGCCATTCCCGGGGAAATCATGCGCAAGCCCCTGTTTAAGGAGCAGATTGACGGCAGTGCAACAGAGATGGTGGTGCAGCACTACAATCATCCCTGCATCTACACCTGGGGTCTGCTGAACGAGTGCGAAAGCGAGACGGAGTTCGGCCACAGCATGTACAGCCATGTCATTGACCTGCTCCACAGCCTGGACAAGACCCGACCCGTTACCTTCGCATCCTGCCGGTTCTTCAAGGATGTGTGCCTGGGGCTGGTGGACATTGCATCCTTCAACATTTATCCCCTGTGGTACACCACGGAGGATCCATCCGAGTACAGCGACCGGCTGATGCAGTGGATGGACGAAAACGGAGCCGCCGGGAAGCCCATCATCTTCTCCGAGTTCGGGGCAGGCGCCATTGCCGGGTATCATGATCCCATGTACGACTCCAAGTGGAGCGAGGAGCGGCAGGCGGAGATTCTGGACAAGCAGCTGAAGGCTCTGTGCCACAAGGCTCGGGTGTCCGGCACGTACATCTGGCAGTTCGCAGATGTGCGGGTGTCCGAGCAGTGGGCCATGCACCGTCCCAAGGGCGTGAACAACAAGGGCGTGGTGGACATGTACCGCCGTCCCAAGCTGGCCTACAAGACGGTGAAGGAAAACTATACGGGGCTTGACCGATAAAATGAGGGGCTGCGATGCGGATGTGTCGCAGCCCCCTGTTTCGGTATCTGGTAAATGAAAGATGGAGGCGAATCGAAATGACCAACATTTCATTGAACGAAAAGGCAGTCAGCACACTACGCTCTCTGATCGGGAAAAGCTTTGATGCCTATGCCTGCGACCCGTTTCAGTTTTCGCCTTCCGTCTTTGGTGTGGTGGGTTTTACCATTGGAGAAGAGACGTACAAGCTGACAGCCGACCGGCGCTCCGTGCAGCGGTTTTTCTCCACGGAGGATGCGGCAGTGCTTGATTTTGCCCCCTGCACCGCTGAAGAAGCAGTCAGCTGCATGGACGGTGGTCAATTCATTCTTCATCCCGTGAAGGACATCGTTTGCAGCATCGACATGGTAAACGACCTGGAAAGCGTTACCCACGAGGGAGAACAACGGAAGTTTTTTTCAACGAAAGGGCTGATCTTTCACCTGAAGAGCGGCAGTGAGATTTCATTTGAACTGGATACATGGTTTTCCGAAATGATCACCATCCGGCAGAGCTATCATCTCATCGAGAAATTTGCGCCTCTTGAAAGCTTTTACGATGAATGGGATGCGGAAAGCGGATACGTTCCCGCCTGCACCCGGAATGTCATCACGATTCGATAATCAAACGGGGCTGCGATGCAGATGTGTCGCAGCCCTCTGTTCTGTTTACTGAATTAGCTTCGCCGCTTTCCCGAATCACCTGGCATACACGCCCGTGGTAATCTCCTTGATGTACGCGTCCCGGTGGGGAAGGTCTTCATCCGCCATGGCCACGGCGGCGGCGTTATCGTAGGGCACGGACAGGATGGTCATCATCAGGGGAGCGGGAGCGTCCCCTTCTTCCCCTTCCAGCAAAAGGGCATGGGCCTTGGGCACCCCCATGCTGTTGCCCACGCTGCCGGTGTTCAGCATGTATCCCGTGTTCAGGGTGCGGAGGAAAGGCCGGTGGCTGTCGGCGAAGATGACCCCGCCGAAGGTGCCTGCCTGGGTGTGGAAGGTGCTCTCCAGCACCTCGCTTTTCTCCTGCACCATCATGAGGGGTTCCACCGGGCGGCCGTGGAACAGCCGGAAGCGAATGCCGCTGAGGGTTACTTCACCCTCCATGGGCAGGCTTGCCAGCCACTGCATCCGCTCATCCCCCAACTGCCGCCAGAAATAAGCGTCGTCAGGGAATTCCTTGCCCCCGATGCCGTAATCCCAGTTGCCCCCGATGCACACCTGACAGTGCCGGCGCACCCAGTCGCAGGTCTCCGCATTGCTGGGACCCTTGCCCACCGCATCCCCCAGAAAGATGATCCTGTCCGGGCGGATCCTGTTGATTTGCGCCTCCATGGCCAGGGTGGCAGGCAGGTTGCCGTGGAGATCCCCAAGGAAAATCAGCTTCAAGGTCTTCGACCCTCCATACACATTGCGAAAGCGGCTTTGCCGCTTTCTCGAAATCATTCGGGATAGACCAGCTGCTCCTTTGTCCACCCCTCCAGCACACGGCAGTAGGCGGCGGCTTCCCGCTTGGCATCCGGCAGGTCATGCTCCAGATAATTGCCGCATTCCCGCTTTTTCGCCCCGGGGATTTCCCCTTCGAAGTCCGCCGTGAAGCGGAAGGCGTCCTGCACCAGACGGATAACCTGCTCCTCGGTGAGGGTATTGCGCACCACCAGATAGCAGCCCGTGCGGCAGCCCATGGGGCCGAAGTACACCACGCTGTCCGACTTGTCGGAAGAGCGGACGTAGGTGGCTGCCAGGTGCTCAATGGTATGGATGGCACCGTTGGACAGGTAGTCCCCGTTGTTGGGCTTCTTCAGCCGCAGGTCGTAGGTAACGCAGTCCCCGTCAATGCGGGAGATATACAGGCCGGGGGTCAGCACATCGTGATTGATGGCAAAGGATGCAATCTGCTTTAACATATTACTCGTCCTCTTCTTCATTTTCATTGGGATGCTGGGGCTGGTTGCCGCCGGTGGCGATGTTCTCCGCATGGTCGGCCACACGCTCCAGGTTGGTGAGCATTTCCAGATAGATCATGCCGTTCTTGGCGGAGCACTTCTTGTTCTTCAGCCGCTCCACGTGGTGATCCCGCAGCTCATCGGTCAGCTTGTCAATGGCGTCCTCGTTTTCCTCAATGACCGCCAGACGGGCAGGGTTCTGAATCTGCCTGGAGAAAATCTCCAGGGCGTCCTTCAGCTGGCCGGTGGTGCGCTGAGCCAGGTTCTCCAATTCGTCCATGACCTTGCTGGTGAACTTGACCCCTTCCTGCTCCTTCAGCCGGGCGGCGTCCAGCACGTTCATGCTGTGGTCGCCCACACGTTCAAAGTCGTTGATGATGTGGAACAGCTTGCCGGCCAGGTGGCTTTCCTGCTCGTTCAGCTCCTGTCCCCGCACGTCCATGAGGGCGGAGGTAATCCGCTCGTTCAGGAAGTCCAGCACCTCTTCCTGCTTCTTCATCTCTTCCGCCTGATGGTCATCCCACTTGCGGAAGCAGGCCATGGAACCCTCGAAGGTGTCCAGTGCCAGCTCGCCCATGCGCTGGGTTTCCTTGAAGAGCTGCTCCACAGCGATGGCGGGGGTGGCCATGATGCGCTCGTCGAAGTACTGCAGGCGCATTTCCGTTTTCGGCTCCACCTTTTCCCGAACGATGAGGCAGGCCAGCTTCTCCAGCCAGGAGGCCAGGGGCAGCAGCAGGGCGGTGGTGACCACATTGAAGCACACGTGGGTCAGGGCGATCTGCAGCCGCAGATTATCCGGGGCAAGGGTGGCAATCCAGTCCGCAAAGGGGAGGCAGCAGGCCAGCGTGGTAAACAGCACGGCGCCAATGACGTTAAACAGCAGGTGCACCGTGGCCGCCCGCTTGGCGGTGGTGTTGGTGCCGGCGCAGGCGATGATGGCGGTGACGCAGGTGCCGATGTTTTGCCCGAAGAGGATGAACATGGCGCCTCTCAGGGAAATCAGCCCCTCACCGGCCAGTGCCTGCAGAATGCCCACGCTGGCGGAGGAGGACTGGATCACTGCCGTGACCAGGGCGCCCAGCAGCACCCCCAGCACCGGATTGTCCACGGTGACCATGGCATCCCGGAAGCCCTGCCAGCTCTGCAGGGGCGCCATGGCGGAGGACATAATGTCCATGCCTTCAAACAAAATACCCAGGCCGATGAGCACGGTTCCCAGCTGCCTTGCTCCATCCCACTTTTTCGGCATCACCCCCAGGATCAATCCGAGGAAGGCAAACAGCATGCCGAAATTCAGCTTAATGGACAGCAGCAGGGAGGTCACCGTGGTGCCGATGTTGGCACCCATGATCACGCTCACCGCCTGGGTCAAAGATAACAGCTCCGCATTGACGAAGCCCACCACCATCACCGTGGTAGCTGAAGAGGATTGTATCACTGCCGTAATGACCACGCCTGCCAGCATGCCCAGCACCCGGTTGTGGGTCACGATTTCCAGCAATCGCTTCAGCTTGTTGCCGGCCGCCTTTTCCAGCCCGTCGCCCATGACCTTCATGCCGAAGAGGAACAGGCTCAGTCCGCCCAGCAGACTGACGATATCCATCCAACTCATTGGGATCTCCTCCGATCCGATTCGTCGTCTTTCCTTATACCCAAACGATTTTACTGTACCATGAAACGGGGAGGATGTAAAGACGGAAATTCAGGTGCACAGGAGCTTTGTTCAGGTCTCGTGATGGTACACGTAGCCGGTGGACGAGCCGGAACCCACCTTCATGATGACGCCGGTCTTCACCAAATCGGTCAGTGTCCTTTCCACCGTCACCTTGCTGATGTCGGGGCAGAGATCCATGATTTCCTTCTTTGTGATTTTGCCCACCTTCTGCTCAATGACGTGCCGGATCCTTTCCGGCTTGGACAGCTTGCGGTGCTTCAGGTGCTCCACACGGCTTTCAAATTCCCGATAGGCTTTTTCCATAATGCCCAAATAATACTTGACAAACGGCCCGTAGGTGCTGCTGTTTTCATGCCAGCCGAAGGAGCTTGCCTGCAAGGCTTCGTAGTAGGTTTCTTTCGTTTTTTCAATCAGCATTTCCATGCTGACATACTTGCCCACCATGTACCCTGCCTTGTAAAAAAGCAGCAGGGTCAGCAGGCGGCTCATGCGCCCGTTGCCGTCATTGAAGGGATGAATGCACAAAAAGTCCAGAATGAACATGGGAATCAGCACCAGCCGATCTATGCGCTGCGCATCCCATGCCTCCAGGAAGGCGGAACACATTTCCTCCATGGCTTCCGCCGTCTGAAAGGCGGAAACCGGGATAAACCGGGCTTTTTGATGGCCTTCCGCATCCGTCTCCGCAATGACGTTATCCGCGTTTTTGTATTGCCCTCCCACTGCCCCCTGGGAATAGGCATACAGATCCCGGTGCAGCTGCAGGATAATGCCGGGTCTGGGCGTGATGTAGTCGTAGTTTTCGTGAATCGTTGCCAGCACTTCACGATAGCCGGCAATCTCCTGCTCGGAACGGTTGCGGGGCTCCGCTTTCCGGCTGACCAGCTCCGCCAGACGCTGATCGCTGGTGTAGATGCCTTCGATTCTGTTGGATGCGCCGGTGCTTTGGATCATCGCCACTTCCAGCAGGGTTTTCAGCTCGTCCGCATTGGCCTCCACAAACAGTTCCTGCTTGCCCTTATGCTCGTGCAGGCTGCCCATCATTTGGACGATTTCCGGGGTCAGCAGCTCCGATGGCGCTTTTGTATAATCAAAGGTATGCATGGGGATCTCCTTCATTTTGGACTCTCTCTCCATCATTTTAGCCCAAAATGATGGAGATGTCAAAGTCAATGATGGAGAGGAGACGGGCTTGTCCTTTCCGCCTTCCCGTGGTATGCTTCCCTTATTGATGGTTAAGGAGGGCAAACCCATGGGCGTCACCCTGTTGCTCACCCTGATGCTGATGGCGGCCTACTTCCTCATGCTGTACGGGGTGGTAGGCTTGCTGCAGGACAAGCGGTTCTTTTCCTCCGCCCCTCCGGCGGTGAAGGGGATTGTGGGGCCCCACTTGTTCGGGTTCAACAGGAAGGCGCATTTGATGCACCTGACGGTGTACCTGCCTGTGGGCGCAGGACTGGCGTGGGTGGCGGCGATGGTGTGAAATAAGGCAGGGCTTAACCCTGCACCCTTTTACAATCCTCGTATAAGCAACTGATTCTTTATTGGAGGTTTTCGCAGGGGGCTTGACCGTCGCCCCCTGGACTCCTTCGCCGCCCCTTCGGATGAAGATGAGCTTTTCTGATAGGTTCGCAGGGGGCTTTCCGATCGCCCCCTGCACCCCTTCGGGTGCATCCTTTTGGAGAAGGTTTATTATGAGAGAATAAGTATTTTTTCTTGCAATACCCATATTCATGCTTGTAAGGCGACCGCCGAAGGAGTCCAGAGGGCGACCGGAAAGCCCTCTGGAAGTAACAAGAATAACAAGAAATTGTAACCACTAGTAGTAAGTTGCTCGATGGAGTTTAGAGGAACGACCGCAAAGCCCCCTGCGGCAAAAAACGCCTGCAAAGCGATGGTGTGCTTTGCAGGCGTTTGCTTATTCAATAAACATAGCATCCCCGAAAGAGAAGAACCGGTACTTCTCCTCCACGGCGGTGTTGTAGGCCGCCAAGGCCTGCTCCCTGCCCATGAAGGTGCTCACCAGCATCAGCAGGGTACTCTGAGGCAGGTGGAAGTTGGTAATCAGGGCATCCACCGCCTTGATCTTCACCCCGGGCTTGATGAAGATGGCCGTGTCCCCGCTGCCGGGATGGATGATCCCATCGTCATCCGCCACGGTTTCGATGGTGCGGACGGAGGTGGTGCCCACACAGATCAGCCGTCCCCCGGCGGCACGAATGCCGTTCAGAGTGTCCGCCGCTTCCTTGGTTACCTGATAGAACTCGGAGTGCATCTTGTGGGCATCCACATCCTCCTCCTTCACCGGGCGGAAGGTGCCCAGACCCACATGGAGCAGCACAGGCACAACGGTGACGCCTTTTTGGCGGATCTTCTCCAGCAGCTCCGGGGTAAAGTGAAGCCCGGCGGTGGGGGCGGCGGCAGAGCCTTCCGCCTTGGCGTACACGGTTTGATACCGGTTCCGATCCTGCAGCTGCTCGTGGATGTAGGGGGGCAGGGGCATCTGCCCCAGAGTATCCAGCAGCTCCTCAAAGACGCCCTCGTAGCGGAAGCGCACCATGCGGCCGCCGGTATCCTCCACGTTGCCCAGGATTTCGCACTTCAGCGCCCCATCCCCGAAGGAGCAGACAGCCCCCGGCTTCAGCCGACGGCCGGGGCGGACAAGAGCCTCCCAGTCCGTGGCATTTTCCCGGCGGAGGAGAAGCACCTCCACCGGCACCCCGGTGTCTTCCTTCACACCCAGAAGCCGGGCGGGGATCACCTTGGTTTCGTTAATGACCAGAGCGTCACCGGGGTTCAGGTAATCGATGATGTCGTAGAAGTGCTTATGCTCCAGGGTGCCCGTGGCACGGTGCACCACCATGAGCCGGCTGTGATCCCGGGGCTCCATGGGGGTCTGGGCAATCAGCTCCTCGGGGAGGAAATAATCAAAATCCGTGGTTTTCATGATGTTGTCCTTTCAATGGTTGATTTACAGGAATGCAAGGCTTTGGTGCCTTTGCAGAAAAATTGTTGTGCTTATTCCAGAGGGCTTTGCGGTCGCCCTCTGGACTCCTTCGCCGCCCCTTCGGATGAAGAAGGTTTCTTATGAAAGTATAATTTTTTGCTTTCAATACCCACAACCTTGATAGAGGATGCGCCCGAAGGGGTGCAGGGGGCGACCGGAAAGCCCCCTGCATATTTACAATTCCATTTTCATTTGATCCGCATTCCCTGCCTGAGGCGGGGTTCTCTTCATATGCTCCCATGCGGCGGGGGTGCAGATCCGCCCCCGGGGCGTGCGCATAATATACCCCAGCTGCATCAGGTAGGGCTCATACACATCCTCGATGGTTACCGCATCCTCTCCGGTGGTGGCGGCAAGGGTATCCAGCCCCACGGGGCCGCCGCCGAACTTATCCATCATGCAGGAGAGCATGTTCCTGTCCACCTGATCCAGCCCCAGCTCGTCCACGTTCAGCAGGGTCAGGGCTTCCCCTGCCACATCCTTCGTAATCACGCCCCCGGCACGCACCTGAGCATAGTCCCGGACACGCTTCAGCATCCGGTTGGCAATACGGGGGGTGCCCCGGCTGCGGCGGGCAATCTCCAGAATTCCCTCCGGCTCCGCCTTCACCCCCAGAATGCCGGCACTCCGGCTGACAATGGAGGCCAGCTCCTCCGGCTTGTACATCTCCAGCCGGAACAGCATGCCGAACCGATCCCGCAAGGGGGCGGACAGCTGCCCTGCCCGGGTGGTGGCACCCACCAGGGTGAACTTGGGCAGATCCAGCCGGATGGAACGGGCGGTGGGTCCCTTGCCGATCATGATATCGATGGCGTAGTCCTCCATGGCGGGATACAGCACCTCTTCCACCGAGCGGGAAAGCCGGTGAATCTCATCAATGAAGAGGATATCCCCGGCATTCAGGTTGGTGAGAATGCTGGCCAGATCCCCCGGCCGCTCAATGGCAGGGCCGGAGGTAATGCGCACGTTCTGCCCCATTTCCGCCGCCACAATGCAGGCCAGGGTGGTTTTGCCCAGGCCGGGAGGCCCGTAGAGGAGCATGTGATCCAGGGCGTCATGGCGGCTCAGGGCAGCCTGAATGTAAATGCTCAGGCTGTCCTTGATGGGCTGCTGCCCCACGTACTCCCGCAGGGTGTGGGGGCGCAGGGACTGCTCCATGGCGCTGTCCTCGGGCTTAAAGGAAGGTTCCATCAGTCGGTCATCCATATCGGCGAACACCCTCTTTGTTGATCAGTAAAATAGGAAAAGCAAGGCGCTGGTTCTCTTGCAGGAAAATCGTTTCTTTTGTTCCCAAGGACTTTGCGATTATGAGTCGAAGACTCCGCCCTCGGGGAACCTTTGCCCCCTCCGGAAGCAACAATCCTTACATGTAAGGTTTCGCAGGGGGCTTTCCGGTCGCCCCCTGCACCCCTTCGGGCACTCCTTCGGATGAAGAAGTCTTTTGTCAAAGTAAAAAGGTTGATTGTAAAATGAAGTTGGACACTTAAAAAGAAAAATCCATAGTGATG
>JAUMVT010000047.1 GCA_030529995.1 Clostridia bacterium
ATTTCAATCCACGCACCCCGTGAGGGGTGCGACTGACCGTTGCCGACAGCATGCGCCGACAAGGGATCATTTCAATCCACGCACCCCGTGAGGGGTGCGACCGGGCAGCAAAAGTCATTGAGGACATCGGCATCTTTATTTCAATCCACGCACCCCGTGAGGGGTGCGACAAGGCACCAGCGGGCAAAAGCATCGAAGATCGGCCATTTCAATCCACGCACCCCGTGAGGGGTGCGACGCACGGGTGATGGACTATGCTGCCGGGGTACAGGATGATTTCAATCCACGCACCCCGTGAGGGGTGCGACGCTATCGCCGGATGCCTGCCATATCGGAGCTGCGGATTTCAATCCACGCACCCCGTGAGGGGTGCGACGCTTCGGCAAATTCCTCGCTGTCAATACCGTAATTATTTCAATCCACGCACCCCGTGAGGGGTGCGACATGGTCAAATTCGTATTCCAGGTCTCCATTGTAATTTCAATCCACGCACCCCGTGAGGGGTGCGACCGTCCCCGCATATCCAGCGGTATGCCCCCGGAAAATTTCAATCCACGCACCCCGTGAGGGGTGCGACTCTTTCATGCGTGGGGGATAATGTTCCATGAATGATTTCAATCCACGCACCCCGTGAGGGGTGCGACTTGGTGTTGTCCCATGCCGTGGTGTTCATTTCCCGATTTCAATCCACGCACCCCGTGAGGGGTGCGACGGTCAGCCGGATGGTCTTCCCACTTTCCAGCTTATTTCAATCCACGCACCCCGTGAGGGGTGCGACCAGCCCTGCAGGGAAAAGGTGCTTGGTCGATTGCATTTCAATCCACGCACCCCGTGAGGGGTGCGACAAAGGCTTCAATGCCGCCGTATACCGCACTGTAAAATTTCAATCCACGCACCCCGTGAGGGGTGCGACCCTGCACGGCCTTCTTGGTTTCCTCGTCATCCAGGCCATTTCAATCCACGCACCCCGTGAGGGGTGCGACAGCGGTACGAAGATCAGTACGGCCACAAGACCGGGATTTCAATCCACGCACCCCGTGAGGGGTGCGACACTTTCCCGGTACTGCTGCGCTTGCGGCTCATCGGTATTTCAATCCACGCACCCCGTGAGGGGTGCGACTTCCCTCATCATTGACCTTGAGCATTAACCCGTGGATTTCAATCCACGCACCCCGTGAGGGGTGCGACCGTTACGCGCATTGTTCGCGTTGCCGGGGTTCGGCATTTCAATCCACGCACCCCGTGAGGGGTGCGACATGCAGCTATCTGTTATATCGTTTGCAATGATTGCATTTCAATCCACGCACCCCGTGAGGGGTGCGACTTTGACGTGATACAGTAGCTTCAGACGTATATGCCATTTCAATCCACGCACCCCGTGAGGGGTGCGACTGCTGCAAGGCAAGCTGTTTTGCGGTCTGTGCGATTTCAATCCACGCACCCCGTGAGGGGTGCGACAGCAAAAGTGCACAAAATGCATCGTGCCCTTTGCGACAAAACCTAGAAAGAAGCTTTGACAAGCGACGTTTTCACCTGAAAGGAACGCCTTTTCTGGTGAAAACCGTCACAGACGCATGAATCTTCTGACAAATCATGCTTTTTGTGTGGCAATTGAAGGTGCGAACCTCCCGGGAATTTTCTGCGAGCTTCACCTTCGCACAGGCAGAGAACATCCCCTTTTAGCCTGCGCTACACCATAAAAACATCATTGGGAAGATAGGTCTGTTTACAGCCAAAGTGTTCAATCTTTGTTTCGTAGTTTTTGCCAAGGTAGTAAAAGCGCAAACTGTCCCGTTCCGGATCCATGATGGAGCAAAGCGTATGCTGCAGGCTTCGGCATTGGGCAGCGTCCAGCAGGCATTCGAACACGGAGTTCTGCACCCGCTGACCATAGTTGACGCACTGCTTGGCAATTTGACGCAGCCGTCTTCGGCCGGCAGCGTCTTCCGTGTTGACATCGTAAGTAATCAATACCAACATGCTATCACTTCCACAAGAAAGGCGGATAATCCTCTAAGTCTCCGCGCAAAAATCTGGCCAAGAGCAGTGCCTGCATATAAGGCACCAGTCCCCAAGGAATCTTTTCTTCCAAGAAGGGATGGGTCAGGGTTTCCTGCTTCTTTTCCTGCCACTTCTTCAGGAAAGTCTTGCGGCCATTGTCTGTCAGCAGCACGGCACCGCTTTCCTGAAAGTCAAAGTCGGATGGCTTCAGAATACGATTATTCACCATGGTCAGCGCAAATCGATCTGCGAAGCAGGGACGAAGCTCCTCCATCAAATCCAGCGCCAGGGATGTTCTTCCGGGACGATCCCTGTGGAGAAAGCCCACGTAGGCGTCCAGCCCTACGCTTTCCAGCGCAGAGGCACATTCTCCGGCCAGCAAGCTGTAGGCAAAGGAGAGCAATGCGTTGAAAGCATCCAGCGGCGGGCGGCGGCTCCGTTCGTGGAAGAAAAACGTATCCTTTCCCTGAAGAATCATGTCGTCCAGCAGGCTGAAGTAGGCGGCGGCTCCCGTGCCTTCCAGTCCACGCAGGCTGTCAGGGGAAGTTGCCTCCGCTACCTGGGGCAGCAAGTCTTTCAACTGAGCGGAAACTGCGCTGAACCTTTTCCCATCGACTCGAAGGCCATGGTCACGGTTGGTGCGCTCAATACTCCATCGACTGTTAAAGATCTTGCCGAAGATCATCATCCGTGCTACCCGGCAACTTTGCGCCGGATCGTCGGCGATACGATACTGGGCACGACGCAGCAGCACATTGCCCTGCGAAAAGCCGGTTGTGCGAGCCAGAAACCGCCCCCTTGGCGTACAAAAGGACATGGCGATGCCCTTTTTCGCGCAGGCACCCATCAGCGCAGGGGATGCACCGGCATAGGAGAAGGATACGATGCCTTGAAGCGTGTGCAGAGGATATCGCTGTACCACTTCGCCGTCCCGGTTGGCGACCACGTTTTCACCATCCAGAGAAAGATACACATCCTGCGAGGTGACAAAGAGGGTATTCAGCAGCTGTCTCATGGTTCGCCCTCCATTGCGCTGCGGAGATAATCGGTCACAGAACGATTCCGCATCAGTTTGGGCAAGCATAGTGCCTTCAGGGAGCAGGCATTGCAGGCTTTTGTGGGCTTGACCTTCGGGGTGCTGCCACGGTCGTACAGGTCGTGCATTTCTTTCAGCAAAGCCCTTACTTCCTGCCGAAGCTCTGGCGTAAACTGCACTTCTTGCCGCCGTCTGGGCTGACCATAGTACAGCGCACCGGAGGGAATATCGCAGCACAGCATTTCTTCCAGACACATGGCCTGACCGCATAGCTGCAATTCATCCATGGTGTTCCCCTTCGGCTCTCCACGCTTGTATTCAACAGGGTAAGGCTGCCAGAGACCATCCTTTTCGGGCAGGGAAATCCCCTCTGCCTTTCGGTGAAACTCCAGCACGTCGCAGGCACCTGAAACCCCGAGGGATGCGGAATGAATCTGCATACCCCGGGTAATCAGGACGTCGCCTCTACTTTCCGTGAAATCCTGATCATGGGCACGTTCATGGAGAATTTCACCATCCGTTGTGCGATAGTTCTCCGCCCACTGGTTTTCAATGGCAATCAGTGCCCACTGCCGCCGACAAAATTTGTAGTGCTGTAAGCCGGATAGCTGAAGGTAGTCCTCTTCCTTATACACCTTCGATCACGTCCGGAACCAGACCGTCCAAGTTGTCCAAGGTGATTTCATAGTCGTCCAGGCTGGTGGGCAGGGCGGTTTCATCCTTCTGCCTTACTTTCAGGGAACGATGTACCTTGGCGGAAGAATACTGACCGTCCTTACAGTTATGCTTCCACCAGTACAGTTTCACCACTTCCATGGATCCGTCAGGACGGGCAGAGGAAGCGTCATTGACAAACAGGGTGCGAAGGCATTCCTTGATGGTTTCCGCGTCTTCATCGGAGAACCCGGTCTTTTCTGCCAGCTGCACATTGATGGAACCCTTGATTTCATACAGGCCGAACCGAACAAAGTGCTTCGTGCCCATGGTATCGGAAGCACGATCATCTTTCGTTTCCTTCTTCTCACCATTAACGCTCTTGGTGATTTGGAGAGATTCGATCTCCACCGGGGACACACTGACCGCCTGATGAATAGACACCGGACCACGCACACCTACGGACATACCTTTCGTGTCTTTGAAAGCGAACACCTGACCGAAGGAACGTACATCCAGCCAAGTTTCGCAGGCGGTCTTCTGGTAAGTTTCCCGATCCTTGATGTTCTTCATCGTGGCGGATGCACGTTCGCTCAGACTGCCAAAGCCATCATCACAGCGATCATTGGACTGAACGAAAATCTTGTTACCAAGATCCTGCATCCGATTGCGAACCTTCCGCTTGATGCATACATCGGAAATTTCACCAAAACCGTTGTAGTCCGTGCGGGGACGGTTGCCGTTTAGGGGATCACCGTTGCTGTTGGCCATCCGGACAGTTACCAAGGCTGCAAAGTCGATCTTGTTTTGCAAAGCGCTCATTGTTCATTTTCCTCCTCTTCATTGGCATCTTCCTTTTGCTTGCGGGACTTGTACAGTTCATTTCTCTGGAGATAATAACCAATGAGGTATGTATCCCCCAAGGGCTTGTTCTGCTCGTGCTCCGGAACAGCCGCAATCTGCTCCACAATCTCACCGATGAGGTTCTTGTAATAGATTCTTGTGCCCGGCTTAAGGCGAGGGAAATAAGCACGTTCCAATTGAGATTCAATGATATTGGCAGTCTGCCGCGGACGCTGGCAGTAGACAGATTGCAAACGGATGGCATTAGGCTCCCGATCCTCGTTTGCACCATAGGTATCCCGTTCGACCTTCTCCAATACTGCCAGCAGCCGTCCGAACTGATAGCTGCGGTCTTTCCGTTCTGGATCCAGTGTCATGGTCAGTTCCTCCTTCCTGTGGTCAACATAATATTTGCGGATCACTGCGCAGGCAGTGATGAGCAGTCGTCTGTACACCTGAGCATCATAGGCTTGGGGTGTAGAAGCCCGATTGACCAACGCACGCTCGATGTCAGCCGGGAAGAGTGCCTTGTCTATCCGGCAGGCAATCAATCGCTGAATTTGTTGCTTCAGCACCCGATCATCCGTCACTAATTTATATTGCTCTTTACCACCATTTGTTACTTTCCTTTGAGTGCCAAAGGCACAGTCAACGATCTGGGACAGTTCCGGGGATTGAATGGCGTCATATTGCTTGCTTTCTGGATTCCAGCCCCACCAGCAGCAGGTGGCATCCCAATCATAGAGTCGCTGCAAAAAGTCCGAGGCTTGCAGCTCATTGTAGTAGGTCAGTGCCAGACGTCCTGTGGTTGCTGCGTCGAAAGCGGCAATGATTACGCCGCTGCCGCTGGGCAGTTGGGATTGTCTGCCTTGCAGGGCTGACCACAGCATACTGCGATAATCCGTGGGCGTCGTTGTTGTAGAAGGAACGGTGCAGAATGGCAGTGCGGCATGAGGGACTTCTTTGCCTTGAGGATTCCAACACAGAAAAGTTCGTCCGCCCCGCATGATGCTTACGCCCTGATCAGCAATTAGCCAGCGCAGTGCACAATGTGCCTTTTGCGTTGCCTCGTAGCCGATGGTAGCTGCCTGCCAATCTTCCGTAAACCGGCCTCGGAAAGTGAAGTTAGAAGTATCATTGGCAGAAATGAGCTTTGCGTTGCCATTGATGGGAACAATACCTTTCGGGTTCTGGGTAGCTGGGATGCAGAATTCCCCGGAAATCATGCATAGGCTTTCAAGTGCATTGCTTTCTGCACGGTGATGCTCATACCAGGATGTAAAAGCTCGAAATAGGTTCAAGTTCGTCCAACAGGCACCACTTTCTTCTCCGATCCCCACCACTCGCCAGCGAATCAACGCTTTTCTGTCCGGATTTGCCATTCCGTGGGCTTCTAAGTCCTTGAGCAATGTCTGCCCCTTCACATAGTTCAGAATCGGTTGCAGCATAGGATGCGTAAAAGCTGAATCCTTCCATTCATGCAATTGATCAAGATAGAGGGCAAGATCGTACTCTTTTTCACCAGACAAATGTCCAACCTGTTCGCACAAAGGATGAGGTGCGAATGCACTGGTACGTCCCGCAGATTCCTCTGTTACAGGAATGATGAATTTTCCTTCATCTTTGCCTACTTGCACTGCATCCAACAAATGTCCCTGCTCATCCAAAGTGATTTCAATGTTTGCATTGGTGATGGTATGACCGATAGGTGCCAATGGCTGCTGACCAGCCTGCACTTTACCCGCTAGTGCTGCATGTGCATCATAGGTTTCCACTGCTTTCTGCAATAGACCCATTATTCCACCTCCCCAAACTCTCTCAATCCGGAGAAATTGTTTTCGGCATAGCCGAAAGGTTTGATTTCCATACTTCTTAAGGGCTTATGCATGGGGCACTCTTCCGGACGGGGGAAGGTGATCACGCCATGCTTCATCACAGGTCGCCAGAAATTGGCGGTCATTTGTCCTTTGGTGTCCTCTGAGTACGCTTCATCAGCGTAGGTCAGCCCGTGATACATGAGCCCAAAGCTTAGCTCCGGCAGGTCGTCATAGCTGCCTTTGCCTTCACCAAAGGCACAGGGTTCCACGTAGCCCTGACATTCCCGGGCACCAAGGAAAATATCCCGCCTTCCGCCCTTGATGATCATCCGCTTGGCAATGTTGTGGTGCTTGTTCTCGTTTCTGTCCACAAACAGCTCGGGACGGTTGTCATTCCATTCAAAGTGGGCACTGACCTGGTAGGCGCAGTCCTTCAGGTAGGTATAGTAGGACAGGTCGTTTTTTCCATCGTTGTACTTAATGGGTCGAATCCCCTTTACCTCTGTCTGGATGGGGTGCATGACCCGTACCTTGTCAATGTACCAGATGAAGGTAGGTTTCCAGTACACGGAAGAAAGAATGCCTTTCAGTGCCTCGTAGGTAGGAATCTGGTAGCTGCACTTTTCTCCGCCCACCCGCATAATCGGGTCGGAAAACAATCCATAGTCTCCGGTTACCAGAAATTCCACAATGTTCGGATGCTCCATTTGATCATACCCCCGTATATGGTAATGTTCCTCGATTGCTTACAAATCCGAAATCATCATCGTAGTACCCTTCCTGCAAAACCAGTATAGCACCGTCACACAAAGGGATCAAACTATGTTCCTCTTCCAGCCGCGCCCTTTCTCCGGCGTACAGGGAAATGGTGTAGGCTTTGGCCTCTTCCAGCAGTTCTTTCATACGCTTGAAATTCTGGGGCAGGGTTAAAGCATTTAACGATGTGATCAACTCTTTGCCTTTTCCATAAGGCACCAACACATCAGTAGTATTCTCGTCAAAGACAGTAAATTCCTTCCCTGCGGTTTTGAAAGCCTGAACCATCATAAAATTATTGTAATCTGCATCCAGTGCCGCATCGCAAAAGCATTGGTTGTCTGACAGCATGCTGTACAAAGTCGTTTTCTTCCTGCAGATGCTGTCCGGTTTTACGGAGCCGTTCTGCAAACCGCTGGTGGAAGCGTGCTCTTTGTAAAGCTCTATGTAATATCTGCGAATGGCTGCATCCGAAGCCAGGTCGTTGCCAAAACGCTCCGGATGCTGTTTGAACTCCGCCAGCAGGGCGAAAGAAGCGTTCTTTCCCATGTGGATATCGGGTAATTTGCTCAAGTCCTCGCCCCTGCACTGAAGCAGCCAAACTGGTGCTGGCTGTTCGCTCTCTCTGTTGCGGTTGCATCGTCCGGCAGACTGCACCATGCTGTCCATGCCGGCCAGGAAGCGGATTACTCGTGCAAAGGAAATGTCCACGCCGGCTTCGATGACCTGTGTAGAAATGCAGACCACTTTTTCTCCCGCCACAGGGTGCTGCAAAGCGTCTTGCACCTGCTCCAGAACCTGACGGCGGTGTGCCATGCACATGCCGGCAGATAAGTGGAACACACGGTAAGAATCCTTCATGGCTTGGTACAAGGCTCGTGCTTCTGCTTTCTTGTTGCAGATAATGAGCAAGCTATCTGCCGCTTCCAGCACTTCAGCTGCCAAGCCGGGCACATCTTCCAAGGACATGCTTCCTGCGTCTGCCAGCGTTGTCCGGCGGAATACCTGCCACAGAGCCTCATCATGGGGCACCATGTCCTTTGTGGATACGGTGATGGGGTGTGTCGCTGCCTCTGCGCATGGCTGGGTGGCTGAGCATAGCAGCACCGTTGCGCCGCATCCTGCTGCCAGAAAACTGATGCCTAGGTTGAACAGGCTGAGCAGCTTGCTTGGGACTGTCTGCACCTCATCGATGACAATGACGCTGTTGCACAGACTGTGGAAACGCCGAATGCTGCTGCCTCTTCCGTCAAACATCGTATTCAGCAGCTGTACAAGGGTGGTGATGATGATGGGTGCATCCCATGTCTCCGTCAGCAAATCGGTCATCGACAAATCTTCGCCATTTTCTCTGCTGCGGACAACGTTGGAATGGTGCTCCAAAATCAGCGAATCATCATCGACATAATCTCGAATAACCTTGGCATTTTGCTCCAGAATGGACAGCAAAGGGGAAGTGAAAATAATACTTGCCTTGTTTTTCGCCGCGCTGTGAGCCAAGGCGAAACGCAGGGAGCTTAATGTTTTGCCGCCGCCTGTAGGCACATTCAATCGATACACGCCGCCGGGACAATTGGCAAATGCTCTGCACTGCCGGGAAATTTTCTGCCGGGCAGCACCGATAACGGATGTTCCGTCCATGGCTTCAATTTTGCTGTCGACTCTGCCGGAAAGCGTTTGCCAAAGTGTTGCTCGTTTTTCTCCTGTTATTACTGTGGGAAAGCACTGGTTACTCATGAATTCGGCTGTATCACGACGGTCGCCTTCGATCACGGCTGAGCATAGCAGCCGTGCCAGCATCCCAATGAAAAACATAGCTTCATCACATGATACATCGGCAGGCATGACTTGGCTGCAGAAGACTTCGATTTCTCCGCATGCCTTTCCAAACAATTGATCAATCTCACCCAAAGAGGCACATTGCTCCAGGAAGCGGGGGATAGCCTCCTCTGCATGCGTATTTTCTTTTCCCAACCGATGCTGAAAACCGGAATGGCTGCCGTCGTCCACGCAGTCAAACAAACCATGGTGCGCCCCTACAGCATAGGACAGAAGTTCTGACGTAAGGGGGGCATAGGGATTCGCTTCTTGTTGTTTGTGGTATCGATTCAGCAGAAGGCGTACAGCGGCGAAGGTGTGGTTGACTGAGCCGGGAGCGGCACCTCCTTCAAACACCGCCTTGTGCAGGTAGGATTGAAATGCCTCTGTTGCTTTCCCGGCATCATGAACCAATCCTGCAAGGTAAGCCGCATTGCCTAAATGCGCTTCTTCCAGTGCTGCCTTGGCATATTGAGCAGTATTTCGATTGTGTTCTGCCAAGGTTTGATACCGCTCCCCGGCATCATCCAGCCAGATATGAGCGAAGCAAACGTCCTGCATGGGTTCAACCTCCTTCAAATTTAAGTACAGCATCTGCCGATGCATTTCTCTCATACCATCCAGAACATACATTCGATATGATCGGATAAAAATCCTTCTCCAAGCCATCGAAAAGTTTGCCCCACTCCCTTGCACTCTCGCATGTCGCCCCCCAATTGTAACGGTGCGAATTCTGCAACAAAGAGGGCAGAAGGAAAAAGAAGGTCGGGAAGTGGGGGGAAGCGTTGGTATTACTAGGTTTGCGGCATTCGGAGGGGTGGAGGCTGAAAAGGCAAACGGCGCGAATTCCAAAACAAGAGGGTGGCTGATAGCTGCCCTTTTGCTGTGTTTTGGAGGGAAAATAAGGGGAGACAAGCAAAAACGGCAACGGCGTTTAACGGAAGAGACGAGGAGCGTTAAACCTTGTTATTTCAAGGGGTTCAGAGCCTGAACAGGGGCGAAAAAGCATGATGGAAAATCTGGTAAGGGGCAAGTGCTCGCGGAACTTGGAAAAACAACCGCGGAACCTGACAAAAGCCTGAAATATCAATGGGTTGCGGGATTTCGGCGCGAATTCCAAAACAATCGCAATGGTGCATATTTGATGAATATCTATGCAGAATTTGCATAAACGTGAAATCGGGATATGGCAGCCGTCGATGCAGGGAAAAACAGGCGGGGACGTAAGCAGCAGAAAAACGAACAGACAGAAAAACAGCACTTTCAACATGGCGTTGAGCGTGCTGTTTTTCTTTTGTGTGGACTTATTTGCAGGGGAAAACATCGCAGACGGCCTCGCAGGCACGGATCTCCTCGGGGGTGTAGGTCATGGGCGGGTAAGCAGGGTTATCGCTGCGGAGGATGTAGCGGCCGTTTTCGATGGTGACACGTTTGATCACGTACTCGTCATCGGCGAGGCCGGAAAGACGAACCAGCGCGATTTGATCAGATTCGGGTGGGGTGCCAATGGCGGCAACGACGGTGTCTCCGCTATGGATGCGGGGCTCCATGCTGTCACCACGGGCACGGACGGCACGGAAATGGGTAGCATCCGCATATTGAGGCGGCAGTGCAGGCATCGCATGGGGATCGGGGGCACCGGCAACCTGATCGGGCTGCGTGGCGGATGGTGGATCAGGGGGAGCGATGGCGCCGCTTTGGAGTGCGTCCACCACCTGACGAAGCGCCTGCCAGGCACGATCATCAAGGCGGGCGAAGGCACGGAAAACGGACTTGGCGAAGTCGTTGGAGCCTTGCATGACACGGTCTACCATGTCATCGGCGGTTTCGGTGGCTTCCATGGGGCCATCTCCTTCCACCAGCCAATCATATCTGATATGCAGCTGATGACAAATAGAACGCACAACTGCATCCTGCGGAACACGGACTCCACTCAACCATTGACTAACGGAAGATGGTGAGACACCGATGCTTTGTGCAAATTCGCGTTGGTTTAGTCCACGCTGTTGTAGCGCATAAATCAATCGATCTTTCATTCAAAACCCTCATACTTGACTACTTTCTATCATTCATCGCCCTTATCAGGGCGTTTTCAGTATACCATAAAAAGTTCACGATGTGAAGAGATTTCCGTTGACATTAATCACATTGTGATGTATTATGTTCACGAGCGAAAGTTATCCACAGATTGTGTACAAAATGTGGAAAGGAGGCGCGGCCTTGGAACACAAGGAGAAGGCAATGATTCTTGCGACCATCAATGCCATGGGGGCATTTGGACAGGGGTATGCAGTGGGCTTCGCTGCCGGGTACCTTTGCAAAGAGACGCAACAAAAGGAGGAAATGAACCATGAACGAGATGACGGTATTCCAAAACAGCGAGTTCGGAAGCGTGCGAACGCTGGAAGAGGACGGCAAGGTGCTGTTCTGCGGTAACGATGTGGCGCGGGCACTGGGGTATAGCAATCCACGGGATGCACTGCGGGTACATTGTAAGGGTGTCGTGAAACGCGACGCATGGGTACAGACGGGCACAACAATTTCCGGAGATCCGGCAATGCGTCAGAACAAGACCAACTTCATCCCCGAATCGGACGTGTACCGGCTGGCATTTCAGTCGAAGCTGCCGGGGGCGGAGAAGTTTACGGACTGGGTGACGGAGGAGGTGCTGCCGAGCATACGGCGGACGGGCGGGTACGCACCGGACGTGACGGGGCTGGTGGTGAAAACGGTGCAGCAGGCGGTGGCGGAGACGCTGAAGGCGATGATGCCGCTGTTCCTGAACCCGAAGATGCAGAAGGAGCTGACCCGGCAGCGGACGATCCGGCGGTGTCACAGCACCATTTACGAGCTGGACGTGCAGGTGCGGGCAGAGCTGGAGGAGCTGCTGCTGGAGAACCGACTGACGTACCAAGGCATTGCCGACTACCTGCGGGACACCTACGGCATTGTCACAAGCAAGAGTGCCATTGGGCGCTATGCCAGCCGGCTGTATGACAGCATTGAGGCGGAGCAGGAAGGGCGGCAAACGCCCAAGTGCCCGATGGATCCCACCTGATGAGGGCTGGTTGGCTGCCAGCCGAAACGCAGCATGGAAAAGCTCCGGCCTGAGAGCCGGAGCGGGGACGATCGAACAAGCGAAGCAATGAAACAGGCGACGCTATGAAACAGGCGAAGCCTGCGGTCGTCCCCTCCACCCCTTCGGGGTTCCCGCTTATGGGCGTGATGACGATGCTGCGTCGTGGGAAGCCAGAGAATGAGACCCACAAAGGAGGTGCGGGCTTGAAGGAAGCGGTGAAGGACAGCTACGTGGACACGGGGACAGCCTCCCAGCTGCTGGGCATTACGCCCCGAGCCGTGCGCAAGCGCATCAGCGAGCAGCGCCTGACCAGTGCCCGGGAGGAGCAGACGGCGCACGCCATTCCACTGAGCGAACTACCCCTTGAAGCCCAACTCCGCTATCAGCAGACGCAGATTGAAGGGGTGGCAGAGGCCGACCTGGCAGGGTACCGGGAGCGGTACGGTGAGGAAGGGCTGCAAAGACTTATGGAGCGGCTGCAGGCAGTGCAGGAAATGGCCCTGCTGAAGGGTGACAAGCAAAGCACCCAGCGGCGCATGGAACTGGCGGAGACGCTGGGGGTGAAGCCCCGATGCATCTATGACTGGGAGCGGAAATATGAAGCCAAGGGGCTGGAAGGACTGATGGACAAAACCATGCGGGCAGACAAGGGAAAGCCACGGTGCATGTGCCTGCTGGCGCAGGATCGGGTGAACTACCTCTACATGGCGCCGGGCAAATTAAGCCAGAACGTGGTGCTGCGGAATCTGCTGGAAATGCGGGACAGGCTGGGGAGTGCGGTGTGCGAGGAATGCTGCCACAACCCGGAGAGCATGAACCGGCAGGAGATGCTGGCGCGGGGACTAAACCCGGGGGAAAGCTGCAGCAAGGCAGGCAAGGGACTGCTGGTACCGGACACACGGTATGCACTGAACCGGTATGTGGAGACGCTGGATCGGGCAGTGCTGACGCTGGGACGGTACGGAGAAAAGCCTTTTGACGACCTGTACATGCCGAAGTGTCGAAGGGACAAACCGGAGCGAGTCAATGACGTATGGTTCGGCGACCATCACATTTTCGACCTGTTTGTGGACATTGGAGGCGGCAGAGCGGCAAGACCGTGGCTGACGGCGTGGATGGACGCATGCAGCGGATGTGTTGTGGGTTGGGCGATCAGCCTAAACCCGAACAGCGACACGATTATTGAGTCCCTGGAAACGGGCATACTGAAAACGAAGGGGAGCGAATTCTGGGGCATTCCCCTATGGCTGTACATCGACAACGGCAAGGACTACCGATGCAAGCGCATCGAAGGGGACGGGGTGACGGACTACGAGCCGGGGAAGATCAACATTGACGCAGACGGGGACAACGCACTGCTGAAGACACTGGGCATCGGCGTGACCCACGCCATCCCCTACCGGGCACGAAGCAAGCCCATTGAGCGGATGTTCGGGCTGATCGAGGGGCAATGGATACGGGGACTGCCGGGGTACTGCGGCAACGGCATCGACCTGAAGCCGGAGAAGCTGATGGAGAACATTCGCAAACAGCGACTCATGACACTGGAAGAGTTCATTGCGCTGTGGGTGAACCGAATCCTACCTCAGTACCACGACTTCAAAGCTGAAGCAAACGGACAGAGCCCGCTGGAAAAGTACCGAAGCCATGAGCGAGCCCGGGAGGAGATCCCAAGCCCTGCCATTTTAGCACTGGCGAAGAAGCTACGTGTGGAGCGTGTGGTGCGGACGGACGGCATTTATCTGGCCGGGAAACGGTACTGGGACGATGCGCTGGCGGAGATCATCGGGCAACGGGTGAAGGTGCTATACAGCCGGAAGGATGCAGCCTCGGTGGCGGTGCTGAACGAGCAAGGCTTCGTATGCGAAGCCTTGAGTGCGGAGAACTTCCGAATGATCGGCGAGGACGAGGAGCGGCTGGAAGCCCACTTAGCCATGCAGGCACGGACGAGGAAAGCAAAGCTGGAGGCACTGCGGCTGCCTACGGAGCGTGTGCGGATGCTGGACGAGATGGCGACAGAAGTGCCGGACATGGCGCAGGGGGCGACCATCAGCAGCATTGTCCACGAGCGGGCATGGCGAGGACTGCAGGAAGCGGAGGAGAAGCAGGTGCGGCAGCAGGAAGCCGTCCAGCGGGCGAATGGTTCGATCCGCAAGCGGCAGGAAGCCATGGGGGCACTGCTGCTGGACATGCCGGATGCGAATTGAGGTGTAGAGGCTTGCGAGGGAGGCAGCTTCTGTGCCGGAAGCTTCTCCCTCCCTCTCCCTCCCGAAGACCATTTTTCTGTTTCTGGAGTTGGTAGCTCTTTCGAGCATGATTCTTTTTGAAGCGAGGGGTTCCGGCCTGCGGGCCGGGGAGGGGGCTTTCCGATCACCCCCTCCACTCCTTCGGGGCGCTCCTTATCCTGATAGTAGGCAGTAGCCGAAGGTTTCCAAAAGGCGATCGGAAAGCCCTTTGGTTGCGTCCGCAGACGCGAAACTCTGCGCTTGAGTTGCCAAGCGCATGAGAAAATTCCGCTGAATAAGCCGGGACGAGTGGTTTGATGGGGGTGCAGCTCCCCCACCCGGCACAAGGAAGGAACCAAAAAGGAGGACGAACGTATGGAAGCATTGCAAATGCAGGAGACCCGGAACATGAAACTACTGGGCGAAAAGCTGAGCCACATCCATGATGTCTCCGGCACATCGTACCAGTCCATTGCGGATGCGGCAGAGGTGAACCGGAGCTGCGTATCCATGCTGGCAAACCGGGGCGCAGCATCCATCACTGCAGAGGGTGTGGCACGGCTGTGGGCGTGGGTGGACAGCTGGGAAGCCAGTCAGGGGATGCAAGCAAAGCCGGCAGCAACGGGCACCAAGCAGACCCCGGAGCTGATCCGCACAAAGGATCTGCTGGGCGCACTGGGGTTCTGCGATTTCTGCATCCAGCACCGGGAGATCGGCGTGGTGATGGGCATGCCGGGTACAGGCAAGACCACGGTGGCAGGCATTGTCAGCAGCAAGCTAACCCACGCCATCTACATCGAGGCATGGCTCTCCATGCGGCTGGGGGATCTGCTGGACGAAATCGGCACGGGGCTGGGGCTGGAACTGCGTGGGACGCTGGACAGCCGAACGCAGAAGCTGATCCGTGCGCTGAAGCAGCGGCCGGATACGGTGATCCTGGTGGATGAGGCGGAATACCTGAAGAAGTGGAACGTGGAGAAGCTGGACGTGCTGCGGAAAATCCATGACAACACAGGCGTGACCATCCTACTGTTCGGTACGCCTGCCCTGGCCAATGTTCTGAACCGGAGGGATACCACACAGCTGTCTCGGCGCATGTTCCAGTACGCCTTCAGCGGTGCACGGAAGGACGAAATTCGCGCCGCTTTGCAGGGCTACGACTGCGAAGCGGAGGTGGTGGAGAAGCTGGCTGCCATGGCAGCGGACACGACCCACGGCGGCATGGGCACCTATACCAAGATGCTGGAACTATGCCTCTACGCCGCACAAGGCGGGCGGATCACGGCAGCCACACTGGCTGAGGCTGTGATGTATAAACCGGGACTCTAAAGCAAGCCAGGGTCAACGGAGCGTACATGAGGATGGACGAGCGAAGCAGGCAAGGGAGGGAAAGCAGGGTGGAACCTATCGAAAAGCAGGTAATGAGACTTGCGGAAGAAGTCTTTCGGCGGCTTGCCGCCAAGGCAAGCGGCGGGGGCATGAAGCGTCCCACCACGGAAGACGGCGGTGCAATGACCCGATCGGAGGATCTACAGCTGACAGCCAGGGCGGCAGACACAGCCTGCACCGATGCGCCGGGAGGGAATTAGCCCAGGGGCAGCGGCAGAGGCGAAACGGAACACGGTGCAAGGTACAATCCCGTGCAAGCCGGGATCGGGAGGGCACAAGTCCTCCCGCTACGCTGAAGCCACAGGAAAAGGGGGGTGACCGTATGGCAAACATTGCATGGCCGGCAGGAATGCCCTAGGATGGGATGCCTGCCCCAGGGCAAAGGGACTCCGGACGAACAGGAAAGAAGGAGGATAACACCATGGAAGTATTGTCTTACGCAATGACCTTCGGGCTGATCGGCGCGGCGGCAGGGGTGCTGGCAAGCATGCTGTACCGGCATGGCACATCCCGGGCAGCACAGCGGCAGCGTGAGAAGGATCTGTCTGAAATCAATGAGGCGAAGTTTCAGGCGGACAACAACCTGTGCCGGGCACGGATCAGCGAGCAGGCACTGGCACAGCGGCAGCTGCAGGCAGGGTATCAGGCAGCATGGAAGGCAGGATACAACCAGGCCATGAACGCTGCGAAGAACCAATGGGCCATTGAAAGCACATGGAGCCATGCACGATATGATTAAGCATCACCTACCTTTGCCGCACAGCAGGAAAACTGCGGTGGAGGATGGGCGTAGACGGACAAGAACGACCGACTGTACCAGAGAGGAGCAAGACGAATGGCACGTAGAAAGGTAGAAACCCCCTGCTTGCTGGCCACGTGGAGCGAGGCCGACCAGCTGCTGGGCGATATTGTACGGAAGCAGTGGGAGGCGGAACGGATCAAGCGGCAAACGGAAAAGCGCATTGCCGCCCTGAAGGAGAGCATGACGCAGGCAGTGGAAAGCTATCAGGCAGCCATTGCGGAGGGTGAAAAACAGCTGGCACTGTTCGCAAAAATGCACGAGGCGGACTTCGGGAAAGCCCGCAGCAAGGTGCTGACCCATGGCGTGATTGGCTGGAGACAGTCCAGCGAGGTAAAGCTGCTGCGGACGGTGCCCGACACGGTGGCACTGCTGCGGGAAATCGGGCGGGAGGACTGCATCCGGCAGGCAGAACCGAAGGTGGACAAGCTGGCCGTGCGGCAACTGACGGAAGACGAAATGGTCTCCGCACAGATCCGGCTGGTGGTCAAGGACACCTTTTACTGGGAGCCGGAAAAGACCCAGCTGCCGGATACGGCACGTATGGATGCGGCAGAGGTTGGACAATGAGGGATGCTTGACTGCCATCCTTACGCAGAAAAAGGCATACCGTAAGGATGGCAGCCATGGCAAAACGTCATAGAGGAAGGCAGCACAGAAGGCGCACAGGAGGGCGCACACCATGAGCAAGACAGAGACAGCAAGGGCACCTGCCACGGCTGCACAGGTGCGGATGCTCTGGTATACGGCGAAAAAAGCGGGCATAGGCAGCGATGTGCTCCACGCCCGCTGCCAAAATGTCACAGGCAAGGAGCACATCAGCGAGCTGAGCAAGACGGAAGCGGCGAGACTCATTGACGACTTGACCGGGTGCAAACGCAGCACCTGGCAACATGCGGACAACCGTCCGATGGATCGAGCCAGTCAAGGGCAGATCAACGTGATTCTGAAGCTGGCCAAGCAGCTGGGGTGGCTGGAAGACGGCAGCAAGCGACGGCTCTATGCTTTCCTGCGTGCCCGCTGGGGCGTGGAACGACTGGACTGGATGCCGCCGGACGTGGCTGTGAAAGTGACGGAGGCACTGAAAGCCATGCTCAAGCATGGACGCGGGGAAAGGAAAAAGACGGCGACCAACGAGCAAAAGGAGGGACAATAATGGCAGAGAACATGATGAAGGGCATGGAGATTCCTAAGCCCTATCAGAACCTGATTCAGGTCATCGGATGGGAAGCCACGGTGCAGCTGTGCCAAGTATTCGGAGGCGAGGCCATGTATATTCCGAAACCGGATCGGCTGGAAGCGGCAAAACGGCGCTATCTCATCCGGAAGGAATGGAATGGGCACAACACCATCGAGCTTGCAAAGAAGTACGGACACAGCGTCCGCTCTATCCAGCGCATTGTGGAAGATGTGGGACAAACGGAAGACCGGAAGTAAGTGGACGCGGACGATCTCGAACAAGCGTGCGAATAGGTTCACGTATCCATCTATGCCATTATGTGGGAAAATGTCCGTAGGCAAAAGCCTGCGGACATTCTTTTTTCGCGAAGGAGGTGGCGACCATGCCAAATTGGCTCCCCAGCGCACTATTCACGTTGACCGTAGGCGTTATCGGGTTTTTCCTCAAGCGGACGCTGAGCAGCTTCGAGGCCAAGATGGGTGAGCAGCGGGAAGACTTTCATGCAGAGATGGAGTCTGTCCGCAATGATTTCCGGGCTAGCATGGACACGTTGGGACACCGTGTTGGCAAACTGGAGGACACCATTGCGGAGATGCCCTACAAATACACACTGAAAGAGGACTTCATCCGCTCCATGTCAACGGTAGACAAAAAACTGGACATGATCCTGGACAATCAGCGAGGAAGGAGCGACGCATGAACAAGGAAATCAGTGTCATTCAGCGGAAGAAAATCCGAGGACACATCCTCAAAATCCTTGAATTATCCCACCCGACAGCAACGTTTGAGAGCGCAGTAGCTGCGGGGCTAATTCAGCGGGGGCTCCTCTCCTCCCCGGACATCAGCGAGTATACCGACTACCTGATGGGCAAGGATTATATCACCGCCGTGGGGCACCCCGACCGATTCGAAATCGGGGAAAAGCTGCTGAAGCTGACCCCAAGGGGTGTTGACCTGATGGAAGACACCATTCAGGATCCCGGGGTGGAGGTGTAAGCCATGGCGGAACGCACCATGACGAGAATCCATCGCAAGCTGGACGAATATCCGCCGGATGCCCGGGAGATGGTAGACAAGCTGCTGGCTGATCCGCAGATGACCTACACGGATATTGCGGAGCGGCTGACGCAGGCAGGGTACGAGATCAGCAAAAGCGCCATCCACCGCTATGCAGCGCAGTCGGGTGCGGATCAGCAGCGGCTGCGGGAGATCGGAGAACAGACACGGCGACTGGTGCAATCGCTGAAGGACAATCAGGACGTGGAGGCTACGGAGGTGGCAAACGCCCTGATGCTGGATGCACTCACCCGGCGTATTGCCACGGCAGAAGAAGATTTTGACGCACTTCCACTGGACAAGGCAGGGCACCTGCTGGTGTCCCTGCAACGGTCGGCGGTCTACAAGGCACGGACGATGGAGGACAAACGGCGGCTGGTGAGCCGGATGCAGGAGACATTCCTTACAAAGCTGCGGGCACTGGTGCAGGGCGATGAAGAACTCACCCAGCGGCTTGCGGAGATGGTGGAACAGGCCGGACAGGAGGTGCTGGCCGGTGAAGGCTGAATGGTTTGTCCTATGGGTGACCACCGGGCGGGAAAAGGCACTATGTGACAGCGTGATGCATCTTCCGGGGGTTTTGCGCACGTTATGCCCGGAGCAGGCACTATGGAAGCGGCGGGATGGCACATGGGTGCAGGAACGGCAACTGCTGTTTCCCTCCTACCTGTTTCTGCAATGTGCAATGGACAGTGCCATTTACTATGGGGTGAAGAAGCTTTCAGGGGTGCTGGGGTGGCTGGGCAAGGATGTGCTATGGCCCTCCACAGTGCCGCAGGAAGAAATGGATGTGGTGCTGGCTCTGACACAGGGGGACGACCCGGAAAAGACGCTGACGGAGGTGGAAATCAACAAACGTCAGCGGCGAGGATACGGCACGCTGTGTCTACACGGGAAACGCTATCGCATCCCGTTTAACATCTACAAGCAGGCAGAGGACGCTCCGGGTGATTCGTCCCCGGAGGCAGTCGAAGCCGAAAATCCATGAATGTGACGGCCGGGAAAGTCAGGCAGGGAGTTTCACTCCTTCTTCCTGCCTGAGTGCCGGAGGGCGAAGCCATGCCCACGCAGCTCCATGTGAGACTGCCCGGCGGAGGGCGGGTGTGCCGTCTTCATGGGGTTCCTTCCTCGAAAAGCAGGCAGGGAGTTTCACTCCTTCTTCCTGCCTGTTTTTTGAGGCGGAGGGAGGCTTTGAACAACAGACCTTTTTCGCGGTGACAACCACGCCGCATGATGGTGCTGCAGGCACCGTATCCTCCTTTCCAGCAGGCGGGTGAGCCATGACCCGCCTGTGTGGAAGGGAGTTTTTTCACAGGCAGAAAGGCAGGTGGCGGCTACGTCAGATGCATTCCGGGATCGAATGATGGCTGCCACCCGAGTCGTGCGCAGCGAGGAGACGGCCTTGAAGCGGCGGATCGCATCGCTATACGAGCAATGCGCCGAGGACATGGAGCGTGCGATCCTCCACTACGGCGAGGACAGCCTGACAGGGCGCAGAGCAGCGGCCCTACAGGAGTCTATGCAGGAGTATGTACACCGGCTGTGGCAGGAGATCGGCGATGAGGCACAGCGTGCGGTACGCCGTGGTGCGGATCTGGGCACGGCTTCACAAGTCTCCCTGCTGGACGATGCCTTGGCAGGCATTGGCATTACCACCAGCCCCAGCTTTGCCAGCGTGTTCGCCCGGACGCAGGACGAAGCCGTGGCTGCCGTACTGAACGGCACCATTTACGCCGGAAAGCACGCCGGATTGTCACGGCGTATCTGGAACAATGAGGCATTGCAGGCAGGAAACATTGAGCAGATCATCGCTACGGCGGTGGCGGAAGGGCGGAGCGCACCGCAGCTGGCGCGTGATCTGGAAGCCTATGTGAACCCGAAGGCCTTGATGCCCGATCACTGGAATGACATTTACCCCTGCCCCTTCAATTACAAGGTGGACTACAATGCCAAACGCCTGGCGGTGACGGCACTGAACCATGCCTATTATCAGGGTGCGGTGATGGCGGCACGGCAAAACCCCTATGCAGAGTTCCTGCACTGGGAGCTTTCAAGCGGTCATGAAATCTACGATGTGTGCGACCTGTACATGGAACATGACGAGGGGCTGGGGTTGGGCAATTTTTCACTGGACAATGCACCGTTGCCCCATCCCTTCTGCCGGTGCACCTGGTACATTGACTCCAGCAAGAGCCTGGACGAAATCGGGAACGAGCTCGGGCGGTGGATCGGCGGAGAAAAAATGACCGGCTGGATGAGGCGTTTGGGGAGTGGAAAAGAGGCACCGAGTCTTGACAACACTTCGGGGTATCGCTATCATGAGGATGGAACGATCGTTGTGACGGACGACTGGAAGGAACGCTTTCATCCCAAGATTCCAAGCAAGTATCGGTCTTATGCTGTTGTTGAAACCTGTTCGGGTGTGCAAAAACAGGTTGACCGTACTTTTTATGATGCGGATGGAGCTATGCGTCTCCAAATACACGGTGGGTCACATTCCCACAAGCCGGCTTATGGAAATGGTGGTGCCCATGCACACGATTATGAGAACGGAAAACGTGTTATCTATGATGATACCTGCCTGGATGGTCGGGAGCTGACAGAGCAAGAGGTGAAAGAGAATGGCGACATCATCCCTGAATCCTGAGAAGATTTACAATATTGTCTATGAAGGCTATGAGGACTTCGTGTTTGATATGGCAGGGGAAGATGATTCGGTCATTCTTTATGCCGATGCCGGCAGCACGCAAGTAACATCTGACAAGCACTATTCCTTTGCGACCTGGGATGAGATGCTAAAAGCCCCTGTGTTCTATGGAAAGACGCTGGCGGAAGCTGCGCCGCTCATGAAGATTCAGGAACCGTGGCCAACATGGATTCAACATAAGGTATAAGGACGTATTCCTTACCCAAGAAAGCATAGACTGCCGGAAGGAGGAAACGTAAACGATGGATCCGATGATGAATCCTGATACCTTTGTCGATGAAGCCAATATGGGATTGGACATCAGCATGGAATATCATGGCATGACCTACTATGTCGGCCGCCATGATGACCATTTGCTGATCATGACGGATTTACCGAATGAAAATGTCATGTATGCAAAAGACGCTTCTGAGTTCCTGCGTCAGTACAAGATTGAAGGAAGACCCCTTCAAGAAGTGCTGCCGATGATGAAACAGGTGTGGAATTGAAAGTCCCCATGGGGGCTTTTGCTCTGACGGAAGCCGGGCGAGGTACAAGCCGTCTACCAATGAATTTGTCGTTGGTGTTGCAGATGGTACAATACGAACCTATTTTATCCCTGCTTCGGGGAAAACGTATTGGATCGAGGAGTTGAAACGTAATGGAAAAGAACCCATGCCCGGTATGTGGACGGATGATTCTTCAGGAATATGACATCTGCGATGTATGCGGTTGGGAAAACGATCCTGCTCAGCTAGCGAATCCAACACTTTCTGGTGGGGCAAACCATGAGAGCCTTCAGGAAGCGCGAAAAGCATGGCAAAAGCAGAACCAGAAGGAATCCGATTGATCGTGGTGGCTGGATGATCGCTGCGTATATTGGAGACGCCTATAACGATTGCTGCCGGTTGGCAGTCAGCGTTCAACTCAAAAAAAATCGCAAATTGCAAGTGCAAATTGGACACCCCGCATGAATAAAATCTGTTCGGC
>JAUMVT010000048.1 GCA_030529995.1 Clostridia bacterium
TAAGCGCCTATGCGAAATTGCTGAGCGCTAAGCGAGACGATCTGCTGCGGGCAGGGAAATCGCCTGTTGCGTGGATGAGGAAGATGCTTGAGGCAGCACCTTTTGAAGCATCTGCTATGGATACGACGGATAGTCTTGTCGAGATTTTCAATGCTGCTGCGCACGAAGCAGAAAAAGACGATAACGCCGCATGGCAGATGGACAATCACGAGGCGGCTGAGGCTTTTGCTGCACTTGGCGGTAAAGAAGGCCGCTATGCAAAAGACGCAAAGGTGGTTGAAGCATACAGCAAGCTGCTTGGCGCACAACGGGATGCAATGCTTCGCGAAGGGGAGGCTCCTGTAGATAAGCTTCAAAGCATGGCAGAGGCTGCACCGTTTGCACTTGATCTGACAGACAGTTTCGTGACCATCTTGCGTGACTATACGTCTCATGCCGGGGATGCGGATGCTGTGGTGCCGTCTGTGACGGACATCAGCAGTATGTTTGCGGTGATGTACGAACCGTCGCAGGCTGCCTCTAAAAATGAGCCAGTAAAGGCAGCTTTACTGGAAATGGTGAATGCCTATCGAGATGTTCTCCTGAGGCAGGGAACAATGCCGACGCATTGGCTTAATGACATTTGGAAGGTTGCTGGTGAAGCAGGACTTGCTTTTGATACATCCGACAGTATAGCGGCAATCTTCAAGTATTCGGCTGCGCACGCAAGGATGGATGTTGGCGAAGCCTCTGATATCTTTGATATTCTCGGAGAACATGCCAATGCCATGGAGGAAAAGGTGCGCCCTGCCTTTACGGGCATGGTGTCTGCACACTTGAAGGCTGGCTTGGAATGCGAAGATGAATCGGTCATCGACTGGGTTTGTGGAATGGCACGGTTGGGGGGACAGCGGTTTACCGGCCGGTTCAATACTTCGGAATGGCTGATAACGATTTTTAAGCTCTCCGGCAGCGACGATCATCCCTGGATGGATGCGGAAGATGCGGCGGCGTGCTTCCAAGCCATGGGCGACCATGCGGCTGATTTAAAAGGAACCGTTCGCAATGCCTACAAGGACATGCTGGATCGACGCATTCAGAATGAAGCGGAATACGACGATGATTGCTTCCTCTGGCTTAATGGAATGACATGTGGGGCAGATATTCCTTATGCGCAGGATAAGGATTGGCTTGAAGGCATGCATGAAAAGATGAGCCGCCTGCTGACTGAACGGGATTTCCAAGACAAGGAAAAACTGCGAATCATGACCGGATGGTTGGAACAGGGGACGATCAGCAGAAGCGGTAAAACGGCTTTGCAAAACTGGTGTAACGATGCGCTGAAAGCGGAGCAGACAGAGCCGGCAGATGCGCTTTGTGACAAGTTTGAGGTGATTGATGCCCGGTTTGAACTGCTGCGGAAATATGTTTATCAGCAGCATGTAAAGGCATTTAAGAAGCGCTTGGCTAGAATGCCTGCATCCGATTATGGTGACTGTTTGTCTTACTATGCCCGTGAAATGGAAAAAGTAGGGTCAAATCTGAACCGCCTTTATGAGGAGTGTGCAGAGGAAACAAAAGCCTCCATGGATAAGGCTTTTGAGCATGCAACCGATACCGGCACTTTCGTAAAAGCCGGAAAGGAGATACCTGATTCCGCATTCAAAACTGCTTGGCAGGAACGGCTCAATCAGCTGTTTGGCCGCCAGCAGGAGGGACTGTTCAATGATTGCCGTTCACTGTCCGATATGCAGAAGCTGCGAAAAGAAGTGGAAGAGAATGGCGGCCTGAATGATTCCCTGATGGCGGCCTATGCATTGCTGGACAAGTACGATGATTTGCTGAAGCAGTTAACCCGTGATAATGAGGCGCAGGTGCTGGAGGATGTTGGCAAGAACGTTGACACGGAAGTCCTTCCTTGTGTAGTTTTGGCAGGACCTGTGCGTGAAAATCTTTGCCGACGTTTGAAAGAGCAAAAACATGATGCCGCTGAGGAACTGGAGAAACTTAGCTTTCGCCATGCGGTGGCTGCTTGGCTGATGCAGGCATCACTGTCGGAAAATATGTGGGAAGCGGTGCTAGGCAGTGCAGTGACAGATGAAGCACTAAAGAAAGCTACGCAAAAGCCCTATGCAAAGGAAAACCTGAAGGTGCTGCAACGGCTGCTGGCCTTGGCAGATGCGGTGGGCTGTGCCAATCGGTTTACGTCAAAAAAAGATTGGAGCGACGCATTGATCCTTACGCTGTGCCGGCAAAGCGCATGGAAGGAATACCAGCTTGCACTGGCTCGCAAGCCTAAGCAAGGAATGCTCTATGGGCTAAGTTTCGACCACAACGGAATGCTTGATTTCAGTGAAGAGCGTATGTCATAATTCACCCATGCAAACATGGACGACAAGGTGTAAAGGAGTATGATACCATGAAAACGGGAACGATGCATTTGGCAGCGGCAGGCTGTGCGGTTGCCTATATACTGATCTACCTCTTCCTGCCTTTTGTTGCACTTCCGATTGTGGGCATTGGGCTGGCTGCAAAGGATCTTCTGCAGGTTTCGTTCTGGATGATTCTTCCGTTGATTGCCGGTTGCGCTATGGCTGTCGGCGCATTGACACTGCCACAAAACATTGCAGTGGGGATTTCGGCAGTAAGCGCTTTTATTCCGCTGATGGTGTTCTTCATCGTGCGGGATGAAATTCTGCGCATGGCCGGTTCACTGGTCAATGCAGCACTCTCTACCGAAGCGGCATCCATGGTTGTTTCTACGGTTGGCTCGAGTGTGCTGACCGTAGGCATGGCGATTATCTTTGACGTGCTTCTGGGTGTTGCAGCAGCTGTGCTTTGCTATTTGGGAGATCAGCCGGTGAAAACGACGAAGCGGTCTGCCGGTCTGTCTTCGGACAACGAAAATTGGTAAAGGCACGGTGGAAGAAAATGATCAAGCGCATTCTTTGCCTACTATGTACATGTGTGCTGACATTGTCGTGTGCATGGACGATCTTGCCTGCTGTCTATGCAGAGGAAACCACGGAACAGGTGAACCTTGACAGCTGCATGCCTGAATTTGACGAGTCTGCTTCCGTCGTGGTTGGCTATTTGCCGACAAGCAGTGACAGCAATATCGTGGCCACGGCCAGATTTGCCGCCCTGGCCATACAGAGCCGCTGTTCATCGCAATTCTTCTACGCTGCCAAATTAACACCGACAAAAAATGATAATAAGCGGCAGGCCAATCCTGAGCATTTTAACAGCTTGATTTCTGCATCGGATGCAAAGGGGGCAATTGATAAAAAAGGCTTCAATGAAGACGAAGCGGCTGCAATGGCGGCAACGACGACGAAAACGCAAGTTTGGATGATCATGGATGTTGCGGCAGTACAGGAACTGAAAGAGGATAGCACGCTCATTCAACAATTGTCTGCCATGCAGGAGAATGAAAATATCTTTCTGACCATGCTTTTCATTGGGGACACGGCTTTCTCCATGAATGGCGGAACGGCTGTGGCGGAGATGCTGAAGCAGGCACCTGAAAGATCGACCTGGGTTCAGCTTCAGTCGGATTTCCTGCAGCAAAAGGTCAACCGGCAGGACACGCTGCATACAGGTAATTGGTTTACAGCGGCACTGTATGGCACGCCGGTGGATCTCCCAATTGCAGAAGTCGAAGGAGAGCAGTTCTTTACATTTGATATGCCGGTTGATGGCTCGGCTGTGATTGTAACGCAGCAGGATGAAACAATGGAAAAGCCGGAGGTCAGCGGCGAAAACGGAAAATGCTCCGGAGAGACGCACGCCTTTCAGTACAGTGCAAGCAACCGGGGAAAGACCGGCATCGTAGTAACCCTTTTGACGGGACTGACGGCAAACCAAAGATATACGGTTTCCTATGGACAAGATGCCAAGGTACTCTCCAATCGGGTCTACCTGATGGCAGACTTTGCAAAGCTGGCACCAACGCTGAATTTGCCGTACAAGCTGACTCGTTCTGAACAGACTGCGACGCTTTCAGTCGGTGAGCATGCTTTCGGTCAGGGCGAACGATTCCAGGTACAGTGGAACTGGAATGGCACGAACGTGAGCGGGAGTGCTTTCGACGAAGTATCGGGCAGGTGGATGCTTGCACAAACACCGGCAGAAAATGATACGTCTGTGCAAGTAAATGTTTCATTGAAGCTCTATGCAGAAGATGGAGATCTGCTGTATTCATGGAAGAGCGAAAGTTTGGAACGCCCCGTTGTTAATTCCGAACTGACCGCAACAAGAAACACAAAAACGCTGACCCTGTATTACTTCGCGGGTGACGGACGGAATGACACCGTTTCCTTTGCAATCGGGGATTATTTGTCCTACAACAGGAACGACGAGGTAAGCCTGAACGTTAACGGTCATGATCTTACGGAAGGCGAAATCTCTGTTGCAGACGGATTTACGCTGACCTATGACCAGACCAATGGAAGCATGACGCTGACAGTTGATGATGACTGGCAAGGCGAAGACGAAACGATACCTTTGACGCTGGAAGCACGGAATGAAGAACAGTCTGTTCAGACGACGGTAACCGTACAAACCTATTGCGTGAACAGTCTGGTGCAAAAAGCAAAGGCAGAGATTCTTGACGAAGCCGGTCATGATGTTTCCGCCGCAGAAGATAATCAAGCGTATGAAGTGAAAGCAGGCCAAGCGTATACGTGGCGTGTTGCATTAAGCGAAAATGCGGCAACGATTTGGAACAATATGCCGCAAACAGAAGATACCGTCGGCATTCCGCACCTTGAAGATGTTTCCTTTGTTGTAACGACAATGGATGCTGAAGAGGTTACGGATGTACTGGCAACCTCCACGGATCTGCTTTCGTTGACCGGCGGCGGGGAATCTGCAATGCAGCTTGAACCGCTTGCAACGGGGAAACAAGGGGAATGCCTCTCAGCATTTACCTTGGAGAAGAATGATGATGGCGCGTATCAGGGTGAAGCGGTGATTCGCTTTGCAAATGCCTGGGCGAATGATGAAAGTGTCGATCTGCACCTGTATGCGGTGTATGAAGACCATACTGCAGGCAGCAAACGTATCCTGACGGAACAAACGGTACAGTGCCACATCAGCAATGCAAATGTGCGAGTTACCGGGAAAGTGCCAACAACGCCCAGTGAAATCCGCTTGACGGGAATGCCGGATCATTTGGAATCCAAGGAAGTCAACTTGCAGGAAGTCCTTGACATCAAAAGCTTGGCTGAACTGTTTACGGATGATGAAACGCCGGACGCCTTGACGTATTCCCTGCGGGTTAGCAGCACGGAAGGTGTAACAGTGCAGCAGGATCAGCAGGAGCTTGAGTCGATTACTTCCTCTGAGGAAGAGACTGCATCTGCACTGTATGCAGAAATTGATCCGCAGCAGCCTGTAACGGTTGACTTTAGTGCCAAGGGTGACGTTCAGATCACGCTGTATGCCAGCGACAGGGTGAATGAACCGCCGGCAGAAGTTTCGATATCCTTCCATGTGGTATCTGAAATAGAGATTTTGGCACTTTATGCAGCCTGCGGCGCAGCTGCCTTGATCGTACTGGCCATTTTGGTGCTTGTCATCGTGCAGGCAAAGAAGCCTGCCTTCGGCGGAAGCCCCATCCGGTGCGTGGCATGCGCAGATACAATGGATGGCTCGGATATTAACAAGCTGCTGATGCAAAGCCATGCGGCGGAACTTTATCCCTTCAGAAAGAACAGAATTCTTCTTTCACAGCTGCTGGTGATGACACGGCAGGCACCACTGCCTTCTGCCACGGCACTTGTTACAGAGGATATAGAGATTGCTCCCGGCGGCAAGAAGGGCATTGTCCTGCACTATGGGAAAAAGGCCAAGAAGCAACTGGCATGCAAGGGGAAAGAAGCAATTCCGTATGGCGGCCTGAAGGAAATTAGGCATGGCCATACCATTATCACCATTTTGAACGACAGATGATCGTCGAGCGGCGATCTGTCTGCAAAAGTCTCGCCGTGATACAAAGCGGCGAGATTTTTTATGGGAAAAGATGACAAGAAAATCCCCGGAACTTTTGAAAGAACCCTTGCATTTTTGAAAAAATAAGGTATAATGATATCAACGGATATTGTGAATAAGTTGACAAGACACAAGTCCGAGCATGTTTTCTTGGGAAGGAACGAAGGAGGTTTTTTCCATGAAAAAGATCATGGCTGTGCTGCTTGCACTAACGATGATCCTCACACTGAATACCTTCGCTGTAGCCGAAGGGAAGACCGCCATGACCCCCGGCACCTACACGGGTTCCGCACAGGGTCAGAATGGTGCTGTTACCGTTGAAGTGACGGTGACGGCTGATGCGATTGAAAGCATCGTTGTAACTGATCAGCAGGAGACTCCCGGTATCGGTGCTCCCCTGACTGACGCCGGCAACGAAGGCGATACCCCCATTGCCGTGCTTCCCGGCCGCATGGTGGAAGCACAGACCTGGAGCGTGGACTCTGTGTCCGGCGCAACCATTACCAGCTATGCTCTGCGCAATGCTGTGAAGGATGCCCTGACCCAGGCTGGTGCTGTGGCCGATGAATGGAAGAAGGACGTGGAGAAGCCCAAGGCTGACTTCACCGAAAAGACCTACGATGTGGTCATCGTGGGCGGCGGCGGCGCAGGCCTGGCAGCTGCTATTTCTGCAAAGCAGCAGGGTGCTGAAACCGTGCTGATCCTTGAAAAGTGTGGCGCAGTGGGCGGCGATACCCTGGTGTGCGGCGCTATCTACAACTGCCCCGATGAAGAGCTCCAGAGTGCCGGCACCCTGAGCGATGCCAAGAAGGCACAGATCGAATCCGTGCTGGCCAAGGAAACCACCACGGAAGACGAAAAGGCTCTGGTAGACGAAGTAACTGCCGAGTGGAAGGTTTATCAGGATTCCGGCCGTACGGACATCTTCGACTCCGATGCTTGGTACACCCTGCAGACCTATGACGGCGGCGACCGTGTTGCCGACCTGAACCTGGTCAAGGTGCTGTGCTACAATGCCAAGGACGGCTATGACTGGATCAAGTCCCTGGGCATGGAATTCAACAACGTGATTGGTCAGGGCGCAGGCTCTCTGTGGGAGCGCACCCATACCTCTACCATGAAGATGGGCACCGGCTTCATCTCCACCTACGTGAACACTTTAGCTGCTATGGACGGCGTGGATCTGATGACCTCCACCAGCGGCAAGGAACTGGTAACCGATGAAAACGGCGCCGTGACCGGCGTGAAGGCTGAAGATGTGAACGGCAATGCTTACACCTTCACCGCTACCAAGGGCGTTATCCTGGCTACCGGCGGCTTCGCTGCAAACGGCAGCATGATCGCTGAGTACAACACCTCCGACAAGTGGGCTTCCACCGACCTGAGCAAGGTAAAGACCACCAACCGGTATGCTTGCTCTCAGGGCGACGGCATCACCATGGCACTGGGCGCCGGTGCTGACCTGTACCAGATGGAACAGATTCAGCTGCTGTACCTGGGCAACGTGAAGGACGGCCAGCTGACCAAGTATCCGCCTCGTGTGGTAAACGGCACTGACCAGGAAATCTTCATCAACAAGGAAGGCAAGCGCTTCGTACAGGAAGACGGCCGTCGTGATACCATCTGCCTGGCCGTGCTTGCACAGACCGACAGCATGTTCTACTTCCTGGAGAGCGCTGACGGCAACTACACCGATGTTGACACTGCACTGTCTGCTGACGGCTTCTCTCTCCGTTCTCTGGAAGAGCAGGGCTATGTCTACATCGCTGATACCCTGGACGAAATGGCTGAGAAGCTGGGCATGGACGCTGACACGCTGAAGGCTACCGTAGAGAGCTTCAACGAGTCCGTGGCTGCTGGCGAAGACAAGGATGGCTTCGGCCGTACCCTGTTCAGCACCCAGCTGACCAAGGGTCCCTGGGTTGCAACGCCTCGTACCGCTTGCCTGCACCACACCATGGGCGGCGTTCACATCGACACTTCCTGCCGTGTGCTGAATGCTGAAGGCAATGCCATCAAGGGTCTGTATGCGGCTGGCGAAATCACCGGCGGCATCCACGGTGCAAACCGTCTGGGCGGCAACGCTGTGGTTGACACGGTTGTGTTCGGCAAGCTGGCCGGCGAAACCGTTGTGGCTGACAACAAGTAATTCCAAGCTGATCAGCAAGGGGTTGCTGCAGATTCGTAAGGGTCTGCGGCAGCCCCTTTTTTGTTTTTGGTGAATGTAACGGAGACAGCTGCACCAAAGAATGCATCATCCAAAAAGAAAACGTTCGGGAAAAAGAACAGATGCCAGGAAAAACACGAATATGAGGGAAACATGTGGAATATGGGCTGAAACGGGACAAAAACAAAATGGATAAAACCGAACTATTTTTTTCGAAAACACTTTCATCATTCGAGAAAATGTGATATAATGCACAAGCCAGCATTTTTTGAAGGAGCTATGTTGCCGTGGAAAAGATTCGCCGTAATGAGCGCATGAGCGCTATGATGAAAATTCTTGCCGATTCACCTAATCATATTTTCACCCTGTCCTATTTCTGTGAAATGTTCGGGGCTGCTAAGTCTACCATGTCGGAGGATATTGATATTCTTCGGGATGTGGTGAAGACCTTTGGCTTGGGTGAACTGGAGACGGTAACCGGTGCCGCCGGCGGTGTCCGCTACCGTGCCAAGGTGACGGCGAAGGATGCAATCGCTTATGTGCAAAGCCTGTGCGATCAATTGAGCGGCACGGAGCGGGTACTTCCCGGCGGCTTCCTGTATTATTCGGATATTTTGTCCAATCCGGAGATTGTCCACCGCATGGGCAACATTCTGGCCACTACTTATTATGATGCCGCACCGGATTTTGTCCTGACCATGGAGACCAAGGGCATTCCCGTTGCATTGGCGACGGCCAACGCACTGGGGGTTCCGCTGGTGATTGCCCGCCACTCTTCACGGGTGTACGAGGGCAGCGCGGTGAACATCAACTATGTTTCCGGCTCTTCCCATGCCATTGAGACTATGAGCCTGAGCCGCCGTGCCGTGCAGGAAGGCCAGAAGGCACTGATTGTGGATGACTTCCTCAAGGGCGGCGGAACGGCCAAGGGCATGGTGGATCTGATGCATGAGTTCAACGTGACTGTGGTGGGCATGGCCTTCGTGATGGAAACCGTTGCCCCTGAAAAAAAGCGCGTCAATGGGGAAAAGGCGCTGATGACCCTGGAAATCAGCACGGAAGAAGACGGTGCTGCGGTGATTCGCCCGGCTGCATGGCTGGCGGAAGAACTCGGCTGATGCGCAGGGAAATTGAAAAATGATGATTACGCGAGAGGGGGCTTCGGCTGCCTCTCGCGATTTCGGATGTGCGGAATAAAACGAGGAGACAAGGATGGAAACGTATCTTGTAGTGGGGCTGGGCAATCCCGGCAGCCAGTATGCGCATACCAAGCATAACGTGGGCTTTGATGTAACGGACTTGCTTTGCCGTCGGTGGAATGTTCGGCTGGACAAAAAGAAACTGGGGGGCACGCTGACGGAAACAACCTATGCAGGCAAGCGTGTGGTCATTTGCCAGCCCCAAACTTTTATGAACTTGTCCGGTGAATGCGTGATTCAGCTGCTGAACTGGTATAAAACGCCGCTGGATCATTTGCTGGTGATTTACGACGATATTGACCTGCCCATCGCTCATCTGCGGATGCGGAAAAGCGGCAGCGCAGGAACCCACAACGGGATGCGCTCCATTATTGCTCATGTGCCGGGGCAGGACTTTCCTCGCCTTCGGGTAGGCGTAGGTGCGCCGCCGGAAGGCTGGGATTTGGTGCGGTGGGTGCTGGCTCGCTGCCAGACACGGGAAGAGCAATCCGCCATGGACGAAGCCTTTCAGCAGGCGGCCGCATGTGTGGAAACGTGGATCGAAAGCGGCACGGAAGCGGCCATGTGCAAGTTCAACCATAAGTAAAAGTACGGGGTTATTGTGATGATCCAAGCATTGTTAGGCAAAGAGCAAACGGAGCAAATTCGCAAACTCTTTGAAAATATGGAAGGGCACATTCCAACGGCCGTCACGGGAATGACGGAGCTTCAAGGTGTAATCCTGGCGGCCAAGGCGGCCGATCGTGCAGGCAAGCGAGTGCTGCTCATTGAAGCCAACGACCTGAAAGCCGGCAAGGCGGCAGAGGATGCCCAGCAAATTCTGGGCCAGCGGGCAGCTTACCTGCCCGGCGGCGAAATTGATTTAACCCGGGGGGCCAGCAGCCATGAAAGTGCCTGGCGGCGACTGGAAACCCTGACCCGAATCGCCGATGGGGAGGTAAAGCTGCTGGTCACCTCCATGGATGCCATGATGCAGCACATGGGGAATCCCAACGCCTTCAATCAGGCCATGATTCGCCTTACGCCGGGGGATGTGATTCAGCCGGCAGAGCTGATGAATCGCCTTACCGCCATGGGCTATGAACGGGTGGATATGGTGGAGGGTAAGGGTCAGTGCGCCATGCGGGGTGCCATTGTGGATTGCTATCCTCCGGCAGCCAGCGCAGGTTATCGGCTGGAATTCTTCGATGACGAAGTGGACAGCGTGCGCACTTTCGACTGCATTAGCCAGCGGAGTCAGGAAAAAGTCAAGCGCGCGGTGATCTCACCGGCAGGGGAAGTATTGCTGAATCAGGCCGAAGGTGCTCAGGCAGCGGAAAGAATGCGGCGTGCGCTGCAAAGCCGTGATACCGCCCCCATGCAGGAAACAGAATTGTTTGCGGATCTTCCTCCGCTGCCGGACGATGATGATGAACTGCCGGAAATTTTCGATACCAAGGTAGCACCCAAGGCACGGAAGAAGGCGCAGGATGCAGCCAGACAGCAGGAACTGGAACGGCGTACATCCTTGCTGATGCAGGATGCAGATTTGCTTGAAGCCGGTATGCCTTTCCGCCGCATTCGTGCCTGGCTGACGGTGCTCACCGATGCCCGGTATACCCTGCTGGATTGGTACGATGCGGACATGGTGTTCCTTTGGCAGCCGGATCAGCTGCGGGATCGCGCCAAGGAGCGCATCAACGGCTTCAATGAGGATCTTCACAGTGCCATGGAGCGGGGAGAAGCCATGCAGGAGCAGGAACAGCTGCTCATGGACTGGGAAGAAGTGCTGCCTGTGCTTTCTGCCAAAGCACTGATGGCCATGACGGAATTTCTGCGGGGCATGGGAGGCGTAACCACCAAGGACGTGCTTGACCTGGGCAGCAAGGGAATTGCCAGCTATCAGGGACAGATGAAGACCTTGGCGGCGGACTGCGAACGGTGGCGCAAAGAGGGCAACTGTGTTATGCTCCTTTCCGGCGGCGTGGCAAGGGGCAAGCGGCTGACCCAAGCGCTGGAGGAACTGAATGCGCCTGCCACCTTCATGGAGGAGTGCCACAACCTGATCCTTGGGGAAACCTTGATTTTGCCCATGACCCTCAGCCACGGCTTTGTCTGGCCGGAAGCCAAACTGGTACTCATTGCCGACACGGACATTTATGGCGCCGGGTATCGGAAGGCCAAATCCCGCCGGAGCGCAGGGGAAAAGATTGCCGCCTTCACGGACCTGAAGGTGGGCGACTACGTTGTGCATGAGGATCACGGCGTGGGCATCTATCAGGGTACGGTCAGGCTGCAAAGCGAGGGAACTTTCCGGGATTATCTGCTGATTCAATATCAGGGGAATGATAAACTGTATGTGCCTGTGGAGCAACTGGAGCGGGTGCAGCGGTATATCGGCAATCCCAATCAGCCGCCGAAGCTGAACAACCTTGGGGGCGGCGAATGGCAAAAGCAGAAGAGCAAGGTGAAGGAGGGGCTGAAAAAGCTGGCCTTCGACCTGGTGAAGCTGTATGCCCAGCGAAGCCAGCACAAGGGATACGCCTTCAGCCCGGATACTCCCTGGCAGCGGGAGTTTGAAGATCAGTTCCCTTATGAGCTGACCCCGGATCAGGAGCAGAGCGTCAAAGAAATCACCCATGACATGGAATCTGACCGGAACATGGATCGCCTGCTGTGCGGGGATGTGGGCTACGGCAAAACGGAAGTAAGCCTCCGTGCCGCCTTTAAGGCGGTGATGGATGGAAAGCAGGTGGCTATTCTGGCGCCTACCACCATTCTGGCACAGCAGCACTATAATACGGTGGTGAAGCGGTTCCATGGTTTCCCGGTAACGGCGGAAGTCATCAGCCGCTTCCGCACGGCGAAGGAACAAAAGGATGTGCTGCAGCGGCTGAAGGACGGGCAGATCGACATTGTGGTGGGCACCCATCGGCTGCTGGCCAAGGATGTGCAATTCAAAAACCTGGGCTTGCTCATTGTTGACGAAGAGCAGCGGTTTGGCGTAGGCCACAAGGAAATCATCAAAAACATGAAGAACCAGGTGGATGTGCTGACCCTGTCAGCTACCCCGATTCCCCGCACGCTGCACATGTCCATGGTGGGTATTCGGGATATGTCCGTGCTGGAAACGCCCCCGGAGGAACGTCTGCCGGTGCAGACCCATGTGGTGGATTATTCCGATGCGGTGGTCCGTGACGCGATTCTTCGGGAACTGTCCCGGGGCGGACAGGTATACTTCCTGTACAATCGGGTGCAGTCCATTGAGCAGTTCTATGCCCGGCTTCGTGCGCTGGTGCCGGAGGCGAGAATCGGGGTTGCTCATGGGCAGATGAAGGAACACGGCTTGGAAGACGTGATGATGGATTTCTATGCCGGCAGCTATGATGTGCTGCTGTGCACCACCATCATCGAAAGCGGACTGGATGTGCCGACAGCCAACACGTTGATTGTTTTTGATGCGGATCGCTTTGGCTTGAGCCAGCTGTATCAGCTTCGCGGCCGTGTGGGTCGCAGCAATCGGCAGGCCTACGCTTACTTCACCGTGCGCCCGGACAAAATGCTTTCCGAAACGGCGGAGCAGCGCCTGTCTGCCATTCGGGAGTTCACGGAGTTTGGCGCAGGCTTCCGTATTGCCATGCGTGACCTGGAGATTCGCGGCGCAGGCAATATTCTGGGGCCGGAACAGCATGGCCACCTGTCTACCGTGGGCTATGATATGTACTGCAAGCTCATTGAGGAAACCTTGCATGAGGTACAGGGGCAGGATACAGGCAAGAAGCCCTTGGAGACTCGTGTGGATCTCAAGGTGGACGCCTATCTGCCGGGAGACTACGTGCAGGATGATCGGCAGCGGATGGAAATGTATAAGCGAATTGCCGCCATCCAAACCCAGGAGGATCGGGAGGATATTGAAGAGGAACTGCTGGATCGCTTTGGCGAAGCTCCTGTGACGGTGGATGCTTTGCTGGACATTTCTCAGCTTCGTGCCATGGCCAATTCCCTTGGCGTCATGAGCGTTATTTGGCGCAAGGGCGAACTGGTCATGCGGGTGGACAACCGCTATATTCCAGAGCCGGCGATTTTGCTCCAGGCCATGCAGGAAACGGATAAGCGGCTGGTTGCCAGCAACGGTGTTCCTCCGGCGATTCTCCTTCGGGATCCTTCCTTGCCTGTGCGAGACATGCTGAAGGAAGCCGTGAAGGTCATGAAGAAGCTGACTGCCAAGGTGAAGCAGCTGGAAGCGGAACAAAAAGAAAAATAAAAACAAGCAGGGACTGTGAAGACAAGCCGCTTCACGGTCTCTGCTCGTTTTGGACAAGCCGGATTGTTTACTCCTCCAGCTTCTTCATGGCCTTTCTGAACTGAATGGTAAACAGAATGACGGTAAAGGTAATGGCGAAAACATCGGCGACCGGTTCTGCCAGATAGACGCCGGTGGTCTTATCAGCAACGAAGTTGGGCAGGATGTAGATCAGGGGCAGCAGCAGCACAAACTTCCGCATGACGGCCACGATGATGGAGCACACTGCATTGCCGATGGAGACAAAGGTCATCTGACAGGCAATCTGAATGCCGAAGAGCAGCAGCACGGCAAAGTAAACATGCATGGCGTTGGCAGTGAAATCCACCAGTGCGGTATCCGTCGTAAAAATGCCTGCAAATACCTGGGGCATCAACTGAATGCATCCCCACAATACCGTGGAGTACACCGTGCAGGAGATGAGCAGCAGCTTGAAGGTTTCCTTCACACGGGCGGCGTTTCGTGCACCGTAGTTGTAGCTGGAAATCGGCTGCGCCCCCTGGGCAATGCCCTGCATGGGCAGCATGGCAAACTGCATCACGCTGGTGAGGATGGTCATGGCACCAACGGCCATATCGCCGCCGTAGCGCAGCAGGGAAGCATTGAAGCACACGGAAATAATGCTCTCACTGCCCTGCATAATGAAGGCGGACAAGCCCAAGGCCAGGCAGGGAAGAATCAGCTTGGGTACAATGGGGAGATTCTCTTTCTTCAGACGAAGAGAAGTCTTTTTGCCGCTGAGGAAGGAAACCACCCACACGCAGGAAACTGCCTGCGAAATCACCGTTGCCAGTGCCGCACCCTTGACCCCCATGCCAAAGGCGTAGATAAACAGGGGATCCAGCACGATGTTAATGACCGCGCCGATCAGTACGGTCAACATGCCGGTCTTGGCAAAGCCCTGCGCCGTGATGAAGGCGTTCATGCCCAAGGTCAGCTGCACGAAGATGGTGCCGATGGCATAGATGTTCATGTAATCCACTGCGTACTGGATGGTGTTTTCACTGGCACCGAAGGTAAGCAGCATATCACGATTCCACAGGAGCAGCACTGCCGTGAGGATCAGCGACAGCAGCACTTGGGTGCTGAAGCAGCTGCCTAGAGTTTTCTCAGCAGAGTCCATATCTCCTTTGCCCATGTAAATGGAGGCTCTGGGTGCACCGCCGGAGACAATCAGCGCCGCAAAGGCGCTGACAATCATAATCAGCGGCATGCACACGCCTACGCCGGTCAGCGCCATGCTGCCGTCCCCCGGCATGTGACCGATATAAATGCGGTCAACAATGTTGTAGAGCATGTTCACCAGCTGTGCAATGACGGTGGGAATGGCCAGCTTGAACAGCAGCTTGCCCACCGGGGCTGTGCCCAGTTCAGAACGTTGATTGCTTTGCATGAGAAGGCTCCTCCTTATTTCCAATCTGTTTCAGGTTTTGATCCACAACGGCAAGGCAGCGCAGGATGCAGTCCGTATCCTCTTTCGACAATCCTTCATTCAGCCTGTGCCCGAAGGCTTCCTGCTGCCTGCGTCCTTCTTCAATGATGGCCTCTGCTGCCGGTGTGCAGACAAGCCGATCCTTTCGCCGATCCCCGGGAACGTTCTGCCGCTGCAAATACCCAGCCTGTACCAGCTTTTCCACGGTAATGGATACAAGACCGGGCTTTAACTGTCGGCATCGGCAAATGTCCCGTGCCGTATCTTTGCCGGGATTGTTGGCCAGAAAAAGCAGAATGTCCAGTCCGTTGGGCGGCAATTGATGCTGCTGATTCAGCGGCAGCATCCATGTGGCGTAAGCATCGGAAAAGCGCCGCAGGAAAGCACCGATTTCGCTTGCAGTGACCACCATGGCAGAAACTCCTTTACTTCTAGATAGTTCAAAAAAGAACGGTCTAATTATAGTTGATGATGCGCAGCGTGTCAAGTACAGACGACAAGTTTGCTGCATTTCCTCCAAAGGTGCAAAGAGATGAACTTTGTGATATAATGTCTGCAAGGAGGGATGTTCACGTGTCAGATGAGCAGAAAACCCCGAGCCGCCCCCGCCAATTATGGAATCAGGCTGTGAAGGTGGTGAAGGGTGACAGCACGGAGCAGCTGATTGAGCAGTTCACCGCAGAAATGACGCTGGTAGCGGAAGGACTGTGCGACGATCAGGGACGGCTCCGCAAGGAGGTGGAAACCCTCCGTACCGAGCAGGATCAAACGGCTCAGCGGCTGCAAAGCGAGCAGGAAGCACAGGAGACCGCCCTGCTGGAGGCCCAGCGTGACATGGATCGCAGGCTGGATGACATCAGCCGCCGGCTGACTGCCATGGAAGCAAAGATGAATGCAAAGCCGCCGAAAGAAAAAGAGCCTGCAAAGAAGCAGCTGAACCTGGTGGGGCAGCTCACCATTCTGGCGTCTATTATCGCCGGCGCTTGGGTGCTGGTCACCATCCTGAATCTGTTTAAGTGAGGTGAAACGTCCGTGAAGACCTATGAGGAAATGGTTGCCGAGTATAAAAAGCGGCAGCATGATACCATGGTAGATACCTTGGCCGTAGGCTTGACCTATGTGGATGAACTGGCTGTGGATACGGGCATCCTGGAAGAAACAAACCTGCTGACCGAATTGACTTCCTCCGCCTGCACGGCTTTGCCCTTTGTCATGATTGCCGCCACGGAGGGCGGCAAGGTTATCCTTGGCCGAAAAAGCAGCAAAAGCGGGGTCAAGGACGGCGCTTATCGCATGGTAAAAAGCGGTGTGGCCATGGGCGTTGGCGGAGCAGTTGCGGCGGCGGCTGGCTTCTGGGCTGCTCTGCCGGTGACCATGGGGGTACGTGCCATGTTTGACCACTATCGTTCCCATGCACTGACCGGGCATCGGGTACAGGGGCGCATCAACCGGCTGAAGGAGCTGCAAAGCTTCCTGAATGAGAACACGGAAAGCCTGACCGTGCAGGAAGAGCATTAAGGCATGGTGTTGACTCCGGCCATGCACAAAAAAAGTTTGACCGTAGATTGAAACAAAATCGGCCTTTACCTCGTCTTATCTTATGAAACCGAAAGGGAAGTATCCGACAGGAATTTCTTTTCGGGAAGAAAATGCACCGATGAACCGTTAGATAGATGAGGTGAGAGCATGGCTAAGATTGTGATCCTAGAGTCGGAAGGTCGGCTTTGCGACAAGATGTGCAAGACCCTGATCCGTGCAGGGCATCAGTGCTATGTGGTGGAAACTGCCGCAGACGCTCTTGCCATGATGCAAACTGCCGAGGAGAAGATGCTGACGGTGATCAGCACCAAGGTAAACTGGACGGACAGCTATACCCTGCTGACCGAGCTGCAGAAGAAAGAATGGCCTGTGCTGTTCATTACACGGAACATTGCCAGTGCCGATCACTTGAAGAGCCTCTACCGGGGCGAATGCGCTGTAATGCCTGTGGCTTTCGACAACAAGAAGCTGGTGGAGTGCGTGGCAGAGCTTTTCCGTACATCGGAAAAGAAATTGACCGTGGGCGCCTTGGCCATGGACGTGGAGGAGCATAAGGCAACCCTCGGCGGGAAAACGCTGGAGCTGACGGCTCAGGAATTTGCCCTGCTGCAGGCGCTGATGCAGTCGCCTAATGCGGCACTGACCCGGGAACAGCTGCTGAAGACCGCATGGGGCTACCTGTGCATGGGCGAAACAAGAACGGTGGATGTCCATGTTCAGCGGCTGCGGAGAAAAATCGGCATCAACAGCATTGAGACCATTTATCGCTTGGGATACAAATTGAGTATGGCGTAAATTTGAAACACGACAGCAAAGGCAGCTCCTGCAAATCGGAGCTGCCTTTTCGAATGCCTTAATATTCGAATGTCCAGTGGATGGAGGTGCACACGCCGCCGGTGCTCATGTTGTAGTCCAGCTGCCACATGTGCGAATCTGCGGTTTCTGCCCGGTAACGGATGATTTTGCTGCCGTCCTCCTGCTTGTAGATCTTGCCTACATTTTCATCATTGGCGTAAAGACCTCGGTTGCCGGAGGGGCTTTCCACCTGTCCCATATCACGGAAGACACTGACAATGCCGTCCTCCGTGCTGCCGATGCCTGTACTGCGGGGGCCGGAGAACCGGCTGGAAGTGAAGTACAGATCCACCAGTACATAGTCCGTTTTCTTCGGAGCGAAGATGGCATAGCCCCAGTCGTAAACATGCTTCTGGCATGTATCGCTGGCACCTTCGAACGTTACCTCTTCCACCGTGTTGGCAGTGCCGTAAGTATCCTGGAAGGAGGCCAAAGTGGTGCTGTTCAGCGTCAGGTTGGCAATGTTGTCGGATGTGCTGTAGGCACTTAAGGGACTCTTCACGCCGGTGATCTTGTAGAGGATCTCCAGCATGTTGCTCATTTTGCCGTATCCGTTGACGGCAATGGCACGGAGGGTTACACGGCCGCCGGGCAGCCAGAAGGGTTCGCCGGTGTAGACCGGGCTGTCTGCATCCGGGGTGGAACCGTCGATGGTGTAGTAGATGGTGATATCCGTGTCATTCTTGTTGTCGTCGCCGGGATGCAGCCAGATTCGCTGCCGGGTCTGGTACGTCTTAGGCGCAAGGCTGGACGTGGGGGTCTGGGGAGAAGGCATAATCACCTTGTAAGTGGCGCTTAATTCATCACTGACCAGGTCTTCATTAACGGCTACGGCACGGAGCTTGAACACGCCTTCATCCAAATAGATGGGTTCGGTATACAAGGTACCTGCATCCGGCAGCACAGCTTCATCATCATTGAAGATGTAGTAAACATCATACCCTTCTGGGGAGGCCAGATCCAGGTACTTGTTCACATTATAAATGCCGGCTACCAGCTCAGTGGTGGGGGAGGAAGGCAGCAATTCCGTCCGCTGTTGACGGAAGGTGCTCAATCCTGTTTTTTCGTAAGCCAGCTGCATCAGGGCAGCAGCCTCAGGCCGGCGGGACTGCGCCAGCATGATGCGGATCACGTTGTTGTACGGCTCGGAACGGGTAGGCACAATGTTGGTATACAGTTCTGTGTACAGGGCTTCCGCATCCTCGGTACGGCCGGCCGCTTCATAGGCATTTCCCAGCAGCAGCAGACCATCTACGTTTACGTCATCGTCCCCGTTCTTTTCACGAGCCAGCTCAAAGTCGGTAATGGCCTTGTCGATCTGTCCCTTATCCATTTCCTCTTCGCCCACCTGCCACAGGGCTTCGGCGGTGGCATCCTTCCCGAGGCGAGCCATAATGCGTTGTCCGCCGGTGGTGCGGGTAAGGTAGAAGTAACCGCCGATCACCAGCAAAACAAATACGCAGGCCGCACCGATGGCCATATGAGTCCAGTTGATCATGTGCTGCTTCACGGAATAGGTGCGATACTTATTCTTTGGATTGGGCAGTGCCTTCTGCTGATGGGTCTGCTGATCTTCACGGAAAGAATGGAATCGATCGTAGGAAGCTGTGCTGTCGTCATCCCTGACCAAACCGGAATCAGCGTCATACACCGGGATGCCGGATGTTTCCTCCCCACGAACATCATGGACAGGGGCACGGCTGGCACCGCGTGAGGCAGCATGCTTCGGCACGGTTGCGGAAGCCATGGCATTCATGGTTTCTCTGCCGCGGCGACCCTGACGAATGGCACGCACCCCTTCATCAGGCTGAATGCAAGCCGTTGCTGCGCCGCAGCCGGGGCAAACCACATCATCCTGAGAAATATACGCACCGCAATGGGGACAAAGCATTCGGTCATCCTCCTTGTATTCGGGTTTACGATCGGCTGCGGATTCAGCAGTCTTCGATGGCCTTTGGCCGATTGTTCACCGGCTGTCCGTTAATGACCAGGTCAAAGGAGCACTTCAGGAAAGCCGCCGCCTTCTCGCACATGACAATCCGCTGCATATAAATCTGCAGATACTCCAGCACCGAGGAGCTTTCATCCATGGTCAATTCGTGGCGGATGACTCTTGCCTTGCGGTCAACGGTAACACGGTTTTCCTGAATGGAAAAGTTCACTCGGTCGTGAATATCATTGGGATCCGGCTTGCCGTTGCGTACCCGGCTCTTGTGGGCATCACTCTTGTCGCCTAAGGCCAAGGCGGCGGAGACGGCACTGGAGATGATGCCGCTTTGCTCTTCATGATTGCCTACGGCAGTGATGATTTCCATCACGTCGTTCATGTCCATGCCGGTTTCCCGCAGAATGGGCAGCAGCATAATGGCACCATTAGGGCCGTGATTCTGCCGATTGACGGTGTTGCCCACATCGTGCACCCATCCGGCAATGGCTGCCAACTCAATTTCCCGGGGAGAATAGCCTAAGGCTTTCAAAATTTCGGAAGCCGTGCGGCTGACGTAACTTACGTGGCGAGGCCCGTGATCTGTGTAGCCGCAGGCCTCTAAATATCGATTCCCGGCACGGATCAGTGCCTTGATGTCTTCGTTCTGCTTAATATCCTGTAAGGTTACCATGGTTCATCCTTTCTGCTGCTCCCGCAGCAATGCTTTCTTTCTTCTTTCATGCACATCATCTATTGTACCATCTTTGTCAAGAAAAAGCGATGATGCAAAGATGAAAGGTTTGTAAAGAATCGGCGAAGCGGCATAGCACAAAAAATTGTGTTGCGAAGGAAAATTTGTCTGACACACTTGCTTTTCAAAAAACGGTGTTACAATTCTGAAGGATCCATTGGAAAAAGAAAGCAGAAAGTATATCGTTTCCCCTTCTGCCCTTGCAACCTACCGCTCTTATGGGGATTACTTGTATGTAACGAAGCCTGGAACTTTCAGCAATAGTGAGGATGCAAAGAATTTCCGCCAGCTGAAGGCACGCTTTGTGGGCGGCCAATTGACAGCAGAGCAGCTGACCCAGGAGCTGACCCGGGTAGCCAAGATGATTGAGGCGGAACAAGGAGAGTAAGCGAAACACGAACATAAAGAAAAATCTAGCGAACGTAAAGAAAAATGTGTGTAAAAAGCTTGATTTTTCTAAATGACATGATACAATACTCTCGGAGCAAGAGAGACGTGGCAAAATCATACGAAGAGGGTGATCTCCATTGGGCTGTGTGACAAGTTGTTTGGTACTGTGGAGGACCGGCGGAGGAAGAAAGGAAGCTTCATCATGAAGAAGTTTGTTTGCTTCATGCTTTGTGTGATGTTGGTACTTTGCTTGGCTGTTACGGCGTTTGCTTCAACGCACTTCAACTTTTCAACGACTGCGACTTCTGGGTTTCCGAATTGGTGCGAAGCCGCAAAGTCTTCAGGAAAGAACTGGCACTTTACGTGGGACAGCAATACGAATATTGCGTCTGATCATCGTGCCGTAGTTCGCATCATGACGGCGGAGGGAAACTATGCGAGTGCTTTGTGGGTGTACTCCAGTAAGTCCACGAAGTATCATCCGTATAATGATTCTGCTGCATACGGGAAAGCATACACTTGTCCTGCAGGCCGTCTTGATGACCGGGATTCTGGAGCACTCATTGCGGTTGGTGATTTCTATAACTAATCTGTGATTTGGCGAAGGCGTGTTGTGTATGCGAGCAATACGCCTCACTTTCATTTAAAGAGGGAGTGAACATAATGAGGAGAAAAATATTTTGTCTATTCACTTGTTTAATAATTAGTACAGCAATTTGTTTAGCAGCAGCTGATGCTGAAACGATACTGAAGTTGAATGGCATCAGCGAAACAACTTCAAGCAACTTTTTCTTGATGCACCCTGATGTGAAAAGAGCTGATCTCGAGTATCACTATTACGCATCAACAAATGAAATGATTACAGATTTCTTATTGGGTTCTTTTGACTATGATGCTTTTAGTCTCGGGAGCAGTAGTATTGATCATCAAGCACTCATGAGCAAAGGCTATTTTCTGGATTTATCAAGCAGTAAAATCATTAGCAAGGCAATCAATGATTTGTATCCAGCCTATGCAGAACAGTGTGTTTATGACGGGAAGATTTATGCCATTCCGACTTGGACACAGCTTAATTTGACAATTTTTTCAACAAAAGTGTTGGAAAAGACCGACTTTGGCGAGGTTAAAGTGCCGGAGTCCTTTCCTGAGTTTCTTGATTTCCTTGAGCAATGGGTTGATTATTTGAAGGATAATCCGGATTGCAGCATATCGGTGTTGGGAACCTACTTGGGTGATGAAAGCGAATATAATGCACAGTCCTATACGGGTTTTCTGGTGGATTGGCTACTGGAAAATTATATCATGCAGAAAGAATATGCGGGAGAAGAACTTGATTTTGAAGATGAGGAACTGGTTACCCTGTTGAATCGTTGCGCACAGGTTGGCGCAGAATTGTATGATTATGATCCTGCAACAAAGGCGACAGGTTCCATTGTGAACTCCGGCACAGCCGTAGCTTTTTTGAATGATGAAAACAAACACTTTTTGTCATTCGCAAATTGCAAGTGCAAATTGGACACCCCGCATGAATAAAATCTGTTCGGCG
>JAUMVT010000095.1 GCA_030529995.1 Clostridia bacterium
CCCTTGACTTCTCTCCGCTGCCCTATGTGTAACCTATGCTTGACACTCCTACAAAGGCCGTACCTCCTTTTGTGTTCAAACCCTTGCCAAACCTGAACCTTTCCGTTATACTGTAAACTTGCCGGGATGATCCATTTCGCCGGTATTGGTGCCTGCGCCACGTGTAGGCAGGCGCTATTGGAGGATAATATGCCGAGAGCAAAGAAAAAGAAAAGCAATGTACTGCCGGTGCTGGCCATGCGAGGGGTCATGATTTTCCCTCACACGGTGCTGCACTTTGATGTTGGTCGTCCCAAGTCTGTGGCCGCACTGGAAAAGGCGATGGCCGAGGATCAGAAAATTTTTCTGATCACCCAGCGGGATGCAGACGTGGAAGACCCGGATTGGGATGACCTCTCCCCTGTCGGAACCGTTGCTACCGTGAAGCAGGTCATGAGCCTGCCGGGTAATGCCCTTCGTGTGTTGGTGGAAGGCGATTGCCGTGGCACGGTGCGGTCTGCCGAGCAGTCCGAGCCTTACATGGCAGCGGATATTGCCGTCTACCCGGATGAGCACGTTTCGGAAGACGATGTGGAAATGAACGCTCTGGTTCGCACCACATTGGACTACTTTGAAGAATTCGCCACCGCAAGCCAGCGGGTTGCCCAGGAAACCGTTAATTCCATTCGTGAGCTGGAAGCACCGGAATGCTTGGCGGACGTGATCGCTTCCAACGTGCTGGTGCGCATGGACGACCGCATGAAGGTGCTGGAAGCACTGGACTTGAAGTCTCGCCTGCAGGAACTGTGCGGCATTCTGGCACGGGAAACAGAGCTTGTGGGCGTAGAAAAGCAGGTACAGGCTCGCATTAAGAAGCAAATCGAGAAAAATCAGAAGGATTACTACCTGCGGGAACAGATCAAGGCCATTCAAACCGAGCTTGGCGATACCGAGTCCACGGATGTGGATGAACTGAAGACCCGCATGGAGAATACGCCTCTCAACGAGGAAGCCAAGCAGAAGTGTGCCAAGGAAATCGAGCGGCTGAGCCGTATGGCACCCGGTACGCCTGAAATCGGCGTAAGCCGCACGTACATCGAGTGGATCCTTGACCTGCCCTGGGGCAAAACTACCACGGATAATCTGGATCTGAAGCGGGCGCGGAAAGTGCTGGCAGAGGATCACTACGGATTGGAAAAGGTCAAGGAGCGGATCATTGAATATCTTGCTGTGCTGAAAATGAAGCAGGATATGAAGGGACCCATCCTGTGCTTTGTGGGTCCTCCCGGCGTCGGCAAAACATCCATTGTCCGTGCCATTGCGAAGGCTGTTGGACGGAAGTTTGTGCAGATGTCCTTGGGCGGCGTGCGGGATGAGGCGGAAATTCGCGGTCATCGCCGCACCTACATCGGTGCCATCCCCGGCCGCATCATTTCCGGCATGAAGCAGGCAGGCACCATGAATCCTGTGTTCCTCTTTGACGAAATTGATAAGATGAGCAGCGACATGCGGGGAGATCCTGCCAGCGCCATGCTGGAAGTGCTGGACGGCGAGCAGAATGACGCTTTCCGGGATCATTACATGGAGCTGCCCTTTGACCTGAGCAAGGTTATGTTCATCACCACAGCCAACTCGGTGGATACCATCCCTGCTCCCCTGCTGGATCGTATGGAAATCATCGAGGTGCCTTCCTACACAGAGGAAGAGAAGCTGCAAATTGCCAAGCATCACCTGCTGCCCAAGCAGATCACGGCCCACGGCCTGAAGCCGAAGACCGTCCGCATGAGCGATAAGGTGCTCCGTGAGCTGATTGAAGGCTACACTCGAGAGGCAGGCGTCCGGACACTGGAGCGCACATTGGCCAAGGTGGTGCGGAAAGCCGCTGTCACCATGCTGGATACCGGCGTGGAAGAAGTCAGCGTGACCAGCGCCGTGCTGAAAGACTACTTAGGCGCAGTGCGGTTTATCCGTGAGCAGCCGGAGAAGGAGCCCCGTGTCGGTGTGGTGAATGGTCTTGCCTACACCACCGTAGGCGGCGAAATGCTGGAAGTGGAATGCGCCATTATGCCGGGCAAAGGCACCCTGCAGCTGACGGGACAACTGGGCGATGTGATGAAGGAATCCGCTGAGGCCGCCTTTACCTGGGTGCGTTCCCACAGTCAGGCACTTGGGCTGAAGGATGACTTCTACAAGGACAAGGATATTCACATTCATGTGCCGGAAGGCGCGGTACCCAAAGACGGCCCCTCTGCAGGCGTTACCATGACGACGGCTCTGGTCAGCGCACTGACGAGCATTCCTGTGCGTCAGGATGTGGCCATGACCGGCGAAATCACCCTGCGGGGACGTGTCCTCCCCATCGGCGGCCTGAAGGAGAAGAGCCTTGCCGCCTATCGGGCAGGCATCCGCACCCTGATCATTCCTAAGGAGAACACCAAGGATTTGGAAGACATTCCGCCTTACGTGCTCAGCCAGTTCCGAATCGTGGCAACCGATGACATTCAGACGGTACTGGAGACTGCCTTGACCCACTTGCCGACAGAGGAGAACAAACTTGGAAATTAAAACAGCAGAGTTCATTACTTCCATGGCCAGCTACGGCGATTTTGCCGGCCGAGGGCTGAAGCAAATCGCCGTGGTTGGCAAGAGCAACGTGGGCAAAAGCAGCCTGATCAACTGCCTGTGCCGCCGCAACAAGCTGGCACGCACCAGTTCCACCCCCGGAAAGACGAGGCTGATCAATGTGTTCCGGCTGAATGGTGAGGAAGGCTTTCACCTGATCGATCTGCCCGGCTATGGTTTTGCCCGAGTGGATAAGCAGGAAAAAGCACGCTGGGGACAGATGATGCAGGACTACTTCATGAAGGCCGAGGAGCTGCAGCATGTGTTCTGTCTGGTGGATATCCGTCATGAGCCCACGGAAGACGACAAAACCATGAACACCTTCCTGCGGCAGATGGATATTCCTTTCACGGTGATTGCCACCAAGTCGGATAAAATCAGCCGCGGTGCACGGCAAAAGCAGCTGGCTCCCATCTGCCGTGCGCTCCTTGTGCAGCCTTGGGAAATTATCTGTTTTTCCAGCGAAGACCGCACAGGGCGCGAAGAGCTGCTGCAGCGGCTGGAGGAAGTGCTGACAGCAGAAGAAGAGACCGGCGAATAATAGCATATGATGCTCAGCATCAATGAACGGATATGCTCCCTTTATGAACAGCAGTGAGAACTGCGCATAAAGGGAGCATGTCTTGGTGGGTTTTCACGTCTTCATAATCAATAGTTTTCTACTCATTCCATGGCTTTCCGTGAAAAACCAAGGAACTTGACCTTTTCGTTATCGCTTCCTCCTTTCCTGCATAAAGGCTGCAAACAAGGAGGAAAATCTGTTTTGTTTTGGGTAAAAATCGGTGTATTTGGGCATAAAAAAACCTTGCATCTATTGTGATACAAGGTTTTTCAATGTCTGGGTGGAGAGATTCGAACTCTCGGCCTCTTGAACCCCATTCAAGCACGCTACCAAGCTGCGCTACACCCAGATATCTTCTGTTCGTTGTTTCATCAGCGAACGTTGATAATTATAGCATGCGGAAGCTGTATTGTCAAGCGTTTTTTCAGACTTTTTCAGGTCATTTGTGTAGGAGTGTCAAGCATAGGTTACACATAGGGCAGCGGAGAGAAGTCAAG
>JAUMVT010000049.1 GCA_030529995.1 Clostridia bacterium
GGTTCTCTTTTCTTTACCTTTGTGTTACCTATGTATTGTACCTTAACATTTTTTGCTGTTTTTCCATACCATGTTGTCGTTTTTCCCCGCCATGTCATTTGCCATTTTTGATTTTGATAAGTATCGCATGGTATGCTATAATGAAAGAATACAAAGCCGATTAAGGATGAGGTGAATTTCATGAGCAACGATGCCGCTATCCCGATGGAGTGCTGGCAGGGAATGTTTACCGGCCTCATTTTGTCCCGCGGTGCGGATTACAGCTGCAAAGGTGCTGTAACGAACCTGAAGCAGGACGCCGCACATCTGGAAGCGGACGTTGCGGGGTCGAAAACTTATCATGTGCGAATTGAACTCAAGGATAATGCAATTGAACACATGCATTGTTCCTGTCCCTATGCAGCTGACGGGGAAAGAAATTGCAAACATATGGCAGCATTGCTCTTCACTGCCTTTTCGCCAAATAAGGCAAAAGAGTTTAAGCCAAAGGAAACGTGGACATCATCACCATCTCATGCCAACTGTACGCAGGTTACCATTCGTGTTGAGGAGGAGGAAACAATTGCCCAACGCTATTGCGCCATTCCGGAGGTGAAGGTCGGAGACTATGTCGCCTTCCTTCTGAATGAGCGAGAAACCGTTGGCGTTGTTGAAAGTATCCAGCAGATGCCAAGACCCATTGAATTCTACGGATACGGTCGAAAAAATCATGTATTGAGAATCACCGAAAAGCCGGAGCATGTCGGGCTTCTTACCATCCAGATTCGTCCGCCTGCACCGTTTGTCAGGCTAACCATTGCAGCCAAAGCATCATTCAAACGGATTCGAATGAAACGCAGCTGCATCGAAAGCCATAACATCAAAGTCGGCGATATTCTTCTCCTCGATGACAAAGAACGTGAGCAAGCCGTTGTCCTCAGCATAGACGACAACGCAACCGATGATTTGCCGATTGGCAATTTCATCGCAGTTCGTGAAAATGATGAGTTTGCAGCTTTGCTGAAGAACAAAGTTTCCTTCCATAGCCAGAATGACTCCTTGAAGGGCGCACAATTCATTCTCCATCGTTGGACGAGTGAAACATTCGAGGCGCGGATTCCCTATGGTGTAGATCGCGTAGAATCCTTTGCCTTTGAAGAGAATTGGGACGTAAAGCGAGTGGTCATTTCCGGCAATTACATTCGTCTTGATCCCTTCGCTTTCGGACATAACGAATCGATTGAAGAAATTGTTTTTGAGGCCGATGATGTATCCTTCGTGCCTTCCAGCTTTGATGGCTGCATGAATCTTCGCAAGCTTTCCCTCCCCTATACGTACTACGATATGGGCAACGAACTTGCACAAAGATTTCCGCAGGTCACAATTGCCTATCAGCTGAATGAGAATGTACTGGCAGGGGATATTGTCTACTCCTCAGACAAAACAAAATTGGTTTGCTGTACCAACAAAGAACTGGTTTTCTTCCATTGCCCGGATTCCGTACGTGAAATTCTGCCCGAAGCGTTCAGCGGATGCAGGCTGCTGAAACGATTTATGCTGACACCTTTTGTCACGAAATGCGGCATGGGCTGCCTGGCTGGATGTGTGAACCTTGAAGAAGTTGCTATGTCCTATGATAAAAAAATAGCATTTACGCTCATGTTTGGTGAAGCCTACTGCCCAGATGCAGAGCCGGTTACCCTGATGAGAAATGACGGCGTTGAAGTTACCTTCTATCTGCCTAGGGCATGCAAACTGACAAAACTTCCTACCATGGATGAATCTCTTCGTGTTATGGCGCCTGAAGCGCTATCGGCAGAAAATGCCTATGCCGTGGCGGAATACTGCGAGAAACAGCACAACATGAAAAAGACGGTGGAATGGTATATGAGTGCCTACCGCAGCGGTCTGGAAAAGGCACACGAAAAATTGATTGTCCTCTTGCAAAGCGAAGCTTATCATCAATATTTTGCTATCAACACCTTCGATGAGCTGACACGTGCAAATGATTTGACACCGTTTCTGCATGCGTTTGCCTTAACAGATGCAGGGAAAAGATGGCCTGTCATGTTGCCTGATCAACGAATGGCATCATTCAAGGAGAAACATATCCTGCATGATTTTTTGAAAGATGTTGCCAATACGGAGATCCTGCATGATGAATTGCTGAGTACCCTGCTTAAACGCATGTATCCCCAATTGATACGAAAAGCGTCATTGGATACGAAAGCTTTGTTTTACCGGTGTGCCCGCAAACTGCAGGAAAGTAGCAGAAAGCCCTCTTGGTACGATGGCCTGCTGTCAACCCTGTTGGCCAGTCCGCTGTACCAGCGAGCGTTCTTGTTTGACCGGCTTCAGCTGCGGTATGACCACAGAAACGAGCGGCATGAACGACTGATTGCCTCCCTGACAGATGCAGCCTTGAGGGAAGATGTCGCCAAGGCATACGAAGCCAGTATCCATCCGCAGCAATCCAATGTAGAGCTTTACAAGCATTTCATTCAAAAAGCAAAGGACAGCGGAGACGAAGTGTACCAATGGTGTGCATTGCTCTCTGTGTGGACGTACGCAGAATCTGCTTGGCGCAGTAAAAATACCGATGTGCTGAAAAATGTGCTGCAAGCCGCCATGGACGCATGCACAGACGGCTTGAGCGGCATGGGACAAATTGTGTTGAATTACAGGCAGAATTTGAAGCGGAATATTCCGAGAAGCTTTTACCGGATGCTTGCGGAGAGACTGCATATGCAAGGCAAGCTTTTCTTTAACGACTATGAGACTTTGCTTGGGGATTATCGTTCCAATCAAATCGATTTCTTCTATCGGTATGCTGATTGGCTGGAGCAAAAAGAACAGAACCCAATCCTTTGGCAGCATTTGCAGGCCAGCTGGGTCTACGTTCCCGGTATAGCGCTCAAGGATGAAGAAGGGAAAAGCTTCAAAGACACATTGGCTCGTCCCTATGAGACGTTCATCCCATTGAAGACAGGGAAAGACCTCATCCTCTTCAGTAATCCGCATGAAGCGGTTTGCTACATGATGCAAAACGAGCTGCCTGTGGTTGACTACTATTTTTGCATGCCCTACTCTTATATCCTGACCATTATGGACCAGATGAATCTTAATGATGCCCTTCTGATGCCCTACTGTTTCAATATGAAAATCACCAAACGTGAGTTGGAACAAATGTGGACGTAATGCGCAGACGACAAACCATGACATCAATTTATCATTGTGAATTTCCAGACAAAATGCCACGCTAAACGCAGCTGCGGCATTTTCTGTGGGAATTCACTTGGGAATTCACTGCCGTGAAATCCCCCGCAAAAAACCTTGACAATCCTGCCATTCCCGTTCTAAAATAAGCAGTTGACTTTTTCCTTTTTAGGGAAGCGTGAAGGAGGGATTGTATGGCGATGCCGGACAGGGTACTGCCCACGCTTTACAGGAATGTACCTCGCATAAGACGCCGAAGGTCCCGCCCTCCTGCGCTGATGGGAACTGATTCCCTCTGACGTCCTGGGAGCAAACAGAACCCCTACAACGAAGGAGGATGAAACATGTTACCCGCACGTGATACACAGGCTTTCCGCGATATGCTGCATGAGCAGGTGGAAAAGCGGAGAACCTTTGCCATTATCTCTCACCCTGACGCCGGCAAGACGACCCTGACCGAGAAACTGCTGCTTTACGGCGGAGCCATTCGGTCTGCCGGCAGTGTAAAGGCTCGCAAGAGCGACAAACACGCCACCTCCGACTGGATGGACATTGAAAAGCAGCGCGGCATTTCCGTCACCTCTTCTGCCATGCAGTTTGAATATGATGGATTCCGCATCAATATTCTGGATACTCCCGGACACCAGGACTTCTCTGAGGATACCTACCGGGTGCTGGTGGCTGCCGATGCGGCGGTCATGCTGATCGACGCCGCCAAGGGCGTGGAAGCCCAGACCATTAAGCTGTTCAAAGTCTGCCGGATGCGGAATATACCGATTTTTACCTTTGTCAATAAAATGGACCGAGCCGCCAAGGATCCCTTTGCGCTGATGGAAGAATTGGAGCAGGTGCTGGGCATCCGCTCCTGCCCCATTAACTGGCCGATTGGCGTGGATGGTGATTTCCAGGGTGTTTACCATCGGGATACGAAAATGGTGGAACTGTACACCGGCGGTGACCACGGCAAAAAGATGGTGGAGAAAACCGACATCGCCGTGGATGATCCCATGCTGGAAACTCTGCTGGATCAGCATTACCGGGATCGACTGCAGGAAGAAATCGAACTGCTGGACGAAGCCGGCGACGCCTTCAATCTGGAGGCCGTGCGCCGGGGTGAGCTGACGCCCATGTTCTTCGGTTCCGCCGTGACCAACTTTGGCGTGGAGCCTTTCTTGGATCGGTTCCTGCAATACACGCCTCCGCCCCTGCCCCGGCAGAGCGATGCCGGCATGATCGGCCCCGAAGAGTCCTATTTCTCCGGCTTTGTGTTCAAGATTCAGGCCAACATGAACCCTGCCCACCGGGATCGGCTGGCCTTCATGCGCATTGTCAGCGGTGCCTTTGAAAAGGGCATGGAAGTGTGGCATTCCGGCACAAATAAAACCGTTGCCCTGAAGCAGCCCCAGCAGTTCATGGCAGACGAACGGGAAGCTGTGGAGGAAGCATGGGCCGGCGACATCATCGGCCTGTTCGACCCCGGCATTTATCAGCTGGGCGACACTCTTTCCTGCGGACCGAAGATGCACTACGAGAACATTCCCGTGTTCGCTCCTGAATTCTTCAATCGAGTTCGCCCCCTGGACAGCATGAAGCGCAAGCAGTTCCAGAAGGGCATCAGCCAGCTGGCGGAGGAAGGCGCCATTCAAACCTTCATCCGCACGGAAACCGGCCGTGAAGAATTCATGGTGGGCGTAGTCGGCGTTCTGCAGTTTGAAGTGCTGGAACATCGGCTGAAAACGGAATATCAGACGGACATCGTCATGGAGGGCATGCCCTTCCACTTTGTCCGCTGGGTGGTGAAAACCCCGAAGGCTGTGGAGGATTTGAAGCTTACCTCCACCTCCGGCCGTGCAAAGGACAGCCGGGGCAGAGACGTGCTGCTGTTTGAGAATGAATGGAGCATTCGTCTGGCCTGTGAAAATAATGAAGGCCTTGAATTGGCGGAGACCGCCAACCGGCTTTGATGCAAATCCGCGACCGTAACATTTCTGGAGGTTTAGTAAGAATATGATTCGTGATGATATTCGCAACATTGCTATTATTGCCCACGTTGACCACGGCAAGACCACCCTGGTGGATCAGATGCTGAAGCAGGGCGGCGTGTACCGTGAGAATCAGCAGACGGTAGATCGGGTAATGGACTCCAACGACATCGAGCGTGAGCGTGGCATTACCATCCTGTCCAAGAACACGGCTGTCCACTATCAGGGACACAAGATCAACATTGTTGACACCCCCGGTCACGCAGACTTCGGCGGCGAAGTGGAACGTGTGCTGAAGATGGTGGACGGCGTGCTGCTGCTGGTGGACAGCTTTGAAGGTCCCATGCCCCAGACCCGTTTCGTGCTGAAGAAGGCACTGGAACTGAAGCTGAAGGTGCTGATCGTTATCAACAAGATCGACCGTCCTGATGCCCGGTGCGAGGAAGTGGTGGGCGAGATTCTGGATCTGCTCATTGACCTGGAGGCCGATGAAAGTACCATCGAGAACCCCATCCTCTACGTCAGTGCCCGGAAGGGTACCGCAACCCTGGACATGGATCAGCCCGGCACGGATCTGCGCCCCCTGTTCGATGCCATCCTGAAGTACATTCCCGCTCCCGAGGGAGATCCTGACGGCTCTGCTCAGGTGCTGATCTCCACCATCGACTACAGCGAGTATGTGGGACGTATCGGTGTGGGTCGTATCACCCGGGGCAGCTTCAAGTCCGGCATGAACGTGGTGCACACCAATATGGAGACCGGCGCGACCAGCCCCATGTGGCGGCTGAGCGGTCTGTTCCAGTATGACGGACTGAAGCGGGTGCCTGCCGAGTCTGTCAGCATGGGTGACATTGTGGCACTGTGCGGCATGGAGGACATTTCCATCGGTGACACGGTGTGCGATCCTTCCACCCCGGAAGCTCTGCCTTTCGTGAAGATTTCCGAGCCCACGGTAAGCATGACCTTCCGTGTCAACGACAGCCCCTTTGCCGGCCGTGAGGGAACCTACGTGACCAGCCGTCACCTGCGTGCCCGGCTGATGCGTGAACTGCAGACGGACGTGAGCCTGCGTGTGAACGATACGGACTCCACCGACGCTTTCGAAGTGTGCGGCCGCGGCGAACTGCACCTGTCCATCCTGATTGAAAACATGCGCCGTCAGGGCTATGAGTTTGCCGTCAGCAAGCCTCAGGTGATTTACAAGGTGATTGACGGCGTGAAGTGCGAGCCTATTGAACGGCTGGTGGTGGATACGCCTCAGGCCAGTGCCGGCGCCGTGATTGAAAAGATCGGCCGCCGTCGTGGTACACTGGAGCACATGAGCGGCCTGGATCGGGTTCGTCTGGAGTTCCTGGTACCTTCCCGCGGCCTGTTCGGCTACCGCAGCGAATTCATGACGGATACCCGGGGCGAGGGCATTATGTCCGCCACCTTCGAACGCTATGAGCCCATGAAGGGCGACATTCCCCACAGGAACGTGGGCGCTCTGGTAGCCCACGAAACCGGCATCAGCACTTCCTACGGTCTGTTCTATGCTCAGGAACGTGGCACCCTGTTCATCGGTGCTCAGCAGAATGTTTATGAAGGCATGATCGTTGGTCAGAACGCCCGGCCGGACGACCTGGTGGTGAACGTGTGCAAGCAGAAGCACGTGACCAACATGCGTAACGCCTCCGCCTCTGAAGATGCCATGCGGCTGATTTCCGTGCATCCCATGACCTTGGAGGAGTGCATGGAGTTCATCGATGATGACGAGCTGCTGGAAATCACCCCCAAGACCCTGCGCATGCGGAAGAAGATCCTTTCTGCCGGTGATCGTGCCCGTCAATGGCGGTACAACAATAACTAAGGCACTGCTGTCCCCTTGAATGTCCTTGTCAGGAAAGGAGTTTTGCCCATGTCGCCGGTCTTTTCCCCCACGCAAGCGAGGATGAACCTGTTCCTGAATGCGCTGACGATTTTTCTGGGCATCACCGCCTTCCTGTACAAGGCCAATTATGAGGGCAGCGCCGTTTCCTGCCTGCGGGAAATGACCTGCGACGGGACGCTGTTTGCGGTACTTGTGGCCGGGATCATTTCCGTGCAGCGGATCCTTGAACTGACGAAGAAGCAAAGCCTGCCGTCTCGTGTATGCTACTTTCTGCATTTGTCCTCTGCCGTGACGGAAGCGTTGATCCTGATGGTGGTGCTTATCGGCCTGCTTCCTTTTGTGAAAGACAAGCCCGTATTCGCCCGGTATGACATGATCAACATGCACGTCATTGTGCCCCTCATTACCATGTTTTCCTTTGTGCGGTATGCCTGCTATCCCGGCGAGCTGAAGCCCCGGGATCGGCTGAACGGATTGATCTTCATCATCCTCTATGCGGTTACCATGATTACGCTGATTCTGCTGAACGTGGTGCCGGAAGAGAAGATCCCTTATTCCTTCCTGAACGTACGCAAGGCGGCCACATGGTACCTGGTTGTGGCAGGGCTTGCGGCTGCGACCATCAGCATGTTCTTCTCCACTTTGTTCACGGACCTGAATCAGCGCAGACACCGCACCACGGAAGCATCCTAAAACAAGCAAAATGAAACGCACTGTGATCCGAGCAAGTTCTCGAAACACAGTGCGTTTTTATTTGGGGTAAATCGGGGTACAAAGAACCCTTGCACCTGTTACGGTACAAGGGTTCTTTCATGCGGAGAAGCCGGGATTTGAACCCGGGCTGCGCTTATCGCACACTACTCCCTTAGCAGGGGAGCCCCTTCGGCCTCTTGGGTACTTCTCCATGTCAAGTGAAAGTGACAATATGTCATATTCAGTTACTCGATTAGTATACCATGAAATCGGAACAAGGTCAAGATGAAATTTTTTCCATGTTCATCTTTGCACGAAACCCTGCAAATTTTGCAATTTTCTCATCCGCTCTTGCAAAAAGGAAATGCTTCCTTTATAATGAGTAAGGTTTGCGCATCGGTCGTTGGCCGGTGCTTCTTGGGCGATTGAGTTGCCCTGAATGTGCGAAAGAAGGTACACCTGCCATGCAGGATATGCAAGATGTTATCGATCGGCTGAATCACTCCGGCAAGCGCCTGAGCAAAGGCCATCGCCGCATCGCACAATATATTGTGGATCACTATGATAAGGCGGTGTTTATGACGGCCAGCCGCCTGGGAGAAAGTGTAGGCGTCAGCGAATCCACGGTGGTTCGGTTTGCATCGGCACTGGGATACGAAGGCTATCCTCAGCTGCAGCGAGCCTTGCAGGAGCTGGTCAGTCACCGGCTGACTGCCAACCAGCGGTTCGAAATGGCCACGGATATCCGCCCGGACGCCGCCCTGAGCACCGTGCTGAAAAGCGACATCCAGAACCTTCGGGAAACCATGGAAGAAATGGATCAGAAGGTGTTTCAGCAGGTGGTGGATCGTCTCCTGAACGCCAAGCATATTTATGTCATGGGCATGCGTTCAGCTGCGCCCCTGGCTCAGTTCATGAGCTATTACCTGAATTATATCTTCGACGGCGTCCATCTGGTAGCTTCCTCCGTGGCTGATGTGTATGAGGAGATTGCCCGGATTGAATCCGATGATGTACTGGTGGGCATCAGCTTTCCCCGGTATTCCACCCGGACGCTGGAGGCCATGCGTTTTGCCAAAAAGCATAATGCCCAGGTGGTGGCACTGACGGATGGCCCCATGTCCCCTTTGAATGAAATTGCGGATGTCTGCCTGACGGCGCGCACAGACATGGCGTCCTTCGTTGACTCTCTGGCTGCGCCCCTGAGCGTGATCAATGCCCTGCTGGTAGCACTGGGACTCCACCGTAAGGAGGAGCTAAGCCAGCATTTCCACCAGCTGGAGGGCATCTGGGATACCTATGCCATTTATCTGGAAGAGGAAAATGCCCATGACTGAGGTGATCGTAATCGGGGGCGGCGCTGCCGGCATGATGGCGGCGCTGCAGTGCGCCCTGAGCGGCGGCAGCGTGACCCTGCTGGAGGGCAATGAAAAGTTGGGCAAAAAGGTATACATCACCGGCAAGGGACGATGCAACCTGACCAATGACTGCACCTTGGATGAATTTATGCAGCAGGTTGCCCACAATCCCCGTTTCCTGTACAGTGCGCTGAACGGCTTTACCCCTCAGGATATGATGTCCCTCCTGGAGGAGAATGGCTGCCCCGTGGTGGTGCAGCGGGGGCGGCGTGTCTTCCCTGCAACGGAGAAAGCCAGTGATGTGACCCGTACTCTGACCAGACTCATGCAGCAGGCTGGTGTCAAGGTTCGGCTGAACACCAAGGTGCAGGATATTCTGGTGGAGGACGGACAGGTGCAGGGGGTCATCACCCGGCAGGGTGAAAGATTGCCTGCCGGTCAGGTGATTCTTGCCACCGGAGGACAAAGCTATCCTGTCACCGGCTCGGACGGAGACGGTTATCGGCTGGCAGAGAAGCTGGGACATACCGTGCTGCCCCCTACACCGGTGCTTTCTGCCTTGGTCAGCAATGCGGAGTGGGTACGCCGCCTGCAGGGGCTCAGTCTGAAGAATGTTACCCTGACCCTGCAAAGCGGAAAGAAGCGGCTTTACCGGGAGCAGGGAGAAATGCTGTTTACCCACTTCGGCATTTCCGGCCCTTTGGTGCTGGAAATGAGCTGTCACCTGCCGGAAAAGCCCGCAGAGGCGCGGGTGGAGCTGAACCTGAAGCCTGCCCTTACGCCGGAGCAGCTGGATGCACGGCTTCAGCGGGAGTTCGCAGCCCAGAACCGCAAACAGCTGCGGAACGTGCTGCCGTCCCTTTTGCCCGGCAGACTGGCCGAGGAGTTTCCTGCCCTGGCAGGGGTCAGCGGCGATGCGGTCTGCGGTCAAATCACCAAGGAAGACCGGGAGAAAATCCTGCATACCCTGCAATGTCTGATCATTCCCGTAGCGGGGCTTCGTCCCCTGGCGGAGGCCATTGTAACAAGAGGCGGCGTTTCCGTGAAGGAGGTTACGCCTTCCACCATGGAAAGCAAGCTGGTGCACGGCCTATACTTTGCCGGGGAATTGCTGGATGTGGATGCCCATACCGGCGGCTATAATCTGCAGATTGCCTGGAGCACCGGCGCAGCAGCCGGACGTGCCGCCGCCGCGGCTTCCTTCGCACAGGAATGAATCTGTTGATGGAATCCTTTGAAATATGAGGTGTGTATTTCGTGCATTACATTATCATTGATCTGGAATGGAATCAGCCATTAAACTATCAGAGTCAGGTTTATCGGGAGGTAGGAGATCGGCTGATCTTCGAGATGATCCAGATCGGTGCGGTAAAAGTGGATGACCGGTTTCAGGTAGTGGACAGCATTTCCATCCCCATTCATCCTCAGCACTATGTGAAGATTCATCCACGCATTAAGCGCATGACCCATCTGGGGTCGGAAGAATTGGCGGATGCCCCTACCTTCCTGGAGGCTATGGATCAGTTTGCTGCCTGGTGCGGTGATGATTATGTGCTGCTGACCTGGGGCTGTGACGATGTAAGCGTGCTGAAGCAGAACATGGACTTCTTCGGCTGCACGGTCTCCCTGCCGCCCCTGTGCGATATTCAGCGCCTGTTCAGTGATGTGTACAAGTGCAAGGAGCGCAAGGGACTGAAAGCGGCCATGGACATGCTGGAGATTGAGCCGGATGAAAATCGCTTCTTCCACAATGCGCTCCACGATGCCTACTATACTGCTCTGGTGTTTGCTAAGCTGCCTGACCCGACAGAGGTGCTGAAGTATCCCCAGCAGCCGAAACAGCTAATTCGGCAGGGACGGGTGGAGCGTGCCAAGCTGAAGGGCGAGTGCTACGACAGCGTGAAGCAGGCCATGAGTAGTGAGAATGCCCTTGCACCACGGTGCCCTGTGTGCGGCAAGAAAACCAAGCCGGAAGAAGAGGGCTACGTGCGGCAGACGGCGGACAAGTATATCGGGCTGTGCACCTGCCCCCATCACGGGCCGCTGATGGTGCGCCTCCGATTTCAGGCCTCTGCCGGCGGCAAGTGCATCATGAGCATGACGCTGGACAAGGCCACCCCTTCCAATCGGGCTTACGTGCACACCAAGCGGCTGCAAATGCAGCAGAAGGATGCCGCCTATCTGGAGGAAACAGGTGTGATGCCGGATCTGGATGCGGAGCTGCAAAAGGCTGACCGTACCAGCATGCCCTTTGAAGATTGACAAAAGCAAATCCCCTTCGGCAGCTGTCACCACACTGCCGAAGGGGATTCCTTGCATTTATTTACGGTAGTGAATATCATACGTAGTACGAAAGCGATTGGCTATGGCGGCAAGAAAACAAGAATACAATATAATCCAAAGAAGATCCATAAACATTCCGGATATAAATCCAGCTGGCATGCGGTTATCAGGAGTGTTGATTAAAATTACCCAGAAAAGAATTGAAACTAAAATACATACGCCTATACAAGTCTTATTCGTTATTGACTCAGAAGTGAAAGAACTTTTGAATGCACCTACACAGGTCGCTTTCAGCAAGGGAATAACCGAAATTACAAGCAGCAAAACTGACATCCACCATTGATTTGATCTGTACTCTGACATTCCCCATCGAGTTGTTTTATACCAGCTGCCAATTATTGCCGTAACAATATAAGCAATGCAAGAAGATACATTCAACGCTGAAAAAATGATAGTAAGACGCTGCTTATTTTTCCTAGAAAAGAAAAGGCCTAAAAGAGGAAATGTCAGCATCAGCGCAAAGCTAAAAAGAGGAAGTAAATTTGCAAATGAAAACTGCCATATTTTTCTTGACACAAGAGAACCATACCAAGCACTAAAGAAACCTAGTGAACACAGCATTAGAACAATTGGACGTGTCCAAGTCAAACGTAGTGCTCTATCGTAACGGTGGTTGTCTTCTGTTTCAGTACTGCCATCCCAATAGGTAATTACAGTTTTAAGAATACACACATTCTTAATTTCAAATCCATCCCAAATGTAATTCCATGTCGCACACGAACATCGATGTGAGCGGAAAGGACCTGTTGCTCTTACTGTACACACAGAATCAATACCGCCAACAACGTCACCGACCCTATTAGTCGGTACAAGCTGAAAGTCTATATATTTAATATCACGGTCGCTTTCATTGTAAAAGCGAATTTCTGCTCCAGCTTGCCCCCAACGATTCGCACCGGAATCAAATTCATTTTTAGAAGAGGTATTAGTCCTAACTTCATTTAAAAAATAACCGTACTGAATCGTTGTCGTAGTTGTTGTGCGTGTGACAGGATGACCAATCCGACGACTCACGATTGTAATTCCCACAATAACTCCTTCTTTCTTCAAAAAATCACGATAGCGTGACTGACACAGTGATTGCATTTCAATTACCCGGTACCATTCACAACTGAATGTTTTTGCCTGCCTACACCACAGTTGCTGCTTTCTACCGGCAGAGGAGAACGTCAATGAGAAATTGAATATTTTGCGCACTTAATTGAAATTGGCATCACCCCTATACTTTATTGAAACGGTGACACGAGACACCACTATACTACTTTTTTTTACAGCGTGTCAATATATTTACTCGCTGTTTTCAAAATAATCTAGGCAGAAATTACAAAGGGCTGCATCAGCGTTCCAAAATCCGATCTGTGCGCCCTGCCCGACGCTGCCGGCAGATGGCACACCCAAGTTTTTTCTTTACGTCCGCCTTGAATTACGTTATAATCTATTCTGTTCTCGCATGGATACGGGAACAGTAAGGGAGTGTCGTGTATGCACTTTACAAAGATGCAGGGCATCGGCAATGATTATATTTATGTCAATTGCTTTGAAGAAATTGTTCGGAATCCGGAAGAATTGGCGGTCGCCATGAGCCGCCCCCACTTTGGCATCGGAGCGGACGGCTTGGTGTTGATTGAGCCCAGCAACGTGGCGGACTTTGGTATGCGGATCTTCAACAGCGACGGCAGCGAGTCCGAAATGTGCGGCAACGCTACCCGCTGCATCGGCAAGTATGTCTATGAGCGAGGACTGACGGACAAGACGGAGCTGACCCTGATGACAGGCGCCGGATTGAAAATTCTGCAGCTGCGGGAACGTGGCGGCAAGGTTCACGCCGTTCGGGTGGATATGGGTTCGCCAACCCTGAATCCACAAAGCATTCCGGTGGATCTGCCCGGGGAAATCGTGCTGGCGCATCCGGTGACAGAGGGGGGCATGACCTGGCGCATTCACTGCGTTTCCATGGGCAATCCTCACTGCGTGATTTTTGTGGATGACCCGGATGATGTGGATCTGCCCATGGTAGGCTCTCTGTTGGAGCATCATCCTCTCTTCCCCAATCGCACCAACGTGGAATTTGTGCAGGTGATGAATCGGCAGCTGCTGCGGATGCGTGTGTGGGAGCGGGGTGCCGGTGAAACCCTGGCCTGCGGCACAGGTGCCTGCGCTGCCTTGGTGGCTGCCGTGCTGACCGGCCGTGCCAACCGGGATGCGGTGGTTCGTCTTCCCGGCGGCGAGCTGAATCTTTCCTGGTCCCCGGATGACAACCATGTGTATCAGGAAGGTCCTGCCGAGTTTGTGTTTGACGGCGAATGGCCGGATTAACAGCAGGCATGCAGAAGGGAGCAGCGGCATGAGCAGTTCGAAGAAGCCTACGCCGGCACTGGTGATCGGCCTGATTTTCATGACCGCACTGGTTGTTCTTGCTGTTGTGCTGGGGGTCAATGTGATTCGTCTGTCCCAGCTGACGGCCATTGAAGCCGCCACCACGCCCACCCCTGAACCGGAGGCTGCCAATGTGATGCAGGTGACCATTGACCCCAACGAGCCTACCCCGGAGCCGGTGCTCCGTGCAGGTTCCTCCGGCGATGCGGTCACGGAGCTGCAAACTCGGCTGCAGGCACTGGGCTATTACAGCGGAGAGATTGACGGGCAGTACGGTGCCGGCACCAAAGCAGCCGTAAAGCTGTTTCAGCAGCAGAACGGACTGGATGCGGACGGACTCTTTGGCGGCGATACACGAAAGGCACTCTTCGCCGATGATGCACAGGCGTATGTTGCCCCTACGGACACCCCTGCCCCGACAGATACTGCAACGATCGCCCCTGAAGAAGGGACGGTCGTTTCTTTCAACGAGGAAGCAATGCCTCTGCTGGTCAATGCAGACCATATGCTGCCGGAGGATTACGAGCCGGAAGACTTGGTAAACATGACGGATTACTGCGATGCTTCCGTGGTGAAAATTAAGGCCAACGGCATTGACGGCGTTCGGGTTGCGGTGGATGCGCTCATGGAAATGCTTCGGGCGGCGCAGGCTGAGGGAATCTCTTCCTGGCAGGTCAGCGCCGGTTACCGCTCCGTAAGCTATCAGCAAAAGCTGCTGGACAACAAGATTTACGAGTACCGCAAGCAGGGTAAGAGCGCCTCGGCTGCCCGGGCGGCGGCACTGAAGCTTGTTGCCCTTCCCGGCGGCAGCGAGCATCACACCGGGCTGGCCTTTGACATCACCGTGCCCGGACAGTCCTTCAAGGGCACAAAGCAATGCACCTGGCTGGCGGAACATTGCTGGGAATACGGCTTCATTATCCGCTACACAGCGGAAAAGGAAAGCATCACCGGTATTACGGAAGAGCCTTGGCACATTCGCTACGTAGGCGTCAAGCATGCCCTCATTATGCGGGATGAAAATCTGTGCCTGGAGGAATATGTGGAGCAGTACGGCGATTCATAAGGGCAGAGCCCGCTGCGTCGCTTGTTTCTGAGTTGACAATCTGCCCGGAATGGTCTATGCTATGGAATGGATGCGCAGGCAATGCGCTTCCCCACAGACAGGAGGATAATTAAGATGAAAAAACCCGTTGTTCTGGTTGTCATGGACGGCGTGGGTGAAACGCCGGAAACCCTCGGCAATATGGTAAAGCAGGCAACTACCCCCACTTTGGATGAATTCAAGGCCACTTCTCCGCACCTGACCATTAAGGCACACGGCACGGCCGTGGGTCTGCCTACGGATGACGATATGGGCAACAGTGAAGTAGGTCACAACGCACTGGGCTGCGGTCAGATCTATTCTCAGGGTGCCAAGCTGGTGAACGAGTCCATCCTCAGCGGCAAGATTTATGAGTCCGCCGCATGGAAGGAGCTGGCAGGCAACTGCAAGGCCAATCACTCCACGCTGCACTTCGTGGGTCTGCTTTCCGATGGCAATGTGCACTCCAACATCAGCCACCTGATTGCCATGCTGAAGGAAGCAAAGAAGGAAGGCATCGCCTCCGTTCGCTGCCACATCCTGCTGGATGGCCGTGACGTGCCTGCCACCTCCGCCTTGGAATATGTACAGCAGCTGGAAGACGTGCTTGCCGAGCTGAACGACGATACCTTTGATGGACGCATCGCTTCCGGCGGCGGCCGTATGCAGATCACCATGGACCGGTATCAGGCAAACTGGGATATGGTCAAGCGGGGCTGGGATACCCACGTTCATGGAGAAGGCCGTCAGTTCGCCAGCGCCAAGGAAGCCGTGGAAACCTATCGGAAGGAACTGGGCGTGATTGATCAGGATCTGCCTGCTTTCGTGATTGCCAAGGATGGTCAGCCCGTAGGCAAGATGCAGGACGGAGACAGCGTCATCCTGTTCAACTTCCGCGGCGACCGTGCACTGGAGCTTTCCATGGCCTTTGACGGAGATGCATCCTTCAACCACTTTGACCGGGGCGTGGTGCCTCAGGTGAAGTATGCCGGCATGCTCCAGTATGACGGCGACCTGTGCATTCCTAAGTCCTTCTTGGTGAATCCTCCGGAAATCCGCAACACCCTGACTGAGCTGCTGGTGAAGCATGGCATTAAGGAATATGCCTGCTCCGAAACCCAGAAGTACGGACATGTGACCTATTTCTGGAACGGCAACCGCTCCGAAAAGTTCTCCGAAGAGTTGGAAGACTACGCCGAAGTTCCCTCTGACGTGCGTTCCTTCGATGAGTGCCCCTGGATGAAGGCGACCGAGATTACCGACCTGGTGATCGATGCCATCAAGAGCGGCAAGTACGGCTTCATCCGCTGCAACTATCCTAACGGCGACATGGTTGGCCACACGGGCAGCCTGCTGGCCACGGAGATTGCTGTGGAATCTGTTGATCTGTGCCTGGCTCGCGTGAAGAAGGCATGTGACGAGTACGGTGCCATTCTGATTGTTACCGCTGACCACGGCAACGCAGACCAGATGCTGGAGAAGAACAAGAAGGGTGTTGTGGCCGTGCGTACGGCACACAGCCTGAATCCCGTTCCCTTCATCGTCTACGACAAGGATGCCCGTCATGAGCTGAAGGAAGACGGTCATTTCGGCCTGGCCAATGTGGCCGCAACCGTGGCTGAGCTGCTGGAGCTGAAGCCCTTCGACTGCTGGGAAGAATCCATGCTCAAGTAATTTTTCCGGAACATAAAGAGTCATCCATGAAAGCGGGCTGCTGCAGGAGATTTTTCTGCAGCAGCCCGTTGTTTTATGTTTTCACTTTTTCATGAACTCGCACACGTTCTCCACGCCGCTTGTCCAGCAGAACATGTCCACCGGCTGCATCTTTTCGGGCAGATAGCCGTACTCCTTCAGCAGTGCTGCATCCCGAGCCTGGGTGGCTACATTGCAGCTGACATAGACAATCCGCCGAGGGGATACATTGGCCATAGCTTCGATCACCGCCGGATCCAATCCCTTCCGTGGTGGATCCACTACCACCACATCCGGGCGGAGTCCGTCCTGCACCAGCTTGGGCAGCACCTCCTCCGCAGCTCCCAGGTGGAAGTCTGCGTTGATAATGCCGTTGCGAGCGGCGTTTTCCCTTGCATTGTCAATGGCCTGGGGAACAACTTCAATGCCCAAGGCTTGCCCCACATGGGAGGCCATCATCAGCGTGATGGTGCCGGCGCCGCAGTACACATCACACAGGGTATCGGAGGGGGCAAGCTGGGCAAAGTCCAGTGCCGTTTGGTACAGCACTTCTGTCTGCCACGGATTGACCTGAAAGAAGGAGGCAGGCGACACCTGAAAACGGAGCCCGCACAGGGTATCTTCCAAAGTGTCTGTACCCCAAAGGGTGCGGAAATTCCGCCCCAGAATCACATTGGTTTTTTCACGGTTTTCGTTCAGGATCAGGCTGACAACTCCCAGCGGCTTCAGCTTTTCCGCCAGTTCGTCAGCATAGGGCAGCTCCTTGCCGTTGATGACCACCACCACCATAGCCTCTTTGCGGCGATTGACCCGCACCATCAGGTGACGAATCAGCCCGGTATGGGTTTCTTCTTGATAGGGAGCCAAGCGGTGTTTCTTCATCCAGCCGAGGAAAACCTCCGCCACATCCCCTGCCGGGGGCATGGCATTCAGGCATCGTGCCGCCGGGATGATGGTGTGACTTCTCGGAGCATAAAAGCCCAGCACGGGTGCCTCCGCCGTTCCGCCTACCGGCAAGCTGGTTTTGTTGCGGTAGCCGAAGGGCTTCGTCATGCCCTTAACCGGGGGCACTTCCACGTCCAGATGGCCAATCCGGCGGAAACAATCCTCCACCTGCTTTCGCTTGGCTTCCAGCGTTGCCGCATAGCTCATGTGGCGGCAAGTGCATCCACCGCATCTGGGCCAGGCCGGGCAGTCCGGTTCACGGCGATCAGGGGAGGGCAACGTAATCTCTCCCACCACCTTGCCGAAGGCAAATCGGGGCTGTACCTTCACCAAGCGCACGGGAGCGGTTTCTCCCGGCAGCAGACCGGGAACAAATACGGCCATGCCCTCCGCCCGAGCCACGCCTTCCATATCTGCCCCTACGGCATCTGCCGTCAAGGTCAGCTCATCATTCTTGCGCATAATTCCTCCGCATGAAAACGGCGTCCTGCCGCGTTATATCATTGCTTGCCTTTCTATTGTATCAATCTTTCATCGGATTGACAACGGTTCGAAAGGAAGATATACTGCTTTCAGGAAAGAAGGGATCCCATGGATCGATTGTATATTGTCGTCCCCTGCTACAAGGAAGAGGAAGTGCTTCCGGAAACGTCCAAACGGCTGAAGGCCAAGCTGGAGGAACTGGCTCGAACCGGCCAGATTACCCCGGACAGCCGTGTCTTGTTCGTGGACGATGGTTCCACCGACCGCACATGGGAGATCATTGCCGCACTCCATCGGCAAGATGAAACCTTCTCCGGTGTCAAGCTGAGCCGCAACCGTGGGCATCAAAATGCTTTGCTGGCCGGCATGGAGGAGGCTGCACGGCATGGCGATGTGATCATTACCATGGATGCGGATCTGCAGGATGATATTGATGCTGTCGACCGGATGCTGGAGAAATATCAGGAAGGCTGCGAAGTCGTTTACGGTGTCCGTTCCTCCCGAGCCAAGGATACCTTCTTCAAGCGATTTACCGCCCACGGCTATTATCGGTTTATGCAGGCCATGGGGGTGGATATTGTTTACGACCATGCGGATTATCGGTTAATGAGCCGCAGAGCCGTGGAAGCCTTGATGTCCTTCTCCGAGGTTAATCTGTTTCTCCGGGGCATGGTGCCGCTGGTAGGCTTCAAATCGGATACCGTGCTGTATGAGCGTGGTGAACGCTTTGCCGGTGAAAGCAAATATCCCCTGAAAAAGATGATTGCTTTTGCCTTGGATGGCATTACGTCCTTTTCCGTTAAGCCCATTCGGCTGATTCTGAACCTGGGCATTGCCATTTTCGTGGTAGCGGCGGTGATCCTGCTGTATTCCCTCATCCGCAAGCTGTGCGGGCAGACGGTCAGCGGCTGGACTTCGCTGGTATGCTCCATTTGGGCACTGGGCGGCATTCAGCTGCTGGCGCTGGGAGTCATCGGCGAATACATCGGCAAGATTTACAATGAAACCAAGCGGCGTCCCCGGTATATTATTGAAACCGTGCTGGATGACAGCACAGAGGATGCCGGTGCAATCAAATAAGCGTGAAAAAGGGGACTGATGCATTGACGGCACCAGTCCCCTCTTGCTATGTGATTTTTTATTCCAGCACAATCCGGGGATTGTCCTTGCTGGGGCGATACATCACGAAACGTCTGCCGATGCACTGGATGGGTTCTGCCCCGGTACGCTGGCACAGTTCTGCCAGTGCTTCCTTGGCGGAAACAGGAGCCCCCTGCTGCACACAGCACTTGATCAGCTCCCGTGCCTCCAAGGCATCATAGGCTTCCTTGACCGTACCGTCGGTAACGCCCTCTTTGCCTACGTAAAGGATGGTTTCCATTGTGTTGGCCATGGATCGAAGCATGGCACGCTGCTTGCTTGTCATTCCTGTATCTCCTTATTCCACAAAGTCAAATTCCATGTCACCGATGCGCACGGTGTCGCCTTCCTTGGCGCCGGCATTGCGCAGGGCATCAATCACGCCCCAGCGGCGCAGGGTACGATGGAACCAATTCATGCTTTCCTCATCATCGAAGTTTACGCTGTCCAGCAAGCGTTCCATAGAGGTGCCCACCACCTCGTAAACCTCGCCGTCCTTCTGCACTTCAAAGGTGCTGGGCTTGATCTCTTCATCCAGATCAATTTCCTCGGTGAAGTGCTGCACCGGCGGAAGCTCTTCCAGCCGATCTGCCGTATAATCCAGCAGAGCATCAAATCCTTGATGAGTCGCTGCACTGACGGCAAAGACAGGGTAGCCCAAAGGTGCTACATGCTCCTTCATCCGTGCCAGATTTTCTTCCGCACCGGTCAGATCCATTTTGTTGCAGACCACCACCTGAGGCCGGGTGGAGAGTTCCCCGTAGTTCTGCAATTCCAGATTGATCTGGTCAAAATCCTCGATGGGATCCCGTCCCTCGCTGCCTGCAATATCCACCACATGGAGCAGCAGACGGGTGCGCTCCACATGCCGGAGGAAGTCATGCCCCAGGCCGACGCCTTCCGCAGCGCCTTCCACCAAGCCGGGAATATCCGCCAACACAAAGTCCTTGCCGTGACGGCGGACAATGCCCAGATTCGGGGTCAGGGTGGTGAAGTGGTAATTGCCGATCTTAGGCTTGGCGCTGGTCACCACGGAAAGAATGGTGCTCTTGCCTACATTGGGATAACCCACAAGACCTACGTCCGCAATGGTTTTCAATTCCATCAGGAACGTCCGCACTTCCGTTTTGCCGCCGGGCTTGGCGAAATTAGGCGCCTGCCGGGTAGGCGTGGCGAAGTGGGTGTTGCCCCAGCCGCCTCTGCCGCCTTTCAAAATGCGGCGGGTCTCTCCCGGCTGGTCCATATCCGCTACCACAGCGCCGGATTCTGCATCCCGGAGCACCGTGCCCACGGGAACTTTAATAATCAAGTCTTCACCGCGCTTGCCGGTGCAGCGGCCTGCTGCGCCGTCCGTGCCGTTTTCGGCCGTGTACTTGCTCTTGAAGCGGAAATCCAGCAGGGTGTGCATGTTCGGGTCGGCATAGAGCAGCACATCACCGCCGTTGCCGCCGTCGCCGCCGTCAGGGCCGCCGTTCAGCACAAACTTTTCACGGTGGAAGGACATGCTGCCATTGCCGCCATTGCCTGCCTTTGCCGTGATTTTTACATGATCCACAAAATTGCCCATGGAAACCTCCCGTTCCTCATCCGCCCGGACACGGGCGTTCCATCAATGATTGCTCCTCAGTATACCACAAAAAGGCAAGCAGGAACAAGGGGAATGTTTGCGAAAAGTGGAGGGGCGAATGGAAAGTGAATTCACTAAATTCATGCTTCCCTTTCCGCCTCAAAATAAAAATAAAAAAGGGGTTGATTTTTCCCTCAGCATGTGCTATACTATCAACGTTGCCGATAGCGCAACGTGCTGATATAGCTCAGTTGGTAGAGCGCATCCTTGGTAAGGATGAGGTCGGCGGTTCAAATCCGCCTATCAGCTCCATAGGCTCCTTGAAGTGTGAAGCTTCAAGGAGCTTTTTGTTGTACTTCCGACCGACAGTTTTCTTCGTGATCGCAACCGTCTAATGTCATTCCGTGAAACCATTGTCATCTTTCCTTCCCGACGTTCGCTGTGGAACGCACTTTTATCTAAATTCGACCGTCTTCCCGATGAAACTGCTCATGCATCGCTGCTCGTCAACGCCCTTTATTTCTTATCTGCCTGTTCCTTGGCATCGTCAATCGCCCACTGCTTCTTCAGCCTCTCCAGCTCTTGATTTGACAGAATTTCAAGCTCCTCAAGCGTCATTTTAGATAATTTTTCTCTTAGAACCATGTCGGGCACATCATTTTCTTTATATTTGAATTCCATTTACTT
>JAUMVT010000050.1:0-16110 GCA_030529995.1 Clostridia bacterium
CGCCGAACAGATTTTATTCATGCGGGGTGTCCAATTTGCACTTGCAATTTGCGGCTTTTTTTCGCCTTTTTTCTTGACTTTCTGCAAAGACGATTGTATAATGAAGATACTGCGTGTTTCGTTCGGGTTTTGCCAGTGTTTACACTTCGTTCATCTTTCGTTCGTTCGGGTTTTTCATGGTTTTGCCTCAGCAGCCACTTTCCACTTTTCCTGAAAAGCCGATGTTGGCCAGATAAAGCAAGTAATTAATACTTCTTGGAATGGCGCACATTTTAGTAGCCGCGTCTATGACGCAAACAGTAAAATCGCCACACGCATCAAAAAGGATATTACCGATTTGGTTGTGATGGGCAAAAATCCAACAGAGATTAAGAAAAAGCTGATGGACGATTTGGGCGTTTCCTACTCAAACGCTGATAGATTAATACGTACAGAAGCAAATCATATTTTTAATGAAGCCGCAAAAGAAGGATATAAGCGTGCCGGTGTCGAATATATAAAAGTACTGATAGAAAATGATGGAAGGTGTTGCGCCAAATGTCAAGAGAACAAAGGTACTTATCCAATTGCAAATGCGCCGCGTCTGCCTACCCATCCCAATTGCCGCTGTGCTTATGCGCCTGTTGTAGAGTTAGACGCAAAGCAATAGCGTGCGAAATACCAAACCGAATAGCTATAGCATGAACCGCCACTTACATTTCACAATCATTCTGTTAGACACCAGAAACATGCAGAGGATATGACAGGTTTGACAGGCGATGCCGCGTGGATATTATATCAATAGAAAGCGAATGAATTTTTGCGCTTGCCTATTGATGGAAAAGATATTGATGCTTTTGTTTCTGATGGTGGCACATATTTTAAATATTAGTATTCTACTAATGAATTTGGTATAATAAGCGATAAAGGAACAATATCAACCTATTTTAATCCTGTCCAACATGCCGATTATTGGATTGATTAGATTCACAAATACAAGGAGGTTTCCAAATGAAAAAGTATAAGTGCCCTTGCTGCGGCAAATATACGCTTGAGTTAAAACCAACAAATACTTTTCAAGAGTGTGATGTGTGTCATTGGGTTGACGATGGCGTTCAATATGCTTATCATGATAAGCCAGGTTTTAATAAAATGTCTTTAAATGAAGCAAGAAAGGCCTATAAAGAAGGCAGAGAAATTTATTAAAAAAATTTGGGCAACTCTTGTTCAAGTGTCTGTCTGAATTTTTATATATCTATGGATATGAGGGGCGAGTATACTGCAACTCAATACTAAGGAGGATTTATTTATGGATGAAAATAATGTAAACACTGAACTTCAGAATAATGAAGAAGGGCAGGAAAAAACTTATACGCAAGCTGAGGTTGATTCTTTGCTATAGAGTGAGGCAGATAGACGCGTCACTTCCGCATTAGCAAAGCAAAAGAAAGCTGGATCAAAAGGGCACTTTGCAAATTTCCCGCAAGCAAAAACAGGAGAGGCACCATTGCAGTACCTCTCCTGCTTCCTTATTCATTTTTTCTGCTATTACTCTGCAACAGACTTTGCAGCTTCCAGCAAACCGGTAACATACCCCAGGGTATCCACCAGCGTGCATCCGGAAACTACATCAACCATTTCCTCGGACGTCTTGCCTTCGATGGCTGCTTCCAGTTCAGCAATGGTCTTGCCGGTAACAAAAGCCTCGATGGCTGCATAGTTCACGTCCAGTGCCTGGGTGGAACCGCTCTTCTGCATGTTGGCACTGTACAGGGCAGCATTCACCTTCTTGGAGGCCAGTACCTTGCCTTCGGGATAGCTGGCGCCAAAGTCCGCATCGCTGTTCGGCACGCCTTCCGCCGTGGCAGCATCCATGAACTGGAACTCATCGATGTAAGCAGCAACAATCTTGTCGCCCTGCACAGCTACAGTCAGCACAGCAAAGCACTTCGTGCCATGAGCTGCATAGTCCACCTGACCGATTTTCACAGTGTCATCAGCAAGAGCAAACACGGGGAGCATCATGGCAAGAGCCAGCACCAGAGCAAGAACCTTTTTCATGTGAAGTTATCCTCCTTCTTTGTCGGTTTCTCCGACGTATGTTGGGATTATACAGGACAACCTATAAGTTTGTAAATGCTAATCTTGTTTCTTTTTTAACGTTTTTTCTTTCACAATTAAATAAAGGCACCAAGCATTGCTGCCGGTGCCATATTTTCAGTTGTACTCCACCGTTTCCTGGTATGCCTTGTACGTGGATGTGCACAGAAGCTCTCGCTTAAACTCCTTACCGTTCTGGTACCACACCTGATAGGTGCTGACCTCATAGCCTTTTCGGGCACTGACGGTTTTTTTGCTGGTGCCTTGAGGCAGGCTGGTGTTCTGCACGTACTTGATCCCTTCCGGCGCCTGGATGGTCTTTGTAACCTCGCTTTCAAGGTCGATGGTGATCCCCTCACCCAGGCTCATGCCGTAAATCTCCACAGTCACCTTCCGGTTTTCATACCAAGCAACGATGAAGATGGGCCAGTCCGTATTGTTGCAGAACTTGAAGTCCAGATTAGGCCAGTTCACCGTGGCATCCATGCCTTTTTCCACATAGGAAGAAGGCCAGGCATGAGGGCTGCGATAAACGATTTCCAAATTGGCTCTTGCCACCGCGTTGAAAAGCGTGGAACTGGTTTGGCACACGCCGCCGCCGATTTCATCCACGCTTTGTCCGCCGGAGATGGCAGCCGCTGCCTTGTAGCCCTTATCTTCTGTCCGCTGTCCGGTAGTTTCATTGAAGGAAAAGGTTTCCCCCGGCTGCACGGTCACGGCGTTAATCGCTTCGGCAGACAAGCGAATGTTTGTATTTCGATTTTTGTTGCTGGTCGTACTGGTGGTATAGCTGGAAATTTTCCGGAAGCTGTTCATCAATTCCGCTTTGGTGGTTTCTGCCAGTAGGGTTTCCACCTCCACATCGATGGAGGCGTGATTATCTCCCGCATCCAAGCAGGCAATCACCTGATCGTAAATATCCGTTGCGCTCACATATGCGCCGGGCGTATCTGCATTGAAGGTAAAGCTCTTGCTGCTGAAGTCGAAGGAGGCAACCGAAGCATTCACCGGCTCGCAGTTGACAGAGGCAGCAATGGTTTCCGTCATAGTGCGGATGGTATCCCGATCATAGGTGATAGCCGTGGTCAAGTTGACAGGCTCCGCCTGCAGAGCGGCAATGGTATTCACCCGTTCCTGAAAGGGCGTCGTACCCGTGCCGCGAATGGAGGTCGTATTGCTCCGCCCGTAGGCATAGGCCTTATCCACCATTTCCTGTATATTTCGTGTCATGGGCACATTGCCGGAGTCAATGCTCCAGGTCTGTCCATCCACGTTCACGGTAATCTGGAAGGATGATCCTTCTGTTGCGCTGACCCGGCTGACGGCCATTGCTGCCTCATCCTTGGTCATGCCGCCTAAATCCACGCCGTCAATGGTTACCCCGTGGTAGATGGTTCCCGTATTCATGTACTGTCGCAGGCTGCGATACTGACTGTAATAGTCCTGATCCAGGCTGATCAAAGTCCCGTTGGCAAAAGCATAGTTGGGCAGGGTGGTAAACTGGATACCCAGCAGCTGCGGTGCAACAAACAGTCCCATGGTGCCGATGCACAGCAGGCATAGCAAGATAACGAACCCCCACCCGATGCGGGAAGCAACACTCTTTTTCTTCTTGCGCTTCCTGTTCTTTTTCGGAGGTTCGTCCTGCATGGGATCATGCTCCCGATATCGATTTTCCTGAGCCTGACGCAGTTCCTCGCTGCGTCCCAAAGGCTGACGCTCCACCCTAGCGCCACGATGCCCGCCGTAGGCGTTCACCTGCTGGTTGACCCGCCGACGGTATTGCACTTGTACAGTCTCCCCATCCCCGTCATACAGCGGTACATTGTTATTTCTCATCTGTGCATCGCGCGGGGTTTGCTCCATGTATGTTTGCCCTCCGTATTAGGCTTCACCTGCATGCGCCATCTTATAAGAAAGAATCTGAAGGCTGTCACTCAGGTGAACATTCACCACAATCATATCATCCGGATGATGCAGATCGGTGGGTGCAAAATTCCACACTGCACCCACATGGCAGGCAGAAAGCCGATCCATGGTTTCCTGCGCAGCCTTAACCGGCACGGCCAGCACCGCCACATCTACCTTGTTGTCACCCAGAAAATTCTCCAGTTCATCCATGGGATACACCGGCACATTGCCCACCCTCGTGCCAATCTTCCCGGGGTCTACGTCAAACATGGCCACCGTTTCAAATCCTTCACGGTTGAAGGTGGGATAGTTGGCTACAGCACTGCCGATGTTGCCCACGCCGAGAATAATCATCCGGTGCATCCTGTTCAGACCAAGGATTTCACCGATATGCATCTTCAGGTCACTGACCTTATAGCCATAGCCTTGGCGTCCGAAGCCGCCAAAGCAGTTAATATCCTGCCGAATCTGCGAAGGCGTCAGCTGCATCCGCTTGCCCAGCTCCTGCGATGAAATTTGTGTTACGCCTGCCGCTTCCAATTCACGCAGGTGACGATAATATCCGGGCAACCGCCGAATTACTGCATCCGATACATACCCTGCCATTCGCAATCCTCCATCCCATGCAAAGTGCAAGTGAATTCTTTCACATTTGATATTATCATAGATTTGACGGCTTTTCAACCCGAAAATCGTTTTTCACAAGGAATATCTTGCCATCTTCACCGCAGGATTCAAGTGCGATGGTTTCGCACCGGTCCCCGAAGCATGTCGCCGGCCTGTACCCGCACAGGCAGTTTCATGCGGATAACTTCCCCTGCGATGCCCAAGGTATCCAGTCTTTCCCCCGTCTTTTCCCGCAGGAAGGGCACAGCTTCCGCCTGAACTGTGCCGCCGGGCGTCATCAATTCCAGTGCATCCCCTGCACAGAATCGGTTCTTCAGCATCAGCCGGGCTTCCTGCCCTGCTTCCGCATCTTCCATGACCCGTGCTACGTATTCCCAGGACTGATGAAAGCCTTCCGCTCCGCCGGGCTGACTGGGTTTTCCTAAGGCAAACCCGGTGTCGCTGTCCCGGTGGCTGGCGCATTGCAATTCTTCCATGAGTCCCGGCAGTGCTGCTTCAAACGCCCCATCGCTCTTTGCCAGCAAATCCAGTGCCCGCCGATACACAGAGGTAACGGTTGCCACATAGTATTCCGTCTTCATCCTGCCTTCGATTTTCAGGCTCGCAATGCCTGCATCCCGGAGTCTTGGCAGCAGAGGCAGCAGATTCAGATCCTTGGCTGAGAAAATATAGGTGCCGTTGTCATCCTCGCACACGGGCAAATATTCGCCGGGACGTTTTTCTTCCATCACTGCATAGTGCCACCGGCAGGGCTGTGCGCACTCGCCCTGATTAGCACTCCGCCCCGTTAGTGCCGCACTGAGCATGCATCGTCCGGAATAGGCCATACAGGAAGCACCGTGCACAAAGGCCTCCAGTTCAATGCTGTCTCCCAAGTTCGCATGCATGGCAGCCATTCGGTTCAGGCTTACCTCCCGGGCAAGAATCACCCGGGCACACCCAAGATCACGGTAGTGGATAATCGCATCGCTGTTCACCGTGCTGGCCTGGGTGCTTACATGCACCGGCAGCCCCGGTAGTTCCCTCCGCAGACGGGTAATCGCACCCAAATCACTGACGATCACTGCATCCACACCGCAGGCCATGGCTACCCGTGCCCCGGCCACAAAGGCATCCATTTGATCATCAAAAGGGAATACGTTCATGGTCAGATAGAATTTCTTCCCTGCCTGATGGGTTTGTGCCACAGCCGCCTGCAGCTGCTTTTCATCAAAATTTCCCGCAAAGGCACGGAGACCGAAGCGCTTCATGCCGCCGTACACCGCATCCGCACCAAAGTGAAGAGCCGCCGCAAGAGATTCCATGCTGCCGGCAGGGCAAAGCAATTCCATATTATTCAATCCCCCTCGATTCATCATAAGCCTTCCACAAAGGTGCATAAATGGCCACAGCCTGATCGTGCTCCGCCTGGGTCTTGGAGAAATAGAGTTCTCCGCTTTCCGGATCCTTGGCACAGAAGTACAGGTAGTTTTCAGCCACGTAGGTTTCATCGGGATACAATGCGGCATTAATGGCTGCCTCCGACGGGCTGCAAATGGGTCCCAAAGGCAGGCCCGTATACAGGTAGGTGTTGTACAGGCTCTGCACCTGCAAATCCTCCGAGGACAGGTTCATTTTCCGCACGCCTGTAATGTAATGAATGGTGACATCGCTGCCCAGCTTGATTTTCTGGTTCAGCCGATTGTGGAACACGGCGGACACCTTGGCAAAGTCGCTTTCCTTCGCTTCCTTTTCAATCAGAGAAGCCAGGGTCAGCACCTGATCCATGGTCATGTTCAGCTCTTCCGCCCGTGTCTGCATTTCCGCCGGGAACACGTTGTCCGTCTGGCTCAGCAGCTTGCGGATGATCTCCTCTGCCGTGGCCGTGGTATACACTTCATAGGTATTGGCCGCAAGGTAGCCCTCCAGCACATACTTGCGCTGGGAAACGTTGCTGGTAGCAAGCACATCGGAGATATAGTAGTAATCCTTGAACTGTTCCCCGGTTTTGCACAGGTTCAGGAATTCCGTGCTGTCGCTCAGCACGCCGTCAGACACCAGCTTGGCAGCGAACTCCTCAATGGTCCAGCCAGGAATCAAGGTAATGGTGCGCACCAGCGGATTGCCGTCCCCCTTGGTCAGCTGATCGGCAATCTCCTGCATGGTCATGGATTGATTCAGGGTATAGCTGCCGGACTGAATCTTCTGTCCCATGCCGGCGAAGTCGCAATAATACTTGAAAACCGTCTTGGAACGAATCAGATCCGCCTGCTCCAGATTGGAGGCCACACGACTCAGGCTTTGACCGCTTTCCACCGTAAAGGAGACCCCAGCGGTGTTTGCGGTATCCACCGGGGCCAAATATTCATCATAGACTTTATTCCACACGGTCATCAGCAATCCGATAATGACCACCAAGGAAGTGACCACGACCAGAATGGGGCGAATCACCCGCCACAGACCGCTGTACCAGTAAAAGCCGTATTCCCGTTCATCCCGCATGCTGCGGTAGGTGTAGTCACGTTTTTTTCGTGCCATGCGTTCACCCTCCTTTGCCGTGACGCTGACAAGGCTCAGCCACCCAGTCCCGGCAAGCCCATGTCAATATCTGCTGCTTCCGTAATGATCTTGAAAATATCCGCCAAGGCCTGCTGCAGCTGAATCTCTGCCAGCAGGTACTGGCTCACTTCCGGCTTGGAAAACAGCAGGGAGGAAATGCCGGAAAAGCGCTGCATATCTTCGCTATCCGTTTGCTGGCCGCTGATGGCCGCCATCTGCAGGGTCATTTGCAGCTTCTTGTATTCCTTGATCAGGGCAGCCACCGTTTCATCCGCCATCACTTCGTCCTTCAGCCGATGATAGGTTTGATATTCCTCGCTGGCTTTAATGTCCGCAGCCAATCGATGTGCACTGCTGTATTCCATAGATAGCAACCGCCTTTCTTATTCTCATGAAACCTAACGAATGGAGGGAAGCTTTTCTTCCCCAAAACAGCGCAAGGGAGAAGCGCCCCGACCTGCAAGCAGTGCACCTGCCGGAGTCTTCCCCCTTTAAGCTCACGTTCCGAATGCCATCACACGTCCAGAATGATAGGCAGGATCATGGGATTGCGCTTAATCTTCTCGTAAATGTAGCGATGCAGGTCATCCTTAATGCGGTTCTTCAGTGCCACCCAGTCCGCTCCGTCCAGGCTGGACTCGCGAAGAATGCCACGAACCACTTCCCGCATGCTTTCGATAATGTCCTCGTTCTCACGAACGTAGATGAAGCCTCGGCTGATGATATCCGGGCCGCTGACCAGCACACCCTGATCCCGGTCAATGGCCATAGCCACGATGATCAAGCCGTCCTGGCTCAGGTGCTTGCGATCCCGCAGCACCACATTGCCCACGTCGCCGATGCCAAGGCCGTCCACCAGCACGCCGCCGGTAGGCACCTGTTCCCCAAGGCTCAGGCTGTTCTCGGTCATTTCGATGACCTGACCGATTTCCGGAATCACAATGTTCTTCCGGTTCATGCCCATGCTTTCCGCAAGCTCCGCATGCTGCCACAGCATCCGATACTCGCCATGGACGGGAATGAAGTACTTAGGCTGCACCAAGGCATGCATCAGCTTCAGCTCTTCCTGGCAGGCGTGACCGGAAACGTGCACCTCTGCCAATGCTTCATACACCACCTGGGCACCGCAGCGGTACAGCTGGTTGATCACCCGGGAAATGAACTTTTCATTGCCGGGAATAGGCGTTGCGGAAATCAGCACCATGTCGCTCTGGCGAATCTGCAGCTTCCGATGCTCGGCATAGGCCATACGGGTCAGGCCTGCCATAGGCTCGCCCTGGCTGCCGGTGGTCATGACCAGAATTTCCTCATCAGGATACTGATCCAGACTGTCCACGTCAATCAGGCAATCTTCCGGTATATGCAGTTCGCCGATCTGCATAGCAACACGGCTGACATTCACCATGCTGCGGCCAATGAAGCATACCCGTCTGCCATAGCGGATGCCGTTATCAATCACCATCTGCATACGGTGAATGTTGCTGGCAAACATGGCCACAATGACCCGACCCTTGGCATCCCGGAACAGATTCTCAAAGGTGGGACCGATCTTCATTTCGCTCATGGTCTGGCCGGGACGCTCCACGTTGGTGGATTCGCACAGCAGTGCCATAACGCCCTTTTCACCCAGAGAGGCCAAGGTCTGCAAGTCCGTAACCTGACCGTCAATGGGGGTGTAGTCCACCTTGAAGTCACCGCTGACCACCACCGTGCCTGCCGGGCAGGTCAGCGCAATGGCACATGCCCCGGCAATGGAGTGGCTTACATGGATGAACTTGCAGGTAAACTTACCCAGCTGAATTTCGTCCCTGGGCTGCACCACATGCATGGTGATGTTGGGCACCCGGTGCTCTTTCATCTTCAGATCCACCAAGGCCAGAGTCAGCTTGGTGCCGTACAAGGGTGCCGGCACCTGCCGAAGGATGTAAGGCGTTGCGCCGATGTGATCCTCATGGCCGTGGGTAAACAGGTAGCCCCGCACGTTCTTCTTCTTGGCCACCAGATAGCTGACATCCGGGATCACCAAGTCCACACCCAGCATATCCTCCTTGGGGAAAATGCTGCCGCAGTCCACCACCACAATGTCGTCTTCATATTCGAAGACTGTCATGTTCTTACCAATCTCATCCACACCGCCCAGTGAGACGATGCGGAGCTTGCTCGGTTCCGTTGCATTCACTCTTTGGCTCACGGAGTGCCTCCTTTCAGGTCATAAAAAAGTACACACAACATAAAGCTCAGAAGCCACGCTGCCTCCTCGCTATTTTTAACCGGACACACGCCGGTCAATATTCTTTCAGGCAATCACTGCCGCACCGCTGCACAGGGTAAGATGAACCCTTTCCCGCGCTGTCGGCAAAGACGACATGACGCATATGCACGTCATCACCTACATGGTATTATAACACATCTTCTTGAAAAGCACCACAAAAAATTCCGCCAAATAAGACGTTTCTCCTACCGTTCACGTCAACTTTCGTCTATTTGGCGGATTTTTTCTTGCTTTACTTGAAGAATTTACCTTTTCTCAGCAACAGGAACCGTGCTGCTGCCATGGGGCATAACGATTACATGCTTGTCCCCGAAGTCCATGAGCTGCTCCAGTTCCTCTACCGTAGAAATGCCGTGAATGCCCATCAGCTTCAGGGTTTCCTTCGGCAATTGGGACATCATGTACATCTTTGTGTGCGAGGCCATCTCGCAGCAAACATAGAAAATGTAACCGGCAATGGTGAAATGAGCACGCATCTCCTGATCCAGTGTGCCGCTGGGCAGGTACTTGCTCCAGCCAAAGAATTCCTCCGGGCCGCCGCCTTCCCGGCATTCGCTCAGGAAAATCAGCGTGCCGCCCTCCTTCACCGCCTGATAGGCATTGATCAGGGTCTTGGAGGATTGATACAGGTTAATGTCCTTGGGGAAACCGCCGCAGGAGGTCAATACCACATCAGCTTTTTCCTTCAACGGTACGCCGTTGTATCGATCCACCAGATGGCAGCTTTCCTCCCATGCCTTCCGCCAGTCGCCGCTGGGCATGGCCAGCAAGCGTCCTTCTCCATCCACAACCAAGTTAATAGAAAACACAGGCGCCACCATGGCAGCTGCTTCCATCATATCCTCATGGACAGGATTCATGACCGTCTTGCCGCAGCCCACCAAGTCGCTGGACTTTGGCAGCACAGGATCCAGTGCCAGAGAATGGTTCTGCTGGATGGTGGCAATGCTGCTTACGCCGGGCAGGATGCTCTTCCGTCCGCCGCCGTAGCCGGCCAGCAAATGATGCACCGTGCCGCCCATGAGAATCACCTTGCGTCCCACAACCAGCGGATCCACTTCCACCTTCGTTCCCCGGGTGGTGGTGCCCAGGCAGGCCAGGTTGTGACGGGCATCGTGATTCACCACTCGCACCCGGTCATACACGGGCTCCGTCACCAGCGCCCGAAGCTCCGCTTCCGTCTGATCCCGATGAGTACCCAGCGCAATCAGGAACAGAATCTGCTCATCCGGAATGCCAATCACATCGTGAAGATAATCCAGCAGCAAGGGACAGATCCGCTCCTGATGCATCCACGAACGGGTCTGGTCACTGATGACAATGGTCACCTGATCTTCCTTCGTCAGCACATTCTTCAGCGCAGGGGATGCAACAGCGTCTTCCTCCACAGCCTTGCGGAAAGTCTCCTGCAAATTTTCCACCGGGGCAGGTGTCGTAGCCTCCAGCACTTCAATTTCCCGGGCTTTCACCGTTACAGGAATGTTGCCATCGCCATAAGCAAAAATAAATTTCTTCTCCATCATCTTTCGTGCCTTTCGTACACACGCAGGCTGATCATGCCAGCACTCATGCTTCACCGAACCGTCCCCGTAGCAGGGTTCATAAGCGTCGTCCCCTTCTTCCGGGTCATCCGTATACAACCGGGATCGATCTCGCCAGTCTTTCATTTTTTCGCCTCCCTGATTGCTCCCTCATCATAGCACACACACCCGGCAGAAACAAGATTCACAGCGGAAAGATACACGAAAAAACCATTCTACTGTTCGCCTGTCAGGGTAATGTCTACCTGCCACTGTGCCACGTTGCCCTTGTACCGTCCCCGGTTTTCCTCCACTTCAATATTCCAGGTCATGGTCGTCCCGTTTTCCAGCAATTCCTCGGTTACGGTTACATTCTCCCGATGAGAGCCTGTATCCGGATATTGATCTGTCTCCACAATGACGCATTGAAGGGGGATCGTATCCCCCACGGATACGCTGACCGTTTCGCCTTCCAAGGCATATTGCTGCTGCTTCTCATTGCTGCTGCTCCATGCTGCGTACTGACCATTGACATAAAATGCAGGAGCCCATTCATTGCCTACATGATTGGCCTGCAAAAGCTTGGCCTGAACCGTAACGGTCAGCGTGTATGCACCGGTTTTTTCTGCCTGCTCGGTGCAGCCGATCTTTTGCTCACATTCCGCCAGCAAGGTTTGGCTGTCGCTGTATTCCCCCAGCACATTCAAAACGGCTCTTGCTTCTTCATAGTATTCCATGTTCATGAGGGCAATTGCTCCGTCATAAAGCTTCTGCCGATTGTCCTCCTTTGCCCAAGCCGTCAAAGAAATGCACAGAAAAAGAGCAAGCAGGAGAATGAAAAGTTTGTTTCTTTTCATTTCCGCATGCCCCCTTGTATTCACGCTTCATAGCCCAGCGTGATGGTCATTAAATCCTGTGCCGCTCTCGTATTGGGAAAAATGGCTCTGGCATTGTCAAGATAAACCTCCGGATCATCGATGCAGTTGCTGAAGTGGGTCAGCACCAGTGCCTTTGTTTCCGCCTGCCGTGCCAGTGCTGCACTTTCCCGGAAAAGCATGTGCCGGTTCTTCAGTGCCTGGGGCATTTTTTCGTCATCGCCGTACATGCCTTCCAGAATCATCAAATCCGTCCCCTGCCCCATGGCAACAATGCTTTTCACCGGCCGTGTATCCGTGGCGTAGAGGAAGCTGATGCCCCGGCGAGACTCGGTCAGCACATCCGCCGGAGAAAAGTTTCTTCCGTCCTCCAGCGTCACCGCTTCCCCACGCTGCAAAACTTTCCAGCAAGCCAAGGGAATATTCAGCGCACGGGCACGCTCCGGCAGGAAAGCTCCCGGCCGTTCCAGTTCAAAGCGGTAGCCGAAGCAAGTCACACTGTGCTCCAGCTTGAAGGCCTGAATCTTCAGCCCGATGGCTCGGAATGTTACGCCTTCGCTGCCAAACTCATGAAGTTCTACCGGATAAGGCAGCTGAGGAGCAACCACTCGCAGGCCGTTCACCACCCGCTTCAGCCCCGCAGGTCCCCAAATAGGAAACGGTTCTGTTCGCCCTGCCTTGGCCATGGACAGCAGAAAACCCGGCAGGCCGCCGCAGTGATCCGCATGATAATGGGTAATCAGCAGGCCGTCAATGCCATGGAACCCCCAGCCGATTTTGCGGATTGCCGTTTGGGTATTTTCTCCGCAGTCCACCAGCAGGCCGTGACCATTCATGCGGATATAGAGGCTGGCCAGCCCCCGATCAGGCAGGGGCAGTGCGCCGCCTGTTCCCAAGGTGCACAGGTCAATCATGGTGCCGCCCCCTTCTGCTTATGCCTGTTCTTTGCTTGCCGCAATCTCTCTTGCAGCCTTCACAAGGATTTCCGCCAAGTCCCCTTCCACCTTTTGGGCAGGCTGACCCTTGATAAACAGTGCACCGCCGCTTTTGCCGCCGGCAATGCCCACGTCCGCTTCTCTTGCTTCCCCGGGACCATTCACTACACAGCCCATGACCGCTACTTTCAAAGGTACCTTCACATCAGCAAGTTCTTTCTCCACACGCTCTGCAATGCCTGCCACGTTAATGCACGTCCGGCCGCAGGTGGGGCAGGAAACCAGCTGCACCCCATGGGTGCGAAGCTCCAATGCTCGCAGGATATCCCACGCCGCTTTGGCTTCCGGTACAGGATCCCCGGTCAGGCTGACACGAATGGTGTCCCCGATACCCTGCGCCAGCAGCGCACCAATGCCGATGGCACTCTTGATGGTGCCCTGCCCGGGCAAGCCGGCCTCCGTAACCCCCACATGCAGGGGATAATCGCACCGCTGTGCCGCCAGCTGATAGGTTTCAATGGTCAGCTTCACGCTGGAAGCCTTCATGGACAGGACAATATCCTCAAAGCCTGCCTTTTCCAGCATACGGGCATGCTGCAGTGCGCTTTCCACCATGCCTTCCGCCGTAGGCTCCCCATACTTGGCCAGAATGTCCTTCTCAATGGATCCGCTGTTGACCCCGATGCGAATCGGGATATGATGCCGCTTGGCGCAGTCCGCCAGCATACGGACGTGAGCCTCTCCCCCGATATTGCCGGGATTGATCCGCAGCTTGGCAATGCCATTTTCCGCCGCCATGATGGCCAGGTGATGATCGAAATGAATATCCGCCACTAACGGCACAGGAGAGCCGTCCACCAACTGCCGCACCGCCTTGGCACAGGCTTCATCATACACGCTGACCCGAACAAGATCACATCCTGCCGCCGCAAGGGCACGAATCTGGGCAAGGGTGGCATCCACATCCCGGGTGTCCGTATTGGTCATGGACTGTACCCACACGGGGTTCTTGCCGCCCATTTTCAGCGTGCCAACGGAAACTTCACGTACAGAGCTCATTTTGCTAACTCCTCACATTCAGCTGAACAGCCGAATAACATCCTTGAAGGTAAAGAAGATCATCAGGGCAAACAGCAGCACATACCCGCACAGGTGCACCATGGCTTCCTTCTGAGGAGGCACCGGCTTGCGGCGGATAGCCTCCAGCACCATGAACAGGAAACGGGAACCGTCCAGACCCGGAATCGGCAGCAGATTCATAATGCCCAGATTGATGGAAATCACCATCAGTAGGTTAATGAAGGCCTCAAAGCCCCCTGCCCGAACTTCCTCCGTCACCAGCGTCACAACGCCCACGGGACCGGAAGTCTGATCAAAGCCTTCCCCGGTGGTAACCAGATTTTTCAGTGCATTAAGAATTACGCCCCCTGCATAGGTGCACCATTGCCAGCCTGCACTTACCGCTTCCGTAAAGGTGGCAGGGGTATTTTCCGTCAGCACATGAGCGGAGATCGTCACGCCAATACTGAATTTGCCTGCTTCCGTGTCATAAAAAGGGGTCAGGCTGGTAGTGAAGGTTTCATCCCCCCGGCGCACCGTCAGTTCCATGGGCGGATCATTTTCCTGATAATCCGAAATGGTATTCAGTAGTGTGGTCTGGGTGCCGTCCAGCGTGTTGACACCGTTAATGGTTTCGATCACATCTCCATCCTGAAGCCCTGCCGTGTAGGCCGGACCGGATGCCGCCACCTCCGCAATGTAGGGCTCGTAGCCCGTTACATGGGCAATGCCGCCGATCCAGTAAAACATCACGGCCACCACAAAGGCCAAGATGAAATTCATGCCGGGACCCATCAGCACGGAAAGCATCCGCTTCCATACGCTTTGACGGCCGTACGCCCTGGGGTCATCCACATGCTCCCCCTTTGCGTCGTCCTCGCCGTAAAAAGCGCAATATCCGCCCATAGGAATGGCACGAATGGAGAACTGTGTCCCTTTCTTGCTCTTTCTGCCCCACAGCTTCGGTCCGAAGCCGATGGAAAACTCCATGACCTCGATGCCGGTCATGCGGGCGAAAATAAAGTGACCAAACTCGTGCACCATCACCAGAATGCCTAACAGCAAAATGGCCAGCAAAACATATAGGATGGTCATACAGTTCCTTTCCCTTGCGCCAGCTGCTTCTTCACTTCCGTCCGAGCCAGCCGGTCAGCCTCAAAGATGTCCTCAAGTGTATTCGCAGGCAAGTCGCCCAAGCTGTTCAGTGCTTCCTCCACCAAGGTGGTAATGGCTCCGAAGTTGATTTCTTCACGAAGGAATGCCGCCACAGCTTCCTCATTGGCACCGTTCAGGATGGTGCATGCCGCACCGCCGGCACGCAGACATTCTCCCGCCAAACGCAGCGCCGGAAACCGCTTCGTATCCCCCGGTTCGAAGGTCAGCTGTCCCAAGGCAAACAGATCCAAGGGCTTGCACCCGGTAGTCAAGCGGCGAGGATAGGCCATGGCGTACTGAATCGGCACACGCATATCCGGCACGCCCAATTGTGCAATCACCGCTCCGTCCGCAAACTCCACAGCAGAATGCACAATGCTTTGGGGATGCACCACCACCTGAATCTTTTCCGGCGGCATGTCGAAAAGCCACCGTGCCTCCATGATTTCCAGTGCTTTATTGAACATGCTGGCAGAGTCGATGGTGATCTTCGCCCCCATGTTCCAGTTGGGATGCGCCAGGGCTTCCTTGCGGGTTGCGTGGGCAATCCGCTCCTGATCCCACGTGCGGAAAGGACCGCCGGAAGCAGTCAGCAGCAGTTTCACCGGCGCGTTGCCCTTTGCGCCTTCCAGGCATTGAAAGATGGCGCTGTGCTCACTATCCACAGGCAAAATCCGTTTGCCTGCCTCCTGAGCCGCTTTCATCACCAGGTGTCCGCCGGTGACCAGGGCTTCTTTGTTAGCCAGCAGCACCTGTCTCCCGGCGGCAATGGCGTCCATGACGCTTTGCAGTCCGGCAATGCCCACCACGCTGACCAGCACCATATCCGCAGGCACTTCCGCCGCAGCAGCATGGAGAGCCTCCTTGCCCATGACCCAATGGATATGCCGAAGATCCTCCGGGATTTCGTCCATGGGAATCGGCATTGTCAGACCGGCCATGTCAGGGTGAAATTCCCGCACCTGCTGAAACAGCAGATCCTTATTACGGTGGGCTGTCAAGGCCGTCACCCGATACTCCTCAGGATGCAGCCGCACCAAGGACAGTGCCTGGGTGCCGATGGAACCTGTGGAGCCCAAAACAGCCATGGTTTTCAACGGAAATCCCTCCCTGATGATTTCTTACACAATCAGCAGCCG
>JAUMVT010000050.1:16210-21204 GCA_030529995.1 Clostridia bacterium
CAGCCGATCCAGCATGCCGCCATGCCCCGGGAACAAGTTGGAAAAATCCTTAATGCCGCAGTGGCGCTTCACCATGGAGGCAAACAGGTCGCCCATTTGCCCGGCCACGCCGCCGATGATGCCAATCAGCAGATACTGCCACCACTTGGGCAGCATGCCGATCACTTCCGGCGTGCAAACGCCATTCGCCACCAATGCCACCACCATGGCCGTCAGGATTGCCCCCACCATGCCGGCAATGGCTCCGGAAATGGTCTTGTTCGGACTCACCTGGGGGCACAGCTTCGGTCCGCGCACCCGGCTGCCCACGAAAAAGGCGCAGGTATCCGCCATAACCGGCACGGCAAACATCAGGCTCAGCAGTACCACCTGCAGCTCCTTCGGCTCCACCATAGCCAGGGCAATAATGCACATGCCGGGCAAGGCCACCGTTGTCAGGGGCAAAACACTCATCAGCACGTCTTCAATCTTCGGTTCACTGCGGAACACAACGCAGATCAACGTCACCATGAAAATGGCCGCCACAATGGGCAGCAGCACCCGATTGCCGAAGAACAGCACCAGCGGCACGCAGGCCGCCATCCCCACCCAGGTCGGCCAGGATACAGGCCTGTGCCCTGCCAGAAAAAGGGCATGATATTCCTCATGCACCGCAAAGCAAATGCAAATCATGGCCGCAATGCCCATCACCGCACCGCCGAAATACATCAGCACCATCACCAGTGCGATCAGGCCAATAGCCGTGGTTATTCTCTGTCCCATGGAGTCTCACCTTCATCCTTCCGCCTGCATTTCACAGGTCACGCTGTATGGTATCACATAAGCGTGAACCCAAGATGAATCAAAGCCGTTTGCCGAAGCGGCGCTCCCGTCCCCCGTAGGCTGTCAGAGCGTCATCATAGTCACTGACCCTGAAATCCGGCCACAGCACTGTAGGAAACAGGAATTCCGCATAGGCACACTGATACAGCAGGAAATTGCTCAGCCGCATTTCCCCGCTGGTGCGAATCATGAGATCCACATCTCCCTGTCCCCGGGTGTACAGATGATCTGCCAGCATTTTTTCATCAATATCGTCCGGCGCAATTTTCCCGGCGGCTGCTTCAGCTGCCAGTTCCCGTGCCGCCCGGGTCAGCTCTGCCCGGCCGCCGTAATTCACGGCAATGTTCAGGTTCAGGCCGGTATTATCCCCTGTCCGTCGTTCCGCTTCCATCAGGGCATCCCGCTGCTTGTCCGGCAGGCCGTTCTTATCCCCAAGGATCAGAATCCGCACATTTTTCTCATCCAGCTCATCGATTTCCGAGGCAAAGAAATCCAGAATCAGCTGCATCAGCGCCCCCACCTCTTCCGGCGAGCGATTCCAATTTTCCGTGGAAAAGGCATAAATGCTCAGAGACTTAATGCCCAGGTCGTCCGTGTGGCGGATGATTTCCCGCAGGGTTTCCACCCCTTGCCGGTGCCCCATGGCCACATTCAGCCGATGCTTCTTTGCCCATCGACCGTTGCCGTCCATGATGATGGCCACATGGTTTGGCAGCTTCACGAAGTCCTCCGGTTTCTTGGCACCGTGATTGGTGTGAACCTTTCTGCGAATCAGTCCCATCTGCTCACCTCATCGTTTTGTTGCTTATCCCTGCCGTACTGCCGGAAAGCTTCGATCAAACAGCAAAATGCGCAAGTCCCGGGATGGAGCTTGCGCATCTGCCATGGGGTTGTGCTTCATGCTCTTACAAAGCATGCTGCAACTGTCCGTCCAGGAACGTACACACCGTCAGTTGCCCGGGACGCACGCGCACCACACGCATGACGCCTTGCGTCCGTTCGCCCTTCGGTGCAGCGGAATAGAGAATTTCCGGCCTTGGTTCCCCTGCGCAGCGCAGTTTCTCCAAGGCATCCGCCAAACGCATGCCCAGCAGCTCCGTCCCTATCAAATTTCCATGATCTCCTTTTCCTTGGCTGCGCAGATGGCATCCACATCCTTAATCGCCTTATCGGTGATCTTCTGCATGTCATCCTCGCCCTTGCGCTGATCGTCCTCGGTGATTTCGCCGTCTTTCTTCAGCTTCTTGATCTGCTCAATGGCATCCCGGCGAATGGCACGAATGGCAACCTTGGCTTCCTCGGCACCCTTCCGCGCGACCTTGGTCAGCTCCTTACGACGCTCCTCGTTCAGTTCCGGGAACACCAGACGAATGACCTTGCCGTCATTGGTAGGATTCAGACCCAGGTCACTCTTCTGAATGGCCTTCTCAATGGCGGGAATCAGCTTGCTCTCCCAGGGGCTGATGGTCAGCATCCGAGCTTCCGGGCAGGCAATGTTGCCAACCTGATTCAGGGGCGTCGGGGTTCCGTAATAGTCCACCGTAATGCGATCCAGCAGCTGAGGGTTTGCACGGCCGGCACGCAGGGCGACCATGTCGCGCTGGTATACCGCACAGGATTTGCTCATCTTTTCCTTGGCATTGTCCAACACAGCTTTCATAGCGTTGCCTCCTGTATAAAGGATCTATTATTTGTATTGTAATCGTTTTTGGGGATTCTTGCAAGCCCCCGGATAGGGATTGACGATCCTTGTTACACTTAAGGGTGCACGAAGGTACCCATGTCATTCCCCTGCAGCACATAGAGCAGATTTTCCGGCACATCCAGGCCAAACACCCGCACCATGGGCACGTGGTTTTCTGCGCAAAGGGCAAAGGCAGAGGCATCCATCACCTTCAGCCCCTTGGCAAGCGCATCCGCATAGGTAATGTCCTTAATGAGCACCGCCGTAGGATCCTTATGGGGATCAGCCGTATACACCCCGTCGATGTTCTTGGCCATCAGGATGGCATCCACCTGCATCTCAATAGCACGCAGGGCAACAGCCGTATCCGTGGAGAAGAAGGGATTGCCGCTGCCTGCCGCAAACAGCACCACCCCGCCTGCTGTCAAGTGACGGCGTGCCTGCATGGCATTGAAGGGCTCCGCAAACCGGTTCATGTCCACAGCGGACTGCACCACGGCATCCACGCCAGTCTGGCGCAGGGCATCCGCAACACACAGGCAGTTGATGACCGTGCCCAGCATACCCATCTGATCCGCCGTTACCGCATCCATGTGGGCAGCAGGACCCTGACGGCCACGCCAGATATTGCCTGCGCCAATCACAATGCCGATTTCCGTACCCATCTCATGCATTTGAGCAATCACGCTGGCCACCCGGCGCACCTTATCAAAATCAAACAGTTCGCTGTCACTTTTCAGAGCTTCGCCGCTCAACTTGAGCAGCACCCGCTTATAAGCTGCCATGATTTTGTTCCTCCTTCTCGTTTGGTCGGAAATAGTTTCCCCGAAAAAAGGGGAACCGCATGCTTGATGCAGTTCCCCCTCAGAACGCTTGGAATTAAGCCTTCTTCATCTGTGCGGCAATTTCTTCAGCGAAATTGTCCTGACGCTTTTCGATGCCCTCGCCGCGCTCGTAACGGGTGAAGCGAACCACATCCACGGAAGCACCGGCAGCCTTGGCGATTTCAGCCATCAAGCCCTTGATGGACTTGTCGGGATCCTTCACGAAGGGCTGATCCAGCAGGCACACTTCCTTGTAGTACTTCTCAATGCGGCCTTCCACCATACGATCAACGATCTTCTCAGGCTTGCCCTCATTGATGGCCTGGATGCGGAGAATTTCCTTCTCCTTCTCCAGCTTGGAAGCATCCACTTCCTCACGGCGCACAGCTTCAGGACGGGCAGCAGCAATCTGCAATGCCAGGTCATGAGCAAAGGCCTTGACTTCTTCATTTTCAGGCTTGTCGGTAGCCACCTCAACGATGACGCCCACAGAGCCGCCCAGGTGGATGTAGGTAGATACCACACCGGTGGTCTCATACCGCACGAAGCGGCGAATGCTGATCTTCTCGCCGATGGCAACCGTTGCATCGCTGACCAGGTCAGAGATGGTCTTGGTGTCATCGTCCACAAACTTTTGAGCCAGCAGCTCGTCCACATCAGCAGGCTTTGCTGCGGCGATGTGCTTTGCTACATTGCTGCAGAAGCCCAGGAAGTTATCCGTACGAGCCACGAAGTCGGTCTCGCAGTTGATCTCAACGATCACGCCCACGGAGCCGTTGTCATTGGTGTACTGAGCCACAACGCCTTCAGCGGCAATGCGGCTGGCCTTCTTAGCAGCCTGAGAAAGTCCCTTCTCACGGAGCCACTCGATGGCCTTATCCATATCGCCTTCGCTTTCCACGAGGGCTTTCTTGCAATCCATCATGCCGGCGCTGGTGCGCTCACGCAGTTCCTTAACCATAGCAGAGGTAATCGCTGCCATTGGATCTCACCCTTTCTTATTCATTGATTGGGAAACGGGCTCAAGCCTCGGTGGTTTCCTCAGTCTTTGCTTCTTCAGCGGGTTCAGCCTCGGACTGCTCGCCCTGCTTGCCTTCCAGCACGGCATCAGCCATCTTGCCGGCAATCAGCTTCACGGCGCGGATAGCGTCGTCGTTGCCGGGGATCACGTAGTCGATCTCGTCAGGATCGCAGTTGGTATCCACAATGCCCACGATCGGGATGCCCAGGATGCGGGCTTCGGTCACAGCAATGTGCTCCTTGCGGGGATCCACAACGAACAATGCGCCGGGGAGCTTCTTCATGTCGCGGATGCCGCCCAGGTTGGCTTCCAGCTTTTCACGCTCATGGCACAGCTGGATAACTTCCTTCTTAGGCAGCAGGTCGAACTGACCATTCTGCTCCATGCGATCGATCTGGTTCAGACGATCGATCCGGGTGCGGATGGTGCGGAAGTTGGTGAGCATGCCGCCCAGCCAACGGTTATTCACATAGTACATGTTGCAGCGCTTGGCTTCGGACTCGATGGACTCCTGAGCCTGCTTCTTGGTGCCAACGAACAGGATGGTCTTGCCTTCCATTGCGATGTCACGCACGAAAGCGTAGGCTTCGTCGATCTTGCGGACGGTCTTCTGCAGGTCGATGATGTAGATGCCGTTGCGCTC
>JAUMVT010000096.1 GCA_030529995.1 Clostridia bacterium
AGGAGCACGAACTCGCTTGTTCGTGCCCCTCGTTGCCCTATCTTAGTGACATTGCATTTTGCCCCGGATGGGGTTAAACAGCCTTTTTCGCATGAAAGCTCCCGAAATACCAGAATTAACTTTATAGTCATATTTCAGTCTAAAATAGCCCAAAACAGGCCATTTTAGGGCCAAAAACACAAGTGACACAAGCCTGTGACACAAGTGTTTTTGAAGAACAGGTTAAGCGCTATCTCACCTCAGAATTCCTTATGTTCACTGGAAGAAGTAGATGCGCCGCTGGCTCTCCGACATGGAAGCAAACATCATCGGGTGTGTAGTGTGTGCAAAAAAAGACCTGGAAAGGGCGCAGTCCCCTTCCAGGTCAAATGCGGTCTGTTCATTACTGCTTCATCGCTTTCCTCGAAAACCCGATATAGCTGCCAATGGTTGCGGTAATACCCAGGAGGATACTTATCCCATTCCTTTCAAAAGCGGTTTACCTTCCTGTATTGCGAATCCAGTATAGCCCGGAGACCTTAAAGCATCCTTGAAATGCGGCATTGCCATTTCTTTTTCTCGGTCGTTCCCCTATAATTGATCTACTACGACAGCATGAACAGCGCCTTCCTGCGCAAGTATTACAGCCAGACGCTGGGTGGAAGCGCGCTTTCCTTGGGAATTTGCACTGCTTGCAATAGATGTAGACATTTTTCTTGACAAGCTCAATATGTCATAATATAATATTCACAATACAATAGGCGCAAGGGTGTGCCGACGGGACAAGTTCCCGCGCATACCCTTGCTTTTTTGTTTGCATACATGGACGAACTTCTGGGGAGGCGAATGACATGGCGGCCTTTGACAAGGTAAAGAGTGGCTATCCGGGCATGGACGACATACTTGACTACATCCGCATGGGCGACAACGTCGTCTGGCAGGTCACGGACATCGACGAATTCAGGTTCTTCGCGCTGCCCTTCGTCGCGCAGGCGAAGCAGGACGGGCGCAGCATCACCTATATCCGCTTTGCCCAGCACGCGCCCATACTCGAAGACCTGGACAGGGTGGATATTGAGCGATGAAAGAGGAGGGGGAATCGCAGATGAATATGAATCGCCTCGCACGGTTGGCAAGGCCGCTTGCCATGCTGGTTGCGGTGCTGCTTGCCTCGGGAGCGCTTTGCATGGGTGCCGGAGCGCAGGGAAACGCGGGGTTCGGGTATGGAGCGGAGACATTCGATGTGTTTGGCGTGGAGCTTGAAGCACTGAATGGGCGCTGGCTGGACGTGAACAGCGATACGACGCTTGCATTCGAAGCGGATCAAATGACCGTCCGCACGGGTTCCTGGACAGACGTATATCCGGTCCACTTGGAAAAGACCGATTATTCGGTGACGATCAGGGCGAAGACAGGCGATTTTGGGCTCATGGGGGACCTTTCGGTCAATGCGGACGGAAGTCTTACGGCCTATGAGATGATACTGGACGGCCCGTCCCGGCAGTTTCGCTTCGTCCGTGAGGAAAGACTGGCAGGCGAGAAGGAATTACGGGATCTCTCGAAGGAGGCGCCGAAGTCGATTGATTCCCGCGAGATCAGGAGCTTCAGCTTGGTATTCAGCAACGGCATCGGCAGCTATGGGCTGGACTCGGATTGGGCATCCGGCCGCTACAGCTGGATGATCGAAAGGAACGATGCCGGCGGATATCAGATGGATTTTCGCATCATGGGTGATTCCTATATTGTGATGGATTATCGCGAAGCCGTGAGTGACGAGTATGTCAAAGGCCTGGCCGATCTGATCGTCCGCGAAGAAATCCCTCGTCTCAACGGCTATTACAGGGCGAATAATGTCGATCGGGACGACTACGCGCTCTTCATCAGCTATGCTTCGGGTGAGAGTCTCTCGGTGCGTGCCGAGGGCGACGCGGCCCTCGAGTGTCCCTTCAGCATTCCGGCACTTCTGGATTACGCCTGGCAGGCAACGGGACAAAAGGGATGGGACTAAAGACGCCGATTGTGTAAACAGCCAATGCAGTGTACAATAAACGTGTTGTTTCTTTACTAAAGCATATTTCTGTGATAGAATTTATTCGGGTTACAGAAGGAAATGCAGTCCTAATTACCGAGAGGAGTTTGATTTATGAAAAGACTTTTTCTGGTAGCTCTGTGTATGGCATTGGCGATAACCCCGATTCATTTGACCAGAGCAGAGGAGGCAGTTGAAACCACAAAAGAAACGACGTCCATAACAGATCAGGCAGTAGCTCTCTATGATGCAGGAGATTATGAAAACGCAGTTCCCCTTCTTCAGGAAGCGGCTGATCAGGGCGACCCTGTTGCACAAAACAAGCTGGGGAATTGCTATATATCTGGCTGGGGCGTAGAGCAGGATTATGAAGAAGGCCTAAAATGGTATCATCTTGCCGCTGATCAGGGCTATCCCAACAGTTTAACCAATTTGGGATATTGTTATTATTATGGGGACGCCGTACAGCAAGATTATGAAAAAGCAGTGGAGTACTTTCAGCTTGCTGCCGACCAGGGTTTTGCCGAGGCACAGGATCACCTTGGCCTGTGCTATGATTATGGTTATGGTGTAGACCAGAATTATGAAAAGGCAGTGGAATACTATCAGCTGGCCGCGGATCAGGGCCTTGCGGACGCACAATACAATTTGGGCAGTATGTATTATCATGGCCTTGGCGTCGGGCAAGATTACCAAAGGGCCATGGAGCTTTACCAGCTGGCCGCGGATCAGGGATATGCGACTGCAATAAACGATATCGGCTGGGCGTACTATAAAGGAGAAGGGGTCGAGCAAGACTATGATCTGGCAGTCCAGTATTTCAGGGAAGCTGCTGAGCAAGAGAATACATATGCTCTGTTCAACCTTGGAATGTGCTATCAGGATGGTACAGGAGTAGAGAAGGATATCGAAAAAGCGGCAGAGCTTTATCAGAGAGCCCTTGATTACGGGTATGAACCGACTGAGGAAGAAAAGCCCAGGGTAGAAGAAGTACTGGGTAATACACCCCTTGCAAACCCATGAGAAGAAATGACAGCACAGGAACTGTCAGATGCTTCCGGCTTTTCCTTCGATGTACCGGAAGGCGCAAAGAACGTAATCTATCGCTACGCTGATATCCTCGATTCTTTTTCCCGGAAACAACGGGTGGATGGATGATGGAATGGAAATACGTTTTCAAGTAACGGGAAAATGCAGCCGCGAAAAAGAAAGAAAAAGAAACACAAAACCAGTTTTTCCCGGAAATCTTGTGTCTTGTTCCTGCATAACCTACACATAACAAAGCTCTCAATCCCCTCCATTGTATCAAAGTTGGGGTTGAGAGCCA
>JAUMVT010000097.1 GCA_030529995.1 Clostridia bacterium
CATTTGGGTTCTCTTTTCTTTACCTTTGTGTTACCTATGTATTGTACCTTAACAGCGCAAGGTTTCGACCGCACGCCGAAACGCATAAAAATGCTACATTTTTTCAGAAGAGCATGGCTTTGGCACAATCCAGTACAATAAAAAAACAATACAGAATCAGGATCATTTGTTCCCGGTTTTCAGCAAGCAGACTCCTCCACTTTTGCAATTCTCCGGTTGGAATCCTGCAAAGTCTTTGCTTGAAGGCAGCAGCTAATTCTGTTATACTGAAAGCACGATCAATGCTGCTGTTCTGCCGCTTGGGAGGTGCGCTTATGCTGACTCTTCGCCCCGCTTCCATGGAATGGATGCCTTTTCGTCAGTCCTTGCTGAATGACCCTCGCACCATGGCTTACAATGCCCGCTGGGCGCCGCCGGATGGGTGCATTGCCTTCCCTGAAATGGAGTGGGACGCTTGGCTGGAAGTGCAGAAGTCCAACTTTCCCGAGTGCGGCTGCTTCTATTTATTGAACGAGGACGGAACCCCTGTGGGCGAAGCCAGCTGGCACGGCTACGGCGTCGGCATGAGTATTGTGATTCACGCCGATTACCGTGGCAAGGGATACGGCCGTGAAGGGCTGCGCCTGCTGGTGGACGAGGCTTTCCGGCATAAGGAAATCACCGAGCTGATGAACAGCTTTGAGGAAAGCCGTCATGCCGCCTTGACCATTCACAAGCAGGAAGGCTTCGTCGTCCTCCGGCAGGAAAAGGGCATGGTGCATCTGCGCCTCACCCGGGAGCGATACGCCTCCCTCCGCCGTCGTGAACAGCTGGCAAAGCTGATGGACGCCATGTGTGCCTTTGACGCCGGGGATGCGCTGCGCATCCATCACTTTGTGAAGGTGCACAACTTTGCCCGGCAAATCGGCATTACCGAAGGCATGGACGATCACGCCCTCTTCGTGCTGGAGGCTGCCGCCATTACCCATGACATCGGCATTCATCCCTCCGAGGCCAAGTACGGCGACTGCATCGGCAAGCATCAGGAGGAACTGGGTCCCATCGAAGCCGAGCCTATGCTCCGCTCCCTTGGCTTTGAAGAGAACGTCATTCAGCGTGTGTGCTTCCTGATCGGCCATCACCACACCACCGTCAACGTGGAAGGCCTGGACTGGCAGATTCTGCTGGAGGCCGACTTCCTGGTGAACATGGTGGAAGGGAATATGTCCGCCCACGCGATAGACACGGCGGAGGAAAAGCTCTTCCGCACGAAGGAAGGGAAAAAGCTGCTGAGGAGTATTGTACCGGCATAATGAAAGGGAAGCGGGGGTGGTTCCTCCAATTCTCCATGAAAGTTCAAAAGACCTGCCACCTTCACACGGATGGCAGGTCTTCTCATGTTTACTTGAAATTAAAATCCAGCCCGGACTTCCGGAGCATTTCGTGATAGCGTTCTACCGTACCTTCGTCCAGCGCATGATCTTCCTGCCGGTACTCAGCAAATCGATAGCGCTTATGCAAGAGAATCCGCATCCAGCGATGCACCCAAAGCGCAGGCAGCAAGCCGGGCATTTTGTGCAGAATCGGATACAGCCGCCGCATACTGTCAAGCGGGAGAAAAATTCTCCTCAGCCACTTTGCCATTCTTGCCTTCCTCATGGAACCCTGGCGATTTACTTGCTTCAGCATAACAGATTGCAGGCTGTCTTCATGGGTTCCGAAAGCCCCGCTTGCAAACAAGCGGTCAGCAATCAGCCGGGATGCTTCCGTATGCATGGCGTTGCCAAACCATACTTTCAGCAGATGCATGTTGTTGGCATAGAATCGCTCCAGCTGCAGCTGTTTCAACACCTCTTGTATGTATTGCTCATCCATATGCGGATAAGCTTTCCGATACACGTACAGATCCAGCACCTGGCGGATGCCGGCACCCACATCCCGATAATGCTTGGCATAGTGCGTGAAAATGAAGATGAACGTATCCTCTGGGCTCATTGCGAAACGATGGGATGATTCCGTGGGTTTCGCCAGCTGCCATCCGTCTCCGTAATAGGCATAGTAGTCCTTGTTGTAGGATGGGATCAAGCGTTTATGCAGCTCGATGTGGACATCGTTCTTATCCCACGCATATTCATGATTACTTTCATAGCCTTCATGATAGCCATGCGCCATCAGCAGGGGACGAATTTGCCTGTATTGCTCTGTCTTGATCAGGATATCGACATCCCCCATGGAGCGAAGCTCCGGAGACGGATACAAAGAGCGCAGGATGCACCCCTTCAGAGGCAAATAGTCGATTCCTTTTGCTTCAAAAAGGTCGCAAAGCTCTTTCGTCACATTCTCCTGCTTGGCGGCAACCATCGCCGCACAAAGTGCTGTATTCCGTACTTCCTTTCCGTACGAGAACCCGGATCGATGCAGTCCGGCTATGAACATTGCTTCAATCTGCTGCGCCTTTGCAAAGGAAAGATATTCCTCCACAGGCAATGCTGCATCAATATCAGCGGGTATGCCTTCAAGCGCCGCCTTTAAAATTGACAGCACGATTTGCTCATCAATCATTTTCTTCTCTATGGTTACAGTCAATGAAATGCTCTATTCCCGGTGTTCGGCATCAAACTTCTTCCAGCCTTCCGCTGCATTAAAATAGTCCTCGTTGGATTGCATTCGCTTTTCGTACAGGGCATCAAAACTCCCGATCACGCGAGCCGGTACCCCCCCCCACAATGGTTCCCGGCGGAACATCTTTGGTGACAACGCTGCCGGCTGCAACAATGGCGTTGGGCTCGATTTTCACATCATACATGATGGTTGAGTTAGCCCCAATGAACACATTGTCCATGATCTCGATGCATCCATAGTACTTTATGCACTGCCTGGACGGATCCATATTGTTGAACACCTTTTGAATCACATCATGATTGCAGAAGGTAACATTGGAGGCCACGGCAACATTGTTGTGAATCTTAATATGCTTGGCGTTAATGGGAACGACGCGAGGCTGAAAGAAGAAGTTCTCGCCCACTTCCGCAAAGATGTGGTGACGAACGATGTATTGAGTGCGCTTTTCTGCGTCTCCAATGAGGGCAATTCTAAGGCGCTGTTTGAGGGGGATGTTCATGCGGGATGGCTCCTTTTAACGATTTCGTTTTGCAAGCATTTTTCCCTTAGCTTGTTCGATTGCGTGCATCAATGTTTCATTTTTCATGCGCAAATTGCAAGTGCAAATTGGACACCCCGCATGAATAAAATCTGTTCGGCG
>JAUMVT010000051.1 GCA_030529995.1 Clostridia bacterium
CGCACGTGCTTTGGGAGCATGGGGCCGGGGGTTCGAATCCCTTCACCCCGACCAGATGACACCTCATCAACGTGGCCCCGTGGTCAAGAGGCCTAAGACACCGCCCTTTCACGGCGGCTACTCGGGTTCGAATCCCGACGGGGTCACTCCTTCTCTTCTTACTCGCTGTTATGGGCCTTTAGCTCAGTTGGTTAGAGCGGCCGGCTCATAACCGGTTGGTCCGGGGTTCAAGTCCCTGAAGGCCCACAGCCGAATTGTGGCCCGGTAGCTCAGTTGGTTAGAGCGCCAGCCTGTCACGTTGGAGGTCGAGGGTTCGAGCCCCTTCCGGGTCGCCACTTTCTTTCTTGGGACTGGGAGCTTCGTGCTGGCGTAGCTCAATTGGCAGAGCACCTGATTTGTAATCAGGGGGTTGCGGGTTCAAGTCCCATCGCCAGCTCCATCTCCTTGGGTAAAGGGAGAAAATCAATTTCATATGGATGGGTTCCCGAGTGGCCAAAGGGAACAGACTGTAAATCTGTCGCGATAGCTTCGGTGGTTCGAATCCACCCCCATCCACCAACATGCGGGAATGGCGGAATTGGCAGACGCGCTAGATTCAGGTTCTAGTGAGGGCTAACTTCATGCAGGTTCAAGTCCTGTTTCCCGCACGTTAGCAAAAGACCTTCAGTCCTTGACTGAGGGTCTTTTTTTACAACATTGAAACGGAGGACAAGCAATGGCCTGCGCATTTTCGGCAAAAGACGTAACCCTTCGCTATGGGGAAAAACACCTGCTGGATCATGTGGATATCACCATTTCCGACGGGGATCGTGTGGGCATTGTGGGGCGGAACGGCGCAGGCAAGTCCACCCTGCTGCGGCTGCTGGCAGGGCAGGAAGAGGCGGATCATGGGGAGATTGCCCGCCGATGGGGGCTTACCGTGGCCTATCTGCCCCAAACGCCAGAGCTTCACCCGGAGGATACCATTACCCAGGCGGCTCTCCACTATCTGCCTGCCAGACCCGGTGAAAATGTGGAAAACGCCGCATACGAGGCGCAAACCATTCTTACCCAGTTGGGTTTTGCGGATACGTTGGTGAAAGTGGGAACCCTTTCCGGCGGACAGAAAATGCGGGTGGCACTGGCCGGTGTGCTTTGCCGCCCCTGCGATGTGCTGCTGCTGGACGAGCCGACCAACCATATTGACATTGACATGTCCCAATGGCTGGAAGATCGGCTGATGAGCTTCCGCGGTACCCTGATGGTGGTGACCCACGACCGGTACTTGCTGGAGCGAGCCTTCAACCGCATCCTGCACGTTGGCGGCGGCCGGGTGGACAGCTATCAATGCGACTATGCCGGCTATCTGGAGGAGCGTGCCCAGCGGGAGGAAATGGCGGAAGCTACCCTGCGGAAGAATAAATCCCTCTACCGCAAGGAACTGGCATGGATTCGCCGGGGCGCACAGGCACGCAGCACCAAGGCCAAGGGGCGGATTGAGCGCTTTGATCAGCTGACGGACAGCATCCGGGAAGCTCCTCCTGAGCAAACACTGAACATGAAAAGTGTTGCCAGCCGCTTGGGCAAGAAGATTCTCAGCTGGGAGCACTTGGATGTGTCCATCGACGGGGAGAACCTGATTCAGGATTTTTCCTACACCCTCCTGCGAGATGATCGCCTTGGCATCGTAGGCGGCAACGGGGCAGGGAAAACCACCCTGCTGTGCACCCTGGTGGGGGAGCTGCCCCCGGCAGGCGGTATCATGGAACGGGGCGAAACAGTGAAGATCGGCTACTTTGCCCAGCATTGTCCGCCGCTGGATCCGGACACCCGCATTATTGATGCGGTGCGGGATGTGGCAGTGCACGTTTACACCCCGGATGGTGATTTGTCTGCCTCCCAAATGGCGGAGACTTTCCTTTTTCCCTCCGGCATGCAATACCAGAAGGTGGCCAGCCTGTCCGGCGGCGAAATGCGGCGGCTGTATCTGCTGCGCATCCTGATGGCTGCGCCCAATGTACTGGTGCTGGACGAGCCCACCAATGATCTGGATATCGAAACCCTGAATGTGCTGGAGGATTATCTGGATGCTTTCCAGGGAGCAGTGATTGCTGTCAGCCATGATCGCTATTTCCTGGATCGAGTGACGACCCATCTGTTTGCTATTGAGCACAGGAAAATGGTGCCCTACATCGATGGCTGCGAAAGCTATCTGGCAAAGATGAAGAGCGAGGCCATGCAGGCGAAGCCTAGGGAAGAAAGCACGCCTGCCCCTCAGGCACCGAGGCGGATGAATCAGCCTGCGCTGAAGTTTACCTTCAAGGAACAGCGGGATTTTGACACCATTGAGGAAACCATTGCCGGCTTGGAAGATCAGCTGGAGCAGCTGGGCAGGGAGCTGGAAGCCAACAGCGCCGACTATACCAAGGTGACGGAGCTGATGGCACAGCAGGAAGAGACCCAAGCCCGGCTGGACGCGGCCATGGAACGGTGGGTGTATCTGCAGGATAAATATGAGGCCATGCAGGCAGCACAGCAAGGTAAAAGCGAGTAAGCCTTTATAAGCAGTGCCGCTTCGATTTCAAATGCTCTCGAAGCGGCACTGCTGTTTTTTCAAGGAAAGCAAGCATCACAGAAACCAAGAACATGGGAACACTTTATCAGCTTATCCCGATTTCACGCATCAGCAGCGGCAACGCCTGTTCAAAAGCCACGCCGTAGCGCAGGGGCAGGCCGTTCGCCAATGTGTGCTCCATGGCGGCATGGGTGAAGCGGACGGCAGCATGGAGAGCTTTTTCCAAAGTCAGTCCACGCATCAGGCCACCCATGAGACCGCTGGCCAGCACATCTCCTGTGCCGTAGAAGATGCCGGGAAGTTTTTCCCCGCCGGCAAAGGCGGTTTCTCCCGTGGCGGCGCAGAAGCCGGAGGCACCCAGCAGCCCATGCTGCTCCACTCCGGTGATGATCACCTGCTTGCAGCCGAAGCGTTGGCACAGCTCCTCCATCATGTCTCGAACGGCATCCCAACCGGGGGCAGGATCGTAGGGGCGGTGCAGCAGGATGCAGGCCTCCGTCAGGTTGGGCACGATCACATCCGCCAGCCGGCACAATTCTCCCATTCCTTCCGCCATGGCTTGGGTATAGGTGGCGTACAGCCGGCCATGATCCGCCATCACGGGGTCGACAAGGGTCAGGGTGTTCTGCTGATGGTACTTCTCCAGCACATCGCCAACCAGCCGAATCTGCTCAAAGGAGCCGAGAAAGCCGGTGTACAGCCCGTCAAAGCGGAGGGGCAGAGCGGCGAAGTGGGCGGCAATCTTCTTCATTTCCTGAGTCAGATCCAGGCAGGTGTAGCCGGTGAATTCCCCCGTGTGGGTGGAAAGCAGGGCGGTAGGCAGGGCGGAAGTATGCAGTCCGCAGGCGGAAAGCACCGGCAGCGCCACCGTCAGGGAGCAGCGTCCTACGCAGCTGAGATCATGAATGGCCAGCACCTGCTTCTGCAAGGATACCGCCTCCTCGTGTTTCGGTTGGTTTTTCGCTTCCTTATCATACGGCATGAGGAAGGGATTTGCAAGCGTCGTGGAGAAAACATGCAAAGTACATCGGCGCCCTTCCCTTTTCCTTGACAAAGATTGAAGGAAAAGCTATAGTGGAGGGCAAGTGACAAGGAGGAGGAATGCGCTATGACCAAGGCTTTGATCTCCGTGACCGGGGTTGATACCACCGGCATTATCGCCAAAGTGGCCACCAAGCTCAGTGAGCTGAATGTAAATATTCTGGATATTTCCCAAACCATTCTCAGCGGTTATTTTACCATGATGATGGTGGTGGATATTGACGGCGCCAAGCGGGACTTTGCGGGCATCAATCAGGAGCTTCAGCCTGTGGGCGAGGAGCTGAAGATGGCCATTCACATGCAGCGCATGGATCTGTTCGACGCGATGCACCGCATTTAAGGAGGAACAGAACGTGATTGAAACCGGCGAAATCCTCCAAACCATGCGGATGATTCAGGAAGAGAATTTCGACATTCGCACCATTACCCTGGGCATCAATCTGCTGGACTGCTCCGACGCGGACGGGGAGAAGTGCGGCCGGCGGGTTTACGATAAAATCTGCCGCGTGGCCAGCAATCTGGTAAAGACCGGCGAAGCCATTGAGATGGAGCTGGGCATTCCGATTGTGAATAAGCGGATCTCTGTCACCCCGGTGAGCCTGATTTGTCAGGCTGATCCCCGGCCGATTGCCCGCTGGCTGGATAAAGCAGCCCATGAAATGGGGGTCAACTTCCTTGGCGGGTACTCTGCCCTGATGCAAAAGGGGGCTACCGCCGCAGACGAGCGGCTGTTGGCCTCCATCCCGGAAGTTATGGCGGAAACGGAGCGGCTGTGCTCCTCCGTCAACGTTGGCTCCACCCGTGCAGGCATTAACATGAACGCCGTGCGGGAAATGGGCGAGATCATCAAGAAGACGGCGGAGATGACCGCCGAGCAGGACGGCTTGGGCTGTGCCAAGCTGGTGGTTTTCGCCAACGCAGTGGAGGATAATCCCTTCATGGCTGGTGCTTTCTGCGGCGTGGGCGAGCCGGAATGCGCCATTAACGTGGGCGTGTCCGGTCCCGGCGTGGTGAAGACGGCACTGGAGCAGGTAAAGGGTCAGCCCTTCGATGTGGTGGCGGAGACCATTAAGCGGACTGCCTTCAAGATCACCCGAGTGGGTCAGCTGGTGGCACGGGAAGCCTCCCAGCGGCTGAACATTCCCTTCGGCATTGTGGATTTGTCCCTTGCGCCTACCCCTGCACGGGGCGACAGCGTTGCCCATATCCTGACGGAAATGGGTCTGGAAATGGCCGGCGCACCCGGCACCACGGCGGCGCTGGCACTGCTGAATGATGCGGTGAAGAAGGGCGGCGTCATGGCCTCCAACCACGTGGGCGGGCTGTCCGGCGCTTTCATTCCCGTCAGCGAAGACATCGGCATGATTGAGGCGGCTTCTGCCGGTGCCTTGACCATCGAAAAGCTGGAAGCCATGACCTGCGTATGCTCCGTTGGACTGGACATGATTGCCATTCCCGGGGATACCAGTGCGGCGACCATCTCCGGCATTATTGCGGATGAGGCGGCCATCGGCATGATCAACAACAAGACCACGGCGGTTCGTGTTATTCCTGCCCCCGGGAAAAAGGCAGGAGACGTGGTGGAGTTTGGCGGTCTGCTGGGCTTTGCTCCGGTGATGCCGGTGAATCCCTACGGCAACGAGGCCTTCATCGCCCGTGGCGGACGGATTCCTGCGCCTCTGAATTCCCTGAAGAACTAAGCAATCGGCATTCCTTCAAATATGAAAAAACCATGCCCAAGGCACGAGTCACGGATGTTCCGCTGTGACCTGCGCCCTGGGCATTACTTTTTGTTTTTTTCTTGTCGTTTTTTTCGTGTACTGGATGGCGAATCTGGTTGAGCGGCAGAAAAAATGATGATACAATAACAACATTCATTTTTGGGACACGGATATGCATCCGTATCCGCAGGGAGTGATGGCGACAGGATGCTGAAGTATGCAGGCAAGCGGATTTTGATGATAATTCCCACCCTGATTTTGATTATTGCGATTATTTTTGTGATCCTCAGTTTTATTCCAAGCTCTCCCGGCCGGATTATTCTGGGCATGAATGCCAAGGAAGAGCAGGTGATTGCCCTGAATGAACAGCTGGGCTGGTATGATTCTCTGCCGGTGAAGTTTATCAAGTACCTGAAAGGCATTTTTCTGGAAGGAGACTTTGGGGATAGCTACAAGCATTCTGTACCGGTGTTCGACTTGCTGCTGCCGAAATTCGGTGTAACGGCGCTGCTGGCACTGCTGGCCTGTGCGGTCAGCGCACTGGTAGGCATTCCGTCGGGGATTCTTTCCGCAGTGAAAAAGCACTCCGTAGCGGACGGCGTGACCACGGTGCTGGCCATGCTGCTGGGATCAGTGCCCAGCTTTTTCTTAGGTGTACTGATGATTCTCATCTTCTCCCTTCGGCTGGGATGGCTGCCTTCCAACGGCATCAAGGACTGGACGGGCTACATCATGCCGGTGCTGACGCTGGCACTGCCGTCAGCGGCCTACCTGTCCCGCATGACCCGCACCACCATGCTGGAAGCCTTGGAGCAGGACTACATCCGTACCGCCCGTGCCAAGGGATGCAAACCCTCCCGGATTATCTTCCGCCACGCTCTTCGCAATGCCCTGATGCCCGTAGTGACCCAGCTGGGTATGAGCTTCGCAGGCTTGCTGGGCGGTGCCATGATTACTGAGCAGGTATTCGGCCTCCCGGGCTTCAGCGAGAGCATTCTTTCCGCCATCCAGAGCAAGGATGTGCCGGTGATTATGGGCTCCACCATCTTCATTGCCGCCATGTTTATGGTGGTGATGCTGGTGGTTGACCTGCTGTACGCCGTGCTGGATCCCCGGGTGGGCGCCAAGTATTAAAGGAGGCTTCTGATGTTTGTCAAGCGGAAGAAATACGTGACCAAAGCCACCGGAAGCCATGGCGGCGATATTTGGCGAAACTTTAAGGCCAATCGGCTGGCACTGATTGCGGCTGTGGTGCTGGTGCTGATTATGCTGGTAGCCATTGGCTGTGACTTTTTCATTGATTATAACACCCAGGTTATCGGCATGAACCCGGCGGAACGTCTGCAGGGTCCCAGTGCTGCTCATTGGTTCGGCACGGACAGTGCAGGCCGGGATCTGTTTGCCCGGGTGCTGTACGGAACCCGGTATTCCCTGATCTTCGGTATCGGCTGCACCTTCTTTTCCATGGCCATTGGCTGCATCCTGGGCGCTACCGCCGCTTATTACGGGGGCGTGTATGATTCGGTGTTGATGCGAATCATGGATGCCTTGATGTGCATCCCTTACATGCTCCTGCTGCTCATGATTGTTACGGTGATGGGGCGGGGATTGGAGCCCATGATCATTGCCCTGTCCATTGCCAGTGTGCCGGGATATACCCGGATTGTCCGCTCCGTAGTGCTGAGCGTTGCCCAGCAGGATTTTATCGAGGCAGCCCGTGCCAGCGGCTCCACCGACCGGTTCATTGTGATGCACCACATCCTGCCCAATGCCATCGGTCCCATTCTGGTGGATGCCATGATGAGTATTGCTTCCACCATCATGTCTGCTGCCGGGTTGAGTTACATCGGCATGGGCATTCAGCCTCCCACTCCAGAGTGGGGCAACATGCTTTCTGATGCCATGAAGTACATGCGCACCAACCCATCCATGGCCATTTTCCCCGGCCTTGCGCTGGTGCTGACGGCGCTGTGCTTTAACTTGGTGGGAGACGGTCTGGCAGACGCCATTGACCCCCGCCGCAGGAAATAAGCTGCAAACCGGCACAACCGGTCTGTATACAACAAAAGGAGGAATCCGACGATGAAAAGGCTTCTCGCACTTGCTCTGGCCATGATGCTGGCCATGGGACTGGTCACCTTCGCTTCTGCTGAGGATGAGGGCAAAACTCTGGTTGTTATCCCTTCCCTCAAGTCGCAAAATCTGGATCCCTATGCCGATACCATCGACATGGACAACATTGTGATGAGCAATGTGTTTGACAACCTGTGGCAGCGGGATGAAAACTGTGATTACCACGGCATGCTGGCCAAGGAATGGTCCCTGAGTGAGGACGGCACCTACTATACCGTGACCCTCCGGGACGACGTGACCTTCTCCGATGGTACGCCTGTGAACACCGATGCCGTGATCTACAGCTACCAGTCTGCACTGAAGATGAGCTCCTGGGGCTACACCTACTCTACCGTGATCAAGGACATTGAGAAGGTGGATGACTATACCTTTAAGATTTATAAGTATGCATCCTACTCTTCCATCATTCCTTTCTGCACGGACTATCTGCCCATCGTTTCTCCCACGGCTCGTGATGGCCACGAGGACGAATTCGCCAAGAACCCTGTGGGCTCCGGCGCATACACGGTGGAATCCTTTGACGCTGTGACCAACTATGTGGTGCTGAAGGCTCGGGAAGATTACTTCCAGGGTACGCCTGCCATTAAGACTGTGGAAGTCCGGGTGCCTCTGGACAGCGCAGTGGCACTGGTAGCACTGGAAAATGACGAAGCCCAGCTCATTGAAATGACCATGACCGAAAGCGATGTGCAGATCGCTGCAAGTGAGAACTTCACCGTGTACACCTGTGCCGGCTGGGCCTGCAAGACGCTGCTGTTGTGGGGAGAACCCTTCAACAGCGACAACGAGCTGGCACTGGCAGTGAACCAAGCAGTGAACCGTGAAAACGTGGCTGCTTACATGGGTCACGAAGCAACCCCTGCCACCAACTACTACAGCGAAAAGCTGATGGGTCGCTATGCCAGCAAGGTGCCTGTGTACCAGTATGATGTGGAGGCTGCCAAGGAGCATCTGGCCGCTTCCAACTACGATGGTTCTACCCTGACGATTACCGTGACCCCCGATCAGGAAATGGCCGGCCTTTCCGTGCAGGCTGACCTGACGGCCATCGGCATCAACAGCGATCTGAACATTGTGGAATCCTCTACCTATTACGACATGTGGTACGATGCCACCGTGGGCATCACCATTGCGGACTTCGGCGTGGCTTACTCCTCTCCCGAGGAAATGCTCAGCTACTTCGCAACCGACGGCTTCTATAACATGTATGGTCTGAGCGTGTCCAACGAAGCTTATGACACCAACCTGCAGAAGGCAGCCGAAACCTGGGATGACGACGAGCGTGAGCCCTACACCCTGGCTGCCATCGAGGCTGCACGGGATCTGTCCCAGTATGTGCCCCTGTACGACATCCAGTCGAAGATTGTGGGCAGCGCCAAGCTGCAGGGCATTGATGCCTGCGTGCCTGCCACCTATCGCATTTACCTGTGGAAGGCCTACTTCCAGGACTAATACGCCTGCATCTGCCCGGGGGATGGGGGAATACCTTCATCCCTCGGGCATCAACCCAGGTATGAAGTCCCGTGCGGCGGAGCTTCATACCTGTGCTGAATCCTGTTCAAAGGCTGGTTATTGATGATGAATGAAATGCTTCTTTCCATTCGTGACTTGGAAATTTCCATTCGCAATGGGGATCAAATCACCTACCCGGTGAATCGTGTGAATCTGGATATTCCCCCTCACTCCGTGGTGGGGCTGGTGGGGGAAAGCGGATGCGGCAAATCCATGACGGCTATGTCCATCATGGGGCTGTTGGCGTCCAACATTTCCGTATCCGGCGGTGAAATGATTTTCGAGGGAGAGGATATTACCAAGTTCACCCCGGAGCAAATGCGGAAGATGACCGGCAAGAGCATCTCCATGATTTTTCAGGAGCCTATGACAGCCTTGAACCCTGTGGTGCGGGTAGGCAAGCAGATTGAAGAGGTGCTGATTCTGCACACGAACCTGAACAATGCGGAGCGGAAAAAGCGGGTGCTTGAGATTCTGAACGCCGTCAGCGTGCCGGATGCCGAGGCACGGTACAGGGCGTATCCCTTCCAGCTTTCCGGTGGGCTCAGACAGCGAATCTGCATTGCCATGGCCATGATCTGCAACCCTAAGCTGCTGATTGCGGACGAACCTACCACCGCCTTGGACGTAACCATTGAAGCGCAGATTTTGCAGCTGATGCGGGATCTGAAGGAGCACTTCGACACCTCCATCCTCATGATCACCCATAATCTGGGCATTGTGTCGGAGCTGTGCGATGACGTGAACGTCATGTACCTGGGTGAAATTGTGGAGCATGCAGAGACGGATGCCCTGTTTGAGCATCCGCTGCACCCCTACACCAACGGCTTGATTCAGTCTGTGCCCACCATGCAGAAGAAGGTGCAGGAGCTGGAGAACATTCCCGGCATGGTGCCGGATTTGCAGCATGTGCCTGCGGGATGCCGCTTCTGCGACCGGTGCCCCTATGCAGGGGATCGCTGCCGGGCAGAGCATCCTGACTTGTATGAGCCTATACCGGGGCATACCGTGCGGTGCTTCCGCTACGAAAAAGGGCTAAAGGGGGCGGAGTGATGGCGCAGGAAGTATTACTGGAAGCGAAGAACCTGACCAAAACCTTTAAGGCACCTAACGGCCAGGTACAGGCTGTGACGGATGTAAGCCTGCAGATTTACAAGGGAGAAACCCTTTCCCTGGTGGGGGAGAGCGGCTGCGGCAAGTCCACCCTGGGACGGCTGCTGATTCGCCTCATTGAGCCTGACAGCGGCTCCGTTCGCTTCGGCACCACCGAGCTGACGGCACTGAAGAAGAAAGAGCTGCGCCTGTTTCGCCGGCATATGCAGCTGATTTTTCAGGATCCTTACGCATCCCTGGATCCCCGGTTTACTATTGAAAAGAGCATTTGCGAGCCCCTGCGCGCGGCAGGCTACAGCCAGAAGGAACAGCAGGAAATGGTACTGGATCTGGCGCAGAAGACAGGCATTAATCCGGAGCATTTGCATCGGTATCCCCATCAGTTTTCCGGCGGACAGCGCCAGCGTGTGGGCATTGCCAGAGCCATTGCCCTTCGTCCTGAGCTGGTAGTGTGCGATGAGCCTGTCAGTGCACTGGACGTGTCCATTCAGGCACAGACCCTGAATTTGCTCAAGCGGCTGCAGCGAGAGCTGGGGTTGACCTATCTGTTCATCTCCCATGACCTGAGCGTGGTGCACTATATTTCCGATCGGGTGTGCGTCATGTTCTTGGGACGAATCTGCGAAATCGGCACCACTGAGGAGATCTACGCCCATCCTATGCATCCCTATACGAAATTTCTGCTGAACGCTACGCCGCAAATCGGCAAGAAGGCCATGGGGAAGGATAAGCTGCTGACAGGGGAGATTCCCAGTCCCATCAATCCCCCATCCGGCTGCCGCTTCCGCACCCGGTGCCCCTATGCAACGGAAAAGTGCTCGCAGGAAATGCCGGTGCTGACAGGCAGTGATGATCATCAGGTGGCGTGCCATCATCCCCAGGAATTTATGATGAATGAGTAAGGAGCTGATACCATGAGCCGCAATTATCCGAAGGTTCCGGTTAAGCCGGTGGTTGATACTTATTTCGGCGTGGAAGTTACGGATCCCTACCGTTATCTTGAGCAGCGGGACAGCGAGGAAACCAAGGCCATTGTGCAGGCAGAGAATGCGTATACCAAGGCCTTCTTTGCCGCACATCCGAGCTTTGACCTTGCTGCACGGGAAGCGAAGCTCCGCGCGGAAAAGCCCTTGACGGATCTTGCATCCGTGGAGGAGGCAGGCGGAAAGATTGCCGCCGTTCGTTCCTTACCCGGCGGACTGAGCGAAATTGTCGCCTTGAACGATGACTATTCCGTTCATCACGTGATTGCCAATGGGTTAACCTTCAACAACCGCATGAACATTTACGGCGTATATCCCTGCCCGGCCAAGGAGCCCGTTTATGCCATTCTCGGCGTGCTTCACGGGCATCCCCGGTGTGCGGTGATCTTGTGGAACGATGCGGAAAAGAAGGAACTGGCTTGCCTGGATGATCTGTTTGGCATGACCTGGACGGCGGACGGCCGCTATGTCCTTTACGACGCTGCCGTGGTGGATACCGCCCATCACCGCAATATCAATACCGTCTATCGGTATGACTGGCAGGCAGGCAAACAAGAGCCGGTTTATGAGCATCCCGGCGATGCGGTGTGGATTGACGTGTATGAAGGCCCGGACGGCGGTATCCTCATGGATGCCATGAATACCTACGTGGACATTCAGGTCATCTGGCAGGATGCCGAGGGACACGTGACCCACCTGAATGATGGGGTAGGTACATGGAAGTTTATCGGCATGCAGGGGGATAAGCTGTACTTCACCACCAACAAAGGAGCAGACTTCTGCAAGGTAGCGGCCATTGATAAGGCGCAGCTGTCCCACAAGAATTGCCTGCTTACTGATGCAGTGGAGGTTATTCCGGAGAAGAACTGCCTGCTGACAGACTGCTTTGTAACGAAGGCAGGGCTGATTGCGGTTTATGAGCGGGACGGCTGCACTGAAGTCCAGGCATATACCATGGACGGGGAAAAGAAGCAGACCATTGCCCTCCCGGATCGGTACGGTCATGCCATGTTTGCGGAGGCTGGCACTGCATCCCAGGCGGATCAGCTGTATTTCTCTTTCCAAAGCTTCCTGATGGAAAAGGCTGTTTACGGGCTGGACGTGAACACATTGCAAGTCAAGTGCATTACCAAGGCACCGGAGCAGTGTGATGATCTGACGGTGGATCAGTGCTTCCTGCCGGCTCGGGACGGTCAGCAGATTGCGGTATACCTTGTCCATCAAAAGGATTTGCAGCCCAACGGGAAGATTCCCACCCTGATTTACGGCTATGGCGGATATGCTGCCTCCAACAATCCCACAGCCATTGAGTATGTGACCTGCTACAAGCTGACAGAGTGGGCACGGATGGGACGGATGTACGCCCATGCCATTATCCGTGGCGGCCTTGAGTATGGCAAGAAGTGGCATGAAGGCGCCATGTTCAACCAAAAGAAGCACGCCTTTACGGACTTCATCGACATTGCGGAATACCTTGTGCGCCAGCATTGGACCTGCCCGGAGAAGATTATTGCCACAGGTCTGTCCAATGGCGGCTTGCTGATGACGGCCATTACCACCATGCGCCCTGACCTGTTCGGCACAGTGATTGCCAGCGTGCCTCACACGGATATGCTGCGCTTCCGCAATGATGACCGGGGCATGATGTACGTGACCGAGTACGGGGATCCCCTGGAGGATGAAGAAACCTTCAAGTACATGTACTCCTATTCGCCCTACCATCATGTGAAGGAAGGCACGGTCTATCCCTGGGTCTATGTGCAGACCGGGGAGATGGACAATAACGTGCCGCCCTACCATGGCAAGAAGTTCGCCGTGCGTATGCAGGCCTGTGCGGACGAAAAGAACCCGGTGCTGCTGACCGTGCTGGCTCACGGCAGTCACGACCGGGGAACTGGGGACGAGTATTTCCTGAACATCTCCCAGATTCAGGCGTTCATTGAACTGAGCCTTCAGGCAAAGGACGAAGCGGATCAGGCATAATTGTTGCTGATAACAAGCAAGAGGGAACCGGCAGCGTGTCGGTTCCCTCTTTCAATGGTGATGCAATTTATCGATGGTCGCACTTCTGGCACTGAACCATGGGGGTGTCCTCTTCCTCTTTGTAGAAGACGCCGGCCCATTGGCAGATGCTCTGCAGAATCGGCACCACGGAAGCACCTTTCTCCGTCAGGGAGTATTCCACCCGGGGCGGAATTTCGTCATAGGACTTGCGCTCTACCATGCCGCCAGCAATCAGCTCTTTCAGCGTTGCGGCCAGCACCGCATCCGTGATGTTGCCCATTTCCCGGCGAAGCTCGCTGTAACGCAGGGTGCCCAGGGTGGCCAGCACGCAGATAATGCGGGAGTTCCACTTGCCGCCGAACAGCTCCATGCCGTATTCCAGAGGGCAGCGGATGTCCTTTTCCAGCTTCCGTTGATACATGGCTGACACCTTCCCTTTCATCCTACGATTATAGCGGGAACTTCGGCTTCCTGCAAGCGGATGAGAAAATATTGAGCGGGCACGTATCGGCACCCGCTCAAAAAATTACAGTTCCTTCTTGTTGTTGGCACCGGGGGTGGTAACGATCACCTTTTCGGGGGTGATGATCAGGGCTCCCTTAGCGGTAGCAGCACCGTTGAACATCTTTTCCACCATGGCCTTGAAGGCAGCAACCACGTCGCCTTCGGTAACGTACTGGGCGGTGCCCTTCACCTGATAGCCTTCCAGCTTCTGTGCATCGTAAACGGAAATAGCGATCTTGCCGTTATTGGCGGAGATGTTCTTTAGGGTGGTGTCCAGGAATACATCGCCTACCACCAGCTTGCCGTCGGGGGTTACGTCCTTGAAGGCAACAGGCACCACGTTGGGTTCGCCATTGGCACAGGTAGCCAGATCCCACATACCGGTCTTGAGCAGATTCACAACATGTTCATTCATCATCGTCATTTCCTCCTTTTATCTGAGCTTCTTGGCTCAGCTGACATGCTTATGATAAGACAGTTGCGAGGCAAATGAAAGATATGAGTTGAATGATGAGTTACTCATCAATTTCATAGTGGCAAGGGCAGAAGACGTACCTTGCCCAAGACAACCGACCCATGTTATAATGCGCCCATATGCAGCTTAAGAATGCCTATGCCGCACTCGGCTGGAAGGATGAATATCGGGATGAACTGTGGAAGATTGTCACGGAAATCTCTCCGGGGATATGGATGCTTATCATGAGTATCGGAATCTATTTGAAACTGAGACTTGGCCGGCAGAACGGGAAAGGCTTTTTACGTCGCTGCCGCAGCAGACAAGCATGGCTGCATTGTATGCGGATGAAGGATTATTCGATCGTCTGCTGAAGTGCGTAGTGAAAAATCCGGGGATCTATCTGCTGAAAAAATATGAGGGTGTATTGGTGAAGCAGTATCCCGAGCAGGTACTGAAGAAATACGTCGAGACGCACAACGCTGATGCGCGTAACGTGGCAGATCGAACGATATATCGTGAATAGGTGGCAATGCTGAAGCACATGCGTAAAATCCCGGGAGGGGAATCTGTTGTCGATGAAATGGCCAAGACATGGCGCATCGAATATCGGCGTCGCAAGGCAATGATGGAGGAACTGGATCGACTATAAGTGGTGCGCTTCTTTTCACATAAAAACAAGGCGGCAATATTGCACCGCCTTGTTTTTTACAAGTTTACAAATTTTCAAAATAACGAAGCAGGTTCTTTCCGGCTACGCCTTCCACGGCTTCTTCCGTGTAGCCGCGGCGGCGCAGTTCTTCCAGCAGGTTGGGCACCAGTGCCGGGTTTTCCAGCCCGTCCGGGGTGACCTCAATGCCGTCGAAGTCGGAACCGAAGCCCACAATCTTTTCGCCGCCCATCTGGCAGATGTGGTCAATGTGCTCTGCCACACGCTTCACGTCTGCCTTTCCGTCATCGGAGAGGAAGTATGGGTAGAAGTTCACGCCAACGTAGCCGCCATTGCGAATCAAGAGGCGCAGCTGATCATCCGTCAGGTTCCGGGGATGATCGCACAGCGCTTTGCAGCAGCTGTGGGAAGCCAGAGGAGCATGGTTGGTCTTGGCAAAGATGTCGTAGAACCCGGTCTCGTTCAGGTGGGAAGTGTCCACTGCCATCTTTACCCGCTGCATTTCCTTCACCACGGCGACGCCGTAGTCCGTCAGACCGCGCTTGTCCCCATGCTTGGCAGGGTAACCCAGCTGATTGTCGTTATTCCACAGCAGAGCCGCCATGCGCACACCTTTTTGCCGCCATGCTGCCACCGTGGACAGATCTTTCTCAAACACCTCGCCGCCCTCAATGGAAAGCATGAAGGCATTTTCTCCTTCCATAGCTTCCGAAGGGTCGTCCACCTGCTTCAGTCCCTTGGCAAGGCAGCCGGGCACTTGCTCCATTTCGGCAGCCACAATGGCTTCATAGTCCCCCTTGTTGCCGTCTCGGCCTGTCCACAGGGCGAAGGTTTGCAGGGTGATGCCGCCTTGCTTCAGCCGTTCCGGGGTAATCATGGGATGCTGTTCGTGAGTCACCCCAAGGGCATAAAGCGTATCGGAATGGGTATCTGCGATGAACATGGGGGAGCCTTCTTTCCTGGTAATCAATAGAAATCCTTTTCAGGGAGGATCATGCTTTTAGTGCCACTCAATCTCGCTGCTGTCACGGGAGGGCGTCAAATCATACAGCACCCGGCGTACCTTGGGACTGGATTGCCGAATGCTCTGACACACCCGCTCCAGCACATCATAGGATACACGGGATGCCATGGCGGAAGCACCTTCCACTGCCTGCACCGCCCGGAGAATCACCACATAGGGCTGTTCCTGCTGCCCGGCAGGATCCTCCGCCAGCACGGCAAAATACTTCCACAGCCGCCGTGACTGTCCGCTCTGCTTTAATTCTTCCCGGAAAACGTCATCGGCTTGGCGAAGAATGGTCAGCTTCTCTTCCGTCACTTCGCCGAAAATGCGCAGGGCAAGCCCTGTGCCCGGGAAAGGCTGACGGTGAATCATCCAAGAGGCAAACCCAAGCTCCTCGGCAATGTCCCGAACCTCGCTCTTAAACAGCTCCCGTAGAGGAGCGAGAATGGGAATCCCGTCCGGGGTCTGCCCATCCGCCATGATGGTGCCGCCCAGCAGGCTGTCGCTGTAGTTGGTGCCCTGAAGAATCAGCTTTACATGGCCGATTTTCTGTACCTCTTCCGCCAGCACCTGACAGAGACAATCCGTCATCCGCTGCTCTTTTTCCTTGGCGGAGGTCACCCCTGCCAGCGCCGCCATAACCCGGTGAGAGGCATCAATGCGTGTAAAGTTCAGGCCCATGGTCTCCTGAAAATACTGGGTGACCCGGTCGCTTTCTCCTTCACGCATCAGGCCTGTATCCACAAACAGGCAATGGAGCCGATGCCCCAGCGCCATGTTGCCCATCACGGCGCACACGCCGCTGTCCACGCCGCCGGAAAGGGCGCAAACAGCTTCACCGTCACCGATGAGCGCTTCCATTTCCCGGTGTGCCTGCTCAATCACCAGCTTTGGCTCCCACCAAGGGTCACATCCGCAGACCTGTTGGCAGAAGTTCATCAGCAGCCCCATGCCGTCCGGGTCGTTCTGCTCCACATGGAAGGCCAGGCCGTACACCGGCTTTTCACCCAGGCGGAAGCCCAGCACGCCTTCCTGCGCCTGCGCAGCAGGATGCGCGCCCTCCGGCAGCAGCATGGTGCGCAGGTTCGTCAGATACCGTTCACCCGGCTCCACCTGATCAAAAAGAGGATCCGCCAAGGGGTACTGCACCTGCGCCACGGTAGGGGTGTCCTTCTTTTCTCCCAAAGTGCCGCCCGCATGGAGGCACAGCCCCAGCGCCGCATCGCCCATGGCCAGCAGCGGCAGATCAAGGGACAGCAGCGCCGACCAATCGAGGCCTGTACCGGCTTCGCCCCGGCTCCCTCCGGGAATCAGAATGCCCTTCGCTCCCGGGGTCTGGAGATCCTTCAAGGCATCCGTCATGGTCAGCACCCGGCAATACACGTGCTCTCCACGGAGTTTTCGTGCCAGACTGCCGCATGCGCCGTCTCCGGTGTTGATCACCACAATCCGATCCTGCATGGTGCCATCCCCTCCTTCATTGGGTCAGATGATTCGACATCGGCGGTATAAATTCCTTCTTTGCCCCAATCGGCAAAGCCTGATGGCATGGAAAAGCCCCTGCTCCGCTTTCGAAGCAGGGGTATAGCCTGATCATTGTCGACGATGGATTACTGCTCGCTTGACCACAGTCCCCGGGGATAGAGTCCGTCGTCCTCCATCCGCTTCACGGCCTGCGCTACCACCGGCTTATCTTCCTGATAGGTTACGCCGAACCAGCGATCATGGCTGGAGCGCACCTGCACCGTGGCTTCCTCGGCACTGAGCAGGGTGTTGACTTCCGTAGGCAGGAAGAATTCCGCCTTCAGGGGATTGTCTGCCAGCGCATCCTCCAGGAAGGCAGGGAAGTCCCGCTCCAGTGCCTGCACAAAGTTGGGGGTGAAGCCCCACAGATTCATGCTGACTAAGGTGCCGGCAGGAATTCGGTGATAGGTTTCCCCGTCCTCGGTGTATAGGGGGCCGTCCGTAGTTTTGATGATGTGGGTACGCTCGCACACATCGGTCAGCATGCCGTTTTCATCCACCGTGCATACACCCCGGGATACGTGACCGTTGTCACTGAGGGTGTTTTCCACATGGTAGCCAACCATCATGTAATGAGCGGGATCGGTATCCTCCATGGCGGACAGGGCGTCATAGGCTTCCTTGAAGGCGGAGATACCGTAATAATCATCGGCGTTGATGACCGCAAAGGGCGCGTCAATCAGATCCTTGCAGCACAGCACCGCATGACCGGTGCCCCAAGGCTTGGTACGCCCTGCCGGCACGGTGTAGGGAGCAGGCAGCATATCCAGCTGCTGGAAGGCATAGCGAACCTCCATGAAGGGCTCGATGTGCTGACCCACAATCCGGTGGAAGTCCTCCTCAATCTCATGCTTAATGAGGAAGATGACCCGCTTAAAGCCTGCCCGGCGGGCGTCAAAAATGCTGTAATCCAGAATGACCTCACCGCAGGGACCCACGGGATCGATTTGCTTCAGTCCGCCGTAGCGGCTGCCCATGCCGGCTGCAAGAATCAGCAGGATCGGTTCTTTCATGGTGATTCTCCTTCACGCAGGGCGGAGATGCTCCGTCCATGATTGCAATGTTTCGGGATGTTCACACATCCATCCGGGGTAGTATAGCAGATTTGGCAGGATTCTGCCAGTACCTGAGGAACATTTTGCGAATATTCATGGCTGAACTTCCATGATAACCCGGCAAGGCAGTCCTGTTATTTCCGCATAATGCATCGGATAGGTATGAACCATCATTTTTCCGCCGCTTTCTAACACCTTCTTCAGATTGCACAAATTTTCGATGATGAATACCCCATGGTCTGCACAGTACTGATCCGTAGGCGTATGCTCTTTCCCTCTCCTGACGCCTGCGAAATCCACACCGATGATGGAAATCTCCTTCTGCAGCAGTGCCTCGATTAGTTTTTTTGACAACTGCGGATGCTCCGTAAAATACTTTCTTGTTCCATAGTCCTCTTCTTCGATAAAGCCGGTATAAAAGGCCACAAACATTTTTGCATTCACCTGATCTAAATGGATATCATCCACATCGATGTCTCTGCCCTTTACGCTGCTGACATCGAATACAATGCCGGCTCTTTCCGTATAGGCCAAGGGAAATTCTTTATCCATTACATCAAAATGTGTGCCCAAATGTCCAACCAACGTCTTTTTCTCATTACCCTGTGCGTCAGTCACCATCTTGGGCGTAATTTTTAATGTGACATCAATCTTCATCCGTGCTTCCTCCTAGTTCATGAATTTGTGTCTCAAGGTAATCATTAAATGACTGCATGAACGATTTAACTTGTTCTAGGGTTTTGTCATCAAACTGACTGATAAAGGAATTGTCTCTTTCTAGCCATAAATTGTGTCGTTTCTGGTGTTCGTCGTACAGGAAACGTCCTTTCTGTGTCAGTCTGAAAAAGATCTTCTGTTTATTTCCCTCCTGCTGATACGTCTCGATTAGGTTGTGTGCCAGAAGTTTTTTTGTGATCTTGCTGATTGCGCCTCTTGTAACGTGCATATGGCTTGCTATGCTGGTTACATTTGGAGATTCAAGATCACCGATAGCCGCTATCGTATGAATTTCCGAATAATGATAGCCATGCAATCGCTCGTCGCCCGTAAGCTTGGAGAGTACTTCCTGCTTCTCCATGTACTGCGCGAATAAATTCATCAGCGCTGTATGCATGTGAACCACCTCGCAACTTGTTTCCACGGATACAAATATACATCAAACTTGTTTCTTTGTCAACAAGTTTTAACACAAAAACAAAAAGGGCGTTTCCGCCCTAAAATATCAAGAAGAAAGGGAGGTTGATTGTAAAATGAAGTTGGACACTTAAAAAGAAAAATCCATAGTGATGT
>JAUMVT010000098.1 GCA_030529995.1 Clostridia bacterium
TCCCTTGACTTCTCTCCGCTGCCCTATGTGTAACCTATGCTTGACACTCCTACATGAGAAGCAGTGGAAAATGTTTCTGTCACGTTGCGCCCATCGGCCAAATGTGCTAAAATAAAGGGCAACTATTGAAGCGAGGAGCGCTGTACGATATGGATATGATGACCCAAATCGCATCCCTGGCTGCGGATGCGATGCATGATACATGGCCCGACGCCCAAGGTCTGCTGACGGCGGAAGAAATCCGTCCCCTGCTGGCCGTGCCGCCGGATCCTGCCCTGGGCGATTATGCCTTGCCTGTTTTCCGGCTGGCCAAGGCACTGCGGATGGGACCTCCCATGATCGCCAAGGCCGTGGCAGAAAACTGGAAGCACGAGGACGTTGCCCGGGTGGAAGCGGTCAACGGCTACCTGAACTTCTTCCTGAACCGGGTGCATTTTGCTGAAGAGACCGTGGAGGCTGTCCTTTCCGCCGGAGAGAAGTACGGTGCTTCCGACCTGGGCAAGGGAAAGACGGTGTGCCTGGATTATTCTTCCATCAACATTGCCAAGCGGTTCCACATCGGTCACCTGTCCACCACCATGATTGGTCACAGCCTGCGCCGCATTTATGATCACTTGGGCTACACCACCGTGGGCATCAATCACCTGGGCGACTGGGGCACTCAGTTCGGCAAAATGATCTGCGCCTACAAGAAGTGGGGCAGCGAGGAAGCTGTAGAAAAGGGCGGCATTGATGAACTGGTGCGGCTGTATGTAAAATTCCACGAGGAAGCAGAAAAGGACAAGAGTCTGGAAGACGAAGGCCGTGCCTGGTTCAAGAAGATCGAGGACGGGGACGAGGAAGCCCTTCGTCTGTGGAACTGGTTCAAGACCCTGACCCTGCGGGACGCCGAGCGTGTGTACAAGCTGCTTGGTGTTACCTTTGACAGCTACGCCGGGGAAAGCTTCTATAATGACAAGATGGATCGGGTGGTGAACGAGCTGAAGGAGAAGGGTCTGTTGACCATCTCCGAAGGTGCCTCCGTGGTGGATCTTACCGAGAAGGACGCCAACGGCAAGGAAACCAAGAACAGCATGCCCCCCTGCATCATTCTCCGTTCCGACGGTGCTACCCTGTACGCTACCCGAGACCTGGCCGCCGCCATCTACCGGCAGGACACCTATCACTTCGACAAGTGCCTGTATGTGGTGGCTTACCAGCAGGATCTTCACTTCCGCCAGTTCTTCAAGGTGCTGGAAAAGATGGGCTACGACTGGGCAAAGAATTGCGTTCACGTGGCCTTCGGCATGATTTCCTATGAAGGACAGGCACTGTCCACCCGGAAGGGTCATGTGGTATACTTGGATGACCTGCTGACCCAGGCACAGGAAAAGGCGCTGGAGATTATCAACGAGAAGTCTCCCGACCTGCCCAACAAGGAAGATGTGGCACGCCAGGTGGGCATTGGTGCCGTGGTGTACGCCGACCTGAGCAACAACCGCATTAAGGACATTGACTTCCGCTGGGATCGGGTGCTGAACTTCGACGGCGAGACAGGCCCTTACGTGCAGTACACCCATGTGCGCTGCTGCTCCGTGCTCCGCAAGGCTGAAGATTTGGCTCTCCCCGCCCCTGACTGGAACGCACTGGCCGACGATGAGGCTCAGGCCTGCCTGCGGCTCATGGGCCGCTTCCCGGATGTGATTCGTGAAGCCGCCGAGAAGTACGAGCCTTCCATGATTACCCGTGCGGTCACGGACATTGCCCAGAGCTACAACAAGTTCTATTATGAGCACCGCATTCTGGACGGCGACCCCGCCGCCATGGCCGCCCGTGTGGCGCTGACCAAGGCTGTGCGGAATGTGATCAAGACGGGATTGTACTTGATCGGCATGGAAGCACCGGAAAGGATGTAAAAGCAAGCGCTCCTCCCCAAGGCATGGTGATGCCGGGGAGGAGCGTATTTTATATTGCGGATGATATATTTTCAGCAATGTAGCTCTCTGTTTCATAGCCAGTAGCGACGTCAAATACCTTTGCCGTTTGATAATCAGGCGAAATCATCACGCGCCTTTTTATTTGCGGTAAATAAGCACCTAATGTAATCGCAAAATCCTGTTCCGTAATTTTATCCAGTTCAGTATCGGTGATAACATAGAGTTCTTGCCAACCCAAAGGCACTCCAATAATTCCTAATTGATTGCAAGATTCCCCAATAGGTCGATATCTTTTTATGCATTCTCCTTTCTCCACATCAACCTGATGAACACGGTGACAGGCTGTACAAAACCAATATTCATATTTTCTTTGTTTTATTCTAAAATCCCACAATCGAATTGATGGATTCTCCCGAAGTGCTTCTGTAGCTTCCTGTTCTGTATAAATGTGGATTAAATTCTGTGATGGACAATCCACGCTGCTCATTATTGCACCACAATTGCATCCAAGTCTGCCCATGATAATGTCCTCCTTAGTTCAATTCTATTTTTGTTCTGTCGTTAAACCATATCTCTACTTTTCCATTTACCCATCCCTTGCGTTTTGCTTCTAAAAAGCCTTTCATGACGAATTGTCTTGCTCCCTCACCATTTCGGTGATTAGGCAAATATATAGCCGCTGTGCCATTCTGTTCGGCACTAAAATGCGTAAATGCATCTCCAATATTCGTCGCCAACTTACTGGAATTTTCGCTGGTTACACGTTTTACTTCGATATATTTCACCATTCTTGAGTCATCTGATGTTTTAATAAGCAGATCACATGTTTTCTTTGGCTCATGTGTCTGTTTAAAAACGACTTCATAACCTTTATCGATATATCGTTCCGCAACAAAGATTGAACCCTTATCGGTTACTTTATGTCCACCAGAGTCTTTATAACACATTTCATAACCAGTATAGCCGCCACGCCCACGTCCCATTTCAGATCACCCACCTTGTTCTTGAAAAAGAGTCAAATGTTATTACTTCAACTGGCATCTTATCGCGCCATTCGTCTGGAAACAGCCCATAAACTATTAATTTCGTCGGCTTCTTACATCGAATTAATTCGTGCAGTCCATTTAACAATAACTGCTTGCAGATCCCATTGCGCATGCATCCTTGAGTCGTAATAGCAAGCACGCTTTTTTCTGGCAAAGGATCAAAAATCCAATCAAGACTTTTTTCATCGCTGAAACATGCATTTGGAATAACCACTTTTCCTTCGCAAATTGCAAGTGCAAATTGGACACCCCGCATGAATAAAATCTGTTC
>JAUMVT010000052.1 GCA_030529995.1 Clostridia bacterium
ATTTGGGTTCTCTTTTCTTTATCTTTGTGTTACCTATGTATTGTACCTTAACAGAGCAAAAAAAAGTGCAGGGAACGCCGCACATCCATCCATCATCTATTTTTTCATCGATCCATCTAATAGAAGCAGCAATGAAAAAACGCTCCCGTCTTTCGCCGGATGCGCCGAATGACTGACTTCACTTGATTCTCTGTCATTCCCTGTGATATTGCAATCACCTTCATCGTCTGTTGATAACAGAAATAAGCGATCCATATTGTACGTTCCTCCGGCGATAGCTGCGATTGCAGCCTTTGAAGTTCTTCACGTATTGCATCTCTTTCCTGCTGCTCCTCCAACGGGTTGCAACCGGAACTTTCAGCCGTTATTCTTTCCCTCAGCAAGGCCGCCATGATCCGCTCCTGACATTCTTCTTGCCTAATGGCATACTGGAGGCGATGGATACAAGTCAGCGCAAGCCACCCTCGCACATTTTCATGCCGTGTCAATAAATCATAAGCTGTCAGTGCCGTTAAAAAAGTTTCCTGCACACAATCGTCAATCATGTCCGCACAGTAAGGACTATATCCTGTTCGCTTGCGGCACAACTGGACAAGGAAGTCTGCGTGCTCAACGTAAAGCTTTTCAACGAAAGCCTGTTGCTCAGTCATACACGCAGCACCTCCTCTAACGTTACTCATTTGCCCCGATTACGGCGCAGAAGGCAAACGGGCATTGACCGTTTTCTCCTGTCTCCTCTATATAACGTTTAAGAGAACCATTTTGTTGCATGAAATGTTATAAAATAGCGTATTTAATTTTCCTCCATCCGCATCATTTGCACACGTTGATCCAGTTCACGAATAAACGCCTCTTTATTGATCACCCCATTGACATACTGCTTGATCAGGGTCTGTGCCCAAGCACCGGTGAAGGAGGACTCTGTAATCTGATTTTGATAGGTGATTCCCATGTTCGGAATGACATCCTGCTGATAAAAACTGATTTCTGCAACTGTGATTGCATACCGCAGCGTATCAGACGGATTTTCAATATTCTCCGTCACTTTTTGAATTTGATCTTCCAAGTCATGCTTTGTGACTTCATCGGTTTCAACCGACAGCTGCTGCTCCAGTAAGGATCGTCTTTGCTCCCAGCTTTTCTTCTGCTCCTGAAAGTCATCACGTTCAACCGGCTCATATTGCCCATCATAGAGCAAAATGTTTTCAGCATCAGACAAAAGCGACATCCTGTATGCAATGTACTCTGCCGCCAGCTCTGCATGCTGACTTCCCGAGTAAATCATCCATCCTGAAACGTTTCCGTTAAAGCGAGGCGTTTCATTCTCCCGCAGAGGAAATGTAATGGTATGAATCCCTGGCACTGTACGACCCACTTGCATGAAAAGGCGTGCAGGATTGTAATCCGCAGTCTGCACAAAACTCGCTTGTGCTGCTTCCTGTACTTGGTCCAGCAGGGTGCGAAATTCCTCCGTATCAAAAGCCAGTTCTTCTCCTGCTTTTTTGTAGCTGGTAATATAGGCGTTTAGCGCATACAGCAGCAGTTCACTGTGTGGGCTCTCATCAAACAGAATGGGCACAACATCGGGCTTGTCGCCATATTCCCGGCTCCAATCTATCATCATCTCCAATAATGCTGTGAATGTCTGTGGAACATCATCGGCAGTCAGACCGGCCTCCGTCAGTGCCGCTTCCCGATATTCCATTACATAGTTCAGCTGAATATCGCAGGGGATCATCACCAGCGCATCATTCACATAGGCGAAGCTGCGTATCGGCTCATACATGGCATCAGCCATGTTTTTTAGTGATGGAAACTGTGACAAGTCAAGGGCATAGCCCTTATTCAGAAACGCTTCAGCAGCAGATGTATTATCGGCATAACAAACATCGATGGTAACCAAGTGACTAAGTATCGCTTCATAAATTGTCATGCCTTCATACGTATCGCTGCTCACATGCCGAATCACTACGTTTGGGTGTTCTGCCTCGAATCGCTGATCAATAGCATTGGTGTTGCTACCCTCAATGTAAAGGTAAGTTACATCAGCAGAAGATTCTTCTGCAATCCCACTCACAAGGGGAAAGTAAATAAAAGCAGCAATGACAACAAGCAATCGTAAGAGGCCTCGCATCATCTTGATCCTCCTCAAACTCTGTGTATGCACCTATTTTTAAATGTGGGAGATGGAAAAGTTTCCATCTCCCACGTAAACTCTTAAGGACGGAATACCCCGGAACAGCTGAAAGCACCGGAATCGTCATACTTCTTTTCTCCCTCAGTTGAACTGATTGAGGTCAATCACCAACAACGATTCATCCGCATCTATATACCATGTAACCATCTCACCAGAATCCAAGACAAATGCCCTTTGGTCTGTCCAGCGAGGGAATCCACTGCCAACAAGGTTGCTGCCTTCTGCTGCGGTAAAGGCATATAGTTCTCCTTCGGCAATGTAGTACACTTTGTCGTTGACCCGATCATAGGCAATGCTTGTTGCGCTTTGCGGCAATATTCCCATGCTTGTCAGCTCACACGTACTCCAATCCAGCATAGAGAGTTCTTTTTCGCCTGTACGTTCCGACGCCATCACCACAAGGCATTGTCCTTCTGTGTAAGGCTGGAAGGCAAAGAGATTATTGCCGACCGCTAGACTCTTGAACTGTTCTTTGGCAAAATATAGTAGCACAGCGTGTAAGCTTCCCCTTTTGTCACCAGGAAGGTAACGCCATTTTCATCGCTAATATTGAGTAAGAAAGGTGTCGCCGATTTATTCTTTTTCGCAAATTGATCGGATACGATCTTTCGTTTCTCAGAGCCATCCAGTGCAGAAAGTTCTGTGCCGCCTGATCTCCATGCGAAAAGCTTATCATTGAGCACAAAGAGGCAATCTTCCTCTGCGGTCAACGTGCCGTTCATCGACATTTCAGACACGCCCTGACCAGTTACATACAGAAAAGGCTTACTAGTTGGATAGTTCGTTTGTACCTACGTGTACACATTGCCGTTTGAGTACGACACATACTCTATTCTTCCCGGAAAAGCATAGAGCTGGTACTGCGCATCGGCTATGCTCAGCATCGGCGTAGCTATCAGCAACAGCAGAAGAAGCAAACAAGAAAACCGTCTCATCATCTCGCACCTCCACACGTTTTCAATTGCCTACGTTCCGGTCTCAGTCAGGATTTCTGCAATGCAAGCGCACTGTAGCCACCTCCCGTCTTTTCACAAACCTTAATCTGCTTACGTACGGGTCTTTTCACTTACCATAGGACAGATAACGTTGGTTTGAACAGGTGCGAATAAAATATTTTTATTTTTCTCCGGTGTTTGTTCCATCGACACCATTTGTACCCAGTTATTCAAGGCACAAAGGAACTTCCGGACCGTGGTAAACTTTCACCCATTTGCAGGCTCATCCACCGTAAGTTTCACGCACTCGCCCGTATACGCATTGAACGTGATCACAAAACCCAAGGCGTGGGTCATGATCGCAACATGAATCTGCTCGCCCTCTACCTTGATTTCCGGCTCATAGTCCGCCAAGTTTTCCCAAGTCGTGCCCGCATTGATCTGCATGCAGTAGGTTGCCAGCAGGCGGAACAGGGTTTCCGGTGCAATCATTTTTTCATCATTTGTCAGAATCGTGTAAGCATCTTGATTGGCATTCAGGCCTTTCCATGCGGTGATCACATCATCCATCGTGGTTCCCTCTTTCGGCAGGGAGATTTCCACGTCCGTGCTTTCAGCAGACGGCGTAGGCGTCACCATATTTTCCGCAAGGACAGGTGTAACAGCCAATACAAGACACAGCATACAAGCAAAGAACCGTTTCATCGTTTTTCCTCCTTCATTTGCCCACTCCATTGCTTGATCCGCAAAGAGATGGGCTCGTTCATTGTGATACATGACACCAGTGTTTCCCACAGCTTCTTTTCCATCCTTCCCCCTTTCGAAAACTCTTTCACTTATCATAGGACAGAAAAAGCTGTTTTGAGCAGGTATGAGCAAAATATTTTTTCGATGCCATCACGCCGGCGGATCATTGCGATTCCATCCAAAGCATGGACGCCACACGGTCGATTTGCTTGACGAATTGGTCGACAGTGATTTTCCCGGCAACGAGTTGGTCAATGTTGTCCTCAATGCTTGAGGTAAACGACGATTCACTGTCGCTTTGGCTCAAGTAGTTTGAATCAGCGGACAATTTTATGTATGGCAGCATGCTTTGATAGGCTGCGATGCCTTTCGCCGTGATGGTTCGTTCTTTTTTTCCTGCCGTATAAGTCACCGGCTGATTGCAGGAGCTGAACAGCGCATACTGCGTTTCAATAGACAAAGATTCCTTCTGCGCAAGTTGTTCAACGAGTGCTTCGGTTTCCTTCGGATGTTGTGTGAAGCCGTTGCCCACCAATACGACAACATCGGCTCGAATGGCAGTGTTGGATGCATCCATCTGGAACGGTTGTAGGATGATTGTTTCATCATCCATGTGAAACAGGTTTGTTAAATTGCACGTACTGAACAGGGTTTCGCTGCCCTGCTTTGCGTTCTGCTCAAACCGGGTTTGATCCATGCCATTCAGCAAGTCAGCGAATGTCTCCATCGTTTCCATGAACACCGGCGTATCAAAGGACAATTGCCCGTCGTCACTTTCATATGCCAGAATATACTGTTCTATCATCCTTGAAAGCAACGCACGGAGATCCCAATCATCGGTCATATTTACATCCGCATAAGCGTCGCTGTAATGCTCTTCCCAATCCATCATCAGCATGAACAGCTCCCGATAGGTGACCGGATAAGGCGTGTCCTCTCCGAAGGTTTCACGCCAAAGTTCTTGGTCAACCATGACCAAATTCACTGAAACCATGGTCGGCAGAGCAACAAGCTGTCCTGCATCATTCCGGAGCATGGAGCGATACAGCGGGTGCATGTCATCCAACAAGTCGGCAACGCCTGCGTCATCCAGCACAAGTGCGTAACCTTTGCGCACAATGTCCTGATACAATTGATTGCCGTACAATGCAAACGCATCCGGCGTACTCGCATGGTTGACCAATGCGTCCACATCCGAGCTGCTCAAGTCACTCAGCGTCTTGCGAAGCTCAAGACCCGGGTGATTCGCCGTAAAATTCTGATACGCACTTGCATCCTGATGCAGCAGGCCTTTGATTTCCAGTGTAATCTGTGCATTTCCCAATGTGCTCAACACATACACAGCTGCCTGACCATTCTGAATCCACATGATGCTGCCGCCGTTAAGCAAATACATGCTTCCTATGCTGTGTACGGTCGCAAGCTTCTCCCATGCAGTACCACCTACGGATTCAAGCAGCATGCCATCCTCCGCAAAGTCGTTCCCGCCAACCTGCGTCACAAGTCGATCGTCTGCTGCATTGTAAGCAACCTGTGTCATGGAAACGCCATCGGATGAAGAAGCCATTTCCGGCAATTCAATATCAAGTGCTTGCAGCTGCCACGTATCCAAATCCAGCACATACAGTGCCGTATTCCAATCACCGTTCGATGTCATGATGTTCAGCAGTGCCTGATGGGCTTTATATGGAACGCACTGGAGCACGGTCGCCTTGATGGAAATTTTCTGTTCCGTTGCTGTATCCGTATGCCATACCTGCAAAGCATTTGTTGTCAGGATGTATACTGTTTCATCCTCAACGAATCCACTGATCGATGTGTCAATCGGGCACGTGTCTTCTGCGAACCACTCCGATGTATCAAATGCAACATCCAGAAAGTGGACACCGTCTGTATCGATTCGTGCAGCCAATCCGGCATATGCGTTGATGCCCCAGAGTCCGTCATCGCCCATGAGCATGTGCGTGATGCCTGACTCTGCCATTGTCTTGTCATCAGCGTCCATCTGCGCATAAGCCTGCATGGTTACGTCCGTGATCACAGGAACAGACGAATAATGCTGCACATCACCATCCGCTGTGGAAACCATCGCGCCTGCATCCGTGAGCAAATAAACATACTCGCCGTCTGAAACCGACTGATAAACGGTTGAATCAGTCAACGTGAATGTCTCAGCAAAGGCCGTGAGTGGGACAGCCAAAGCAAGCAGCAGAAGAATCATCAAAAATTGTTGTCGGCGAATCATCGAATCACCTCACAGATTAAGGCAAAACAGAGGCAGTGTACGTGCCCCTGTTCATGGATGTTACTGTAAAAACTTCGACTGCACCCAGCCGTTCTTATAGTGATTATACCCCGCCGCTTCGCCGGAGAGATATCCCCAGCTGCCAATGTACTTCCAACCGCTTACAGAAGTCGCCCTGGCACTCTTATCGTCGACAGGTGTACCATTCGGGATATACAGAATGATGGTCGCCGATGTCGTCGCCGTCTTCCGCATGTTCAGGCGACCGCCGCCTGTAACAACCGTGTATTCTCCGCCAGCCAAAGCCACCTGTGAAAAAAGTACGCAAACGAACACCAGAACCAAAGCAACCAAGCGAATCGACTTTTTCATTGCAGTAATCCCCCCTTCTGTTTCGTTCGATGTTACAACACTCATATGCTCAATCTACTCTGAACCAGGCAGTTAGCATATGTTGAGCATGGTCGTTGCAAGCAGCATCAGTTCCTACGCACATTTTCCTACAAAGCAACTGGATCTCTGCAATGCAGATACATTGTCACCACCCCTTTCAAAAATCTCCGGTCATTGTCAGTACATACTACCAATATACCCTTAATTTTTCTTGACTTCTAACCTCACACTTATTATAATGTGACTTGGGTTATAAAGTCAATTTACAGTTTTGCTCGCAAATGTACAAGGATGTACAGATTGCGGCGAAAGTGTCCTAATTTCATATCTAGGAGGACAGTTTTTTGAAAAAAGAGAATCGCAGCGTGCAACGCATATGTGAAATGTTGCGAAGAGCCTATGCCAAACTGATCCTAGAAAAGGATGCGAAAAAGATCACGGTGATAGATGTAGCTGACCGTGCCGGTTTAAGCAGGAGTACCTTTTATCTGCACTATGAAGATATCAATGCCCTTAAAGAAAATGTAAAAGCCAATTTTGAAGACAGATTTAACAAATGCGTCGACGACGCAAGCATCGATACACTCAAGGTTACTCCTGCAGATATATTGGAAAGGTTCGAACAATTCTTCTCGGAATCAGAGGATATGTGCAAGTGGCTGCTAAGAACACCCCACTACGCCGACTTTCTTGAAAGAATGAAGAAAGTTTTCACCAAGAGCATATGTTTATCGTTGGAGCGCAACGGAGTGCCATGTACAGCAGAAGCAGCCATGCTTCCGTATTGGCTTTCCGCTTGTATGAGCGAATTGTATACAAGATATCTGCAGGAAGACGTTGCCTGTACATTGCAGCAAATCAATAAAAAGTTGCTCAGACTTTATCACGCCGAAATGGAAAAATGAGCTGCCTGACTTCTCGATATGAAATCAGGCAGCTCGCTTTTTTGATTATTCCCATTCTAGCCTCAGTCCTTGATACATTGTGATAAAATGGTTCCGTCAAGTATTTTTCGCACAATATTCAAGCCAAGCTTCCCCCAAGCGTGAAGATGCCTCTCAATCGCCCATCGCCGGAGACGTTTCACCCGCCGCACGTTCTGCTGTCAAGGTTGGCGGTTTAGGTGTTGGCTGTGTGGCTGCTTTCCGCCTGGTCGCGTTCCAGCTCGTAGATGTGCTTCATGTTCAGATAGGTTTTCGTACCCTAATCCGTTGCTGAAACGTGCCGAAGTCTGGCGCAGACCAGCATCAAATCACTGCTGCCGTCAGGAAAGGTGCCAACAGCATTTGTGCGTCTGCGGATTTTCAGCCAAAGCAAGCAGCAGAAGAATCATCAAAAATTGTTGTCGGCGAATCATTCTTTCATACATAGCCATCGACCATTGCTCACTGCCTCTCCTCAAAGATCATCCGCGCCTTTTCATCCATGAGGTGCGCAAAATCATCGATTGAGATCTGTCCGGATGCGTAACGTTCGATGATCTCATCAATAGGAATTAATTTTGTCTTTTCCTGTAGCTATTTCACATTGCCTTTCGATTCCTTGCGCAATCTTCTCGTTTATGGGCATTACGTTGCGAACCAAAAGCACCGGTGCTGTATCCACATCCGGAATTTCTATTTCTACATCAACGTCAATTGTTCTGCCATACGCTTGGTATGTTTCCTTCCAACGTGCAGATGGCACGCTTGGAAGATCGCTGATGGAATAGTATTGTGTTTCCCCGTGAGCGACTAAAGGTAAAAGTAAAAGTGAGGCAAAAAGGAATGCTTTCAATGGTTTCATCGTGCCATCTCCTGTTTCGATATCGAAGAGCATCAGCATGGTTTTACCGGAACCGTTTTTTCCGGCAAAGCCGTAGATTTTCCCCGGTTCAAACGTCATGGATGCATCTCGAAAAATCCATGTTTTACCGAACTTTTTGCCTGCATTGTTTACATTCAATTTCATTCAATCATCCCTTTCCTTTCTTCATCGTGCAGATCCATGTATCGATGCCAAACAGAGCAGTGCAAGAGAGAATCAGCCGGAGAACAAACACGCCAAACAACGCCCCTTCCGTGAACATCGATTTTGTTCTGCAATACATGCCCCAGGTCGTCGGAACAAATTGCTCCGCTGCCGGGATGTGCTTACAAGCCATGTAGCATCCTGTGACAAGCATCAGGACACATGCCCCGGCGCTTATCGTGTTCATGAATAAGCAAAAGGACAAATACGCAAGCATCCAAAAAACTTCTTCAAGAAACAGCAGCATGGCCGCACAAATCACCGCATCAAGGCCACAGCTTGCCAGAAGCGGAGCAACGAGAAGTATCACATAAAGAAGCATACATGCCGTGCAGCAGCAAAACCTGTACAGGAATGCTTTGCGCTTTGTTTGCAGCCGCAGAATGAGAAACGGTTCCATTCTGCTGAATCTGGAAAGGATGTACCCTGCGTAAGCGACTGGGAGCAGCACCATGGCAAGCCAACCGGCAATCGCACTGTCGATGTCTGCGCCCATCAATCCGGATGGAATGCCAAGCTGAATCTGCTGAACTTTCGGACTCATGTTAAAGAGCCAGCTTGCAACACAGAACAGGAGCATCGCTTTCGGCATCTCGATGGCTAACAGGATCGCTTTCAGATTTCTTTTCATTGTCCGCTTACCTCTCAAGACATCGGTTTGAAATGGAAAGCAGGCGAATGGAAGCAAGCAAAGCTGCAATCACAAAGCAATAAATCATAAACGTATTCCACACATTCAATCGATAAACAGACGTGTATTGAAGAACCGCTATGGAGCTTGACAAGAGCGAAAGCTGCTGGGGAAAATACATCGGTCCGTTGGCGTAAATGATGTAACCAATCAAGTGCCAAAGAATCGCCGCTGCAACGCCGTATGCACGATTTCCGATCATGTTGAACGCAAACGCTGCCAGCCCCAGCGTTACCAGGTAAAGATAATTCAACACAAAAGCAAGCGTGCTCAAAGCATAGGGCAGTGTTGCCTGCATGCACTCGTCATAAGGAAAGTACAACCTGAATGTTGTCACGAAGGTTGATGGATTTTTTACCAGCATCATCATTGACGAGCTCCATGCGTTATCCAATGAAACATCGAGCCCGCAGCACATCGGGATGAGAACAGATGCCGCCAGCACAGACAGCAGATAGAAGAAAGTCACGATAGCAATGGTTTGCACCTTTGCAGCATACCATGCCTTCTTTCCGCAGCGGATCATTTCGGTAATGGTGCGCTCCGAAAGAAATGGCACATCCGAAACGATCAGAATCATGCCAATCACGATGCCTGAAAAGTACGAAACGGTGGACGAAATAATCGTATAGCACTCAAGAAGCTGCATTTTTCCGCCGGTTGCAGCAATATAGCTGACAAATCGATAGGTAGGCAGCAGCGTCAAAGAAATGCCCACAGCCCATGCCATCCAAAATTTTGTTTGGGACAGCAGTTCGAGCAGGCTTGCTCTCAGCAATCTTCTTTTCATGTCGCGACCCTCTTTCTGATGCCGGCAATGGAGAACAGTGAGCAAAAAATGATGAGGGTTGTTTGATAAAGGATGAGGAACCAGAAGGACGGAATGAAATTGCTGTCACCACGAAACTGATACACAGGATTCAACGGGCTTTCGCTCAGCACGAACCACAGAAATTGATAGAGCACAAACGGCGCCGCAAGGGTAACATACTTATTCGGAACAATGACCGACACGCACAGCCCGACAAGTGCCCACAATGCGCCAAACAAAAAAGCAACGGCAATGCGCAGCACGCACATGATACCGACCTTTTCCGGAGAAGCAAGCCCCAATTTGTACCATACAGAGACGGACAGGAAACTCATTGAATCCGCGGTTTCCTGCTGTCCTGCCAGAAGAAAGCACAGCACAATGGCAGCTGCCATGAGGGTGCCAATCACAAGACCGCCCGACAAGGCAACAGAAAAGCATCGACACAGGGAATACTTCTTTTTTCCGCAACGAATTATGATAAATCGGCCATAGTCGGAACTGTAATCATCACAAAAGCTGTCTGCAAAGGGAATCACGCAAAAGATGACCGCATAGGGTGAAAAGTCACTCGAACCAAGGGGCAGTGAAAGAAGTTCCATGGGCGTGTAATACTGCCAGGTTCCCCAAATGTCAATCAACGGTCGAATGAGGACAAAGAAGCCGGCGAGCCATGCGGCATAGAACTTCGGTGAGCGAGTCATCCGCCGCAAATCACACAAAAGGACTTTTGATTTTCCCATACGCGCACCTTCTTAATGCAGGTAGGCACCGTTGAATTCGCCGCTGTCCGCATAGTAAACAAAGGCAATGGCGTGGCTTAAACCATCGCTTGCATTTATGCCTGTTCCGTCAAAGCACCAAACCGGACGAACAGAAAAATGCACATTATCTGTTGTTTCCATGCAGTAATTCAATGCAGCTTCATCAATACAAATATCAGAGAGCGTTGAATAGGCAGCAAACGAAGCGCCCAGGTTTTTCATAGCGTCTTCCACTGCGACAAGATTGACAGGTTCTCGGCTTTGCTCCTTTAAGAGAAACAACCCTTGAAAAGCGAAAATTCCGTCATCGCTGATGTGAAAGTCAATCTGCGGAGCAATGCTGTACGCCTTGGTAAGCGTCATGATGGGATACTCCTGAAATTCCGCACGAACATTGACCATATAACAGCCCCTATCCTCATCAATCACTGAAAGGATTCGGTTCACATAGAAAGTAAGATCATGCGACCATTCCATCGAAAAATCGACTGCCAGTTTTCCGGCATCTTCAGGGGTTAACGTGCACATTTCCGGCTGGTTGGTTGTCATATAGCCGTCATCAAACAGATGATCTTCCTCCTGAAGAATGCCGTTCATATCATTTGCAACATTGAGATAGTCAACGCTCCAAAGTGACGAGTACCCCAATGATGCCTGCAGCTTGCCGTCTGTATAGCCCATCCAGCAAAGGTCATTGATTTTTTCAACAGTCTGACCTTGCTGAACGAGCAACGCATCCAACATTGCGTTGAATGTTTCTTCATCGCGTTCAAATGCAGCGGTATAAACCTCGCCTGCCTCGTAAACAGGCTTTGTAGCTTGTACAGTCAGCACACGGTCGCCATTCGTGAAAGTCATACTCAGAATTTCTGAGTCAGCCGATGCCGCTTCTTCGCCAAATGAAAAAGTTGAGCAAAATGAAACGATCAATACCAAAGCTACGCTGACAAATGCTTTGAAAAAGTAGAAAATCATAGGCTCTCCTTTCTCGTCAAAAAGATGATACCTTGGCTTCTCTCGTTTTCTTATGCGTTGTGCCAAGTGCCTCAATAACTTTCGCTCTCAAAGAAAGGACCACCCAATGGAATCACCTCCGCATTTCCATGATACACAAAACCACTCGTTACGCTTCGGAAACTAGGAACTGTCGAAAATGCTGGGTGCAGATCAACTTCAAATCGGTCGTGCAGTAACAAACACTGTGAAGGCAAACTATGGTAAACACCTTCTAATCGCAGTGTAACATGAACACGCTAAAAATGCAATGGTTTTTTTGATGACTGCATGACGATGGAAATCAATTTCTGCTAGGTTCACCTTCGGTGCTATCAATCCTCCGCTTGCTCCATCAGCACCATTTGTACCCGGTTATTCAAGGCTCGAAGAAACTCCCGTGCCGTCAGCTTACCTGCTGACAGCTGTGCATAGTATTGTGCGTATTGCTCACCGACAGCATCCAGCGAATCATCCGTTAAAAACTGCATACGGGGCGTAAGGCTTTGATAGGTCTGCACTTCCGCTTCCGTAACAACCCAGCGGTTTTGTTCAAGGATGTCCAGCTCCGCCTGTAAGGTGTCTCGTTTGCTGTCTGCCGATCCGTCCGATTCGTTCAGCTGTGCAATTTCATCAAGCAATTTATTCTTCTGCTCTGCGTAGTCTTCCAGTTCAATGGCCTGATTGGATGATGCCAGCAGCAGCACACGGGTCGTGTCCTCCCAGGCATTGCAAAGGCTTTCCGCCAGCAGCAGCGCATCGGCAATATGCTCCGAATAGGGATTAACGACCATGTAGGTCATTTCCAGATAGGCGTTGCTGATCACCGGCTCAAAGCCGGCTTTCACGGAAAGCAGCAGCGGCGCATACCGTGCGCTGTGGGGCAGATCCAACATATTGAATGCATACAACTCAGCGGAGCCGGATGAATGATTGGTTGTATACAATGTATACACCGACCAATATTTATCAACCAACTGTGCCAGTTCGTCATCATCAAATGTCAGCGAATCGGATGTCATCATGCATTCAATTTCATATTGCTTTAGGATCGCCGTCAGTGTGAAACCATTGGAAAAAGGATCAAAGGACACCTCCGGATATTCTGCCGCATAGTCGGTATACCAAGTTTCCGTCAAATCCAGCAATTCCATGGCAGTTGCAGGCACCGTGAAACCGAATCGGGTGAAGAATTCTTCATTGTACGCAGGAACGGCAAGGTAGATTTCGGTGGGGATTGCGATGATTCGGCCATTCGCCAGAAAGAGATCCTGAAACGCCGGATACATGTCATTCACAAGCTGCGCAATACCAGAAGATGCGGACAAATCCGCCGCCATCCCCTTGCCGGCAATCGTGGAAAGCACGGAAAGATCGGACAGCACATACACATCGGTGGATGCGCTGCGGGTTGCCATGTCCTGCACAAATTGCTCCTCGGCAGATATGTTTGCATTCCCGACAAACTTCAGGTTAATTTCCGGATGCTCCGATAAAAATGCCTTGTAATCATCGCTGCGCCCTGTGGGTTGGTAAATGGTCAGCTGGTGAGATGTTGCCTCGCCGTCAATTTCACGGATGGATAGGGAATTATCTACAATGACTGCAATGGTATCTGTCCCCAGCATGGCACTGTCTGCCACATCCCCCGATGCAATGGAAGTACCCTCCACAAGTGCGGCACGGGCTTCATCCAGCTGATACACCGTTCCCCTTGCGATGGCGAAAATGGTGCCGTCCGCATTGCAGCAAAGGTTCGTGATATTCACATCACCGCTGAGCTGCGCCGTAACAGAAACGTTGCCGGACACCAAATCAACCACGCCGATGGTATAGCTGATACCGTCAGCACTGCTGGATTGTGCGGCATAAACGATGGCGTTTTGCCCATAAGCCGCCATGCAGAAAGCATTTTTCAGGTTGATGGTTCGCCGCTGTTTGGTTGCACGGTCAATGATTTGAAGGTACGTGCTTGAACCTTCTTTGGTCAAGAAACAGGCATCATCAGTTGTCAGCACACTTTCCAAAGTAAATGCATCATCTATTTCTTCCGACAATTGTTCACAGGACACGTCCAGCGTATCGCCGTTCAATATACGCCACACCGTACAATCATCGTAACGAATGCCATACAATCCATTGTTCGTTGCACAAAGCCTGTCCACGACGTGTGCATCGGCGTAGTCGCCGCTGACTTCATCGGTTACAAGTGAAGTTGTTCCGCTGCCTGCATCGTATGTCAAAACGCCGCTGTATGTCAGCAGATACAGATGTCCATCATATGCGGCTATGCTTAGAACAGGATCCTCTTCGTCAAAGAAAATTGTTTGATTGGCTGCATCGGCACACGTTATGCCCAAAACGAAAACAAAAAGCAGAAGGGTTAGGAAGCTCTTTTTCATGGCTGCTCACCTTGTGCAATGCTTGCCACGGCCTCCTCTGTCCGAATAAAGAAATCAAGATAATGGTACTGCACAGGAATGTAATCAAACATAGGAGCTTCCACCAGCTTGCCTGTTTTCGCCGAAATGACAACGCCGATGCGGCAAGGTGCCTGCTGGTTAATCTCATCAAAATAAGCAGCCAGCTTCTTTTTATACTTCTTCATGGCTGCTTCCGTGCTGTATGCATCTTCAAAACGGGAATGGTCTTCAAAATAAAAAGAATACACAGGTTCATCGTTCAGCACATAGTAAGCAGAAATGGTCAATCGAAACAGTTCTTCCGCATCCGCCGTCCAGTTTTCATGTGCCGCCAGTTCCGTCCAGACAGCGGCATAGGCTGTATCATAATCTATCACATCATCCGGCGGCGTTGTGATGCCCATGTTCAGGATGGCACGATATTTTTCCCAGATACTTTCCATGGTTTCTTCGTCCGCCGACGCAAGCTTTTCGTTCCAGTCTGCACATACGTCCGCCAAAAGCAGATAGCAATCACGCCTGTTGAAGCAGTTCTTCAAATCTCGCTGAAGCTGAGCTTCGATATCTATTTTTTCCGGCCCGGTTAAGCTGATTTTGTTGCCGCTTGCGTCCATTTCGCCTACCAGCAAACCATCTTCATCAGCCGGATGATTGATGATTTTCACACTGAACGCATACTGGCCATTTCCATAGACCATATTGACCTTTTCCAGCTGGTCACGAGTGTAGCCTGTTTCCTTTTCGATGAGCGCAAAGGCAAGATTCCAGGCTTGGGTATCGTCGGCGAGGGCGAAGGAAATTGCAAAAGCGCAAATGAGAGCGAGTACGAGTGTGATCCGAAATTTGTGCGACATGTTAACCTCCTTATCGTTGCATTCCATGCAGTCCTTTATCTTTGAGGACAGGCCTCTGCTATATAGAACGTTGAGAAGGCACAAATTCTTGCATATCATTCCTTATTTGATCAATTTTTTCTGTGGTTCTCAATATTCCATCCCATGATGCTTTCTTTACTCCACTATTCTCCCGCCATCCAAGTGCGTGAATGTATCACAAAGTGCGTCAAGATCCTCCGGATAATGGCTGGTCAGGAGCATGGTCACGCCCTGTTCTTTCAGGGACAGCAGCAGCTGCCGCACGTGGGCGACGCCGTCACGGTCAAGGCCGTTAAAGGGTTCGTCAAGGATGAGCAGTTTCGGGTGCTCCATCAAAGCTTGTGCAAGGCCGAGGCGCTGCCGCATGCCGAGGGAGTATTTTGATACCTTCTTGTGCTGCTGATCGAGGAGGCCGACCTGTTCGAGGGCATCGTGAATCATGCACTCTTTCTCGGCACGACTGTATTTGCGGATGTTCAGCAGAAGCATCAGGTTTTCATAGCCGCTGAAGCGGGGCAGAAACAGTGGCGTGTCCAGCAGCAGGCCCATGTCCGGCGGAAAAGCGCAGTCCTTGCCCAGAAGTTTCCCGTCAATGCGGACAGTGCCGGATGTTGGGCGGCTGTAACCGCAGATGCAGCGCAAAAGCACCGACTTGCCGCTGCCGTTTCTGCCCACAATACCATGAATCTGCCCGGAGGCGAATGTGCAGCTGACATCCTGCAGCGCCGTCTGCGTCCGATATTCTTTGGTCAGATGATCAACAATAATTTCCATGTGTGCACTTCCTTACTCATTGATACGGTCGAACGGCGATGTCAGGCAGCAGAAGACAAGTCCGACCAGATAGACCAGCAGCAGGCAAATCACCATTCCGCCGATGGCGATTTCCGGCATTACGCCTGCGCTTCCCTCAATGGACAATCGCCGTGCCATGCCAAAATGAATCGGATTGTATAAGCTTGTTTTATCGATATTGGAGCAAGTGAATGCGCCCAGCAGTGATGGCAGCAGAAACGCACCGTAATACCAGGTCATCTTGTGTGTAATGAGGAACACCACCGCCGCCGTCAGCACAATCAGTGCCGCATAGAGCATGAACAGAACCGGCGAAAGGCACGGCTGCACCATGGTTTGCACGGTGAATCCATCCAGATCCTCCACCCAGACTGTCCAACCGGTATGGCCTGCGCACACGGCGAACAGCAGCACACAGATCACCTGCACAGCAGCCGTAAGCAATGCTGTCAGCAAAACGCGCCCCATAATTGCCGTATACCATCGCAGCGGATGGCGATAACGATAGCCGGTCATCGTCTGAAGGGAAGAAACATTTTGTGAAAGCACGACACACGCCGCAAGGCCGGACGGGATGTACACCATCATCCATGAAATGATTTCATGCACATCGATTTCTTCCGACCATACGCAGCCGCCGAAAGCGTTCAGCATCGCATCTCCTAGGGTGTTTGTCGGCTGTAGATTCGCCATTTCTCCCCAGGCAAACAACACGGAAAAGAGGAGAATCAATAATATCAGCGAAAGCGGCAGCGCAACGATCACCTTTGCCTGCCGAAAAAATCGTTTGACCATGCTCACGCCTCCTTCATTCGCCTGACGAACCAACCGGCGCAGCCAACAGCAATAATGGCTGACACAGCAAGCCACACAAGCAGCCTGAATGCAATCTGCCAAACCGATCCCGTGAAATAGGTTGACGGTGCTTGAAGCACCATGGGGCTCCACTCGCTGTGGTGAAGGATGCGGCTGAAGCACCAGGACGCCATGTAATGCAGCAAAAACGTACCGCCGATAACCAGCCCTGTATTGTTTGTAAAGCATGCAACAGAAAAACCGAACAAACTCCAAACCGCCGCACTCACGCAAAGGCAGAGCAAGCTGAACGTCAAGAAGGGCAAACCCTCGTACCGGTTCACCCACGTATCAAAAGTATAGCCTGACAATTCACGCCAGGAAGCGACAATGTTCTCATGCCATGGACAGGCGAATCCGGCAAACACCGCATATACCAGAAAGCCCAGTGCCGCCGCCAGTACCGCCCCGCAGACAGACAGCATCATCCGCCGGCGCATATAGCCCCACATGCCGGCTCGATGGAGCATCATCAGATGATGTCGGCGTTTCTTATCTTCAGCAAGAAACGTTGCCGCCGGAAAAACCGCAATAAATGGCAGCAGCAGCTTGGCCAGACCAAATTGCAGCGGCATCAGCATGAAATAAAGAAAGTCGCCGGACGCAAAATAGCTCAGCGGCTCTTCCCAGAAAACGTGCGTATCCATGTGCGGATACAGCATGGAAAGCACGCCAAGGAATATGGCGAACCAGAAACCGGGATTCTTCCAAACTCGAACCATTTCACCCATGATCGTCCTCCGATCAAACGACTGCTTCGCCCGTCATTGCATCCACCACGTATGTCATGCGGACAGTCTCCGGCAGATAGTGATGAATGTCTGCCTGCGTCAGCGCATCGGCATTTTCAAGGTTCACCGTCAACGCAAAATTGACCTGCCAGCCGGGACGGAGAATACCGTTGCTAGCATAGTAGCATGCTTGCATGCTGTCGACACTGAGTGTGAAGGACGGCTGATAGGCATCGAAGAATCCTGCATAATCAAACCCAGCCGTGTTTTGCGTTGCCAAGCTGTCAAGTGCAGGCTGCCAGGTGTTCAACGCCTGCTGCATCGCCGTGTCAACGGCAGATTTCCAATCTACCAGGGAAGATTCAATCTTGCGTTCTTTCGTGATTTCATACGAACAACCAATTTCGATGTATACAATCTGCTCCTGCTGAATCACTGCCAATGCGAACATGGGCACATCCGAATCACTGAAATTGCCGAACAGCTGCGGCAGGATGGGATAGCCGTTCACTTCGGCGGCAAGCACCACCAGCACATCATCCTGGGTGAAAATCGAAGCACCGTTTCCGCTGTGCAGCCGACTTTCATAGGTTGTCCAATCCGGCAACGAACCTATTGCGCTTTCATTCGACTCCTGAAAGACTGTGCTTAGCTTTGCGCATAAATACGGATTCCCGTAGCAGGAAAACCCTGCCGCATTGAGGCCTTCTGCAAACTTCGCCGTCAGCGTCTGCTCTGCCTCGGTCAGCACAGCATCATCCGAAACAAACGTGGGCACAGAAATGGAAACATCCGTCTTAGAGTAGAGATGGGCACTGTTGTCAACGTTTGCCGTAAACGTCAGCGGACTTTGCAATGCGGAAGACAACGAATCCTGCATCGTCTGTGCCTTCTTCGTCTGCTGCTTATACTGATATTGATAGATCTCACCGCCGAAGCCTGCCGGTTCTTCCAGATTGCACGCGGTCGTCCAACGTCCGCTTGAAGTAGTAAAGGTGTGGGAGTCGGCAAGGGCGGAAGTAGAAACAGCCATGAATAAGGCTAGGGTAAGCAAGAAGATCCTCAAGAAATGACAGCTGTCATGCATAACTTTGTCCTCCTGTTGCATGCAAGGGAACAGCGCATCTGCTCATCGCAGATGCGTTGTCAAGTCAAATTGTCCAGTTGTAGATAAAATCATAAGCTCCGCTAAATTCGGAAATATCACGCTTTGCGACAATCTTGTAAGTGTGCGAGGATTGGCAGCACTTAGAATTGAGGTAGACCAGTCCCGTTGTTTCTTCCGCTTCACGTGTCAAGGAAACAATGTGCGTCGCACGATCCCCATATTGACGATCATACAGGTAAACGCTCGTCGTTGCATTCCAGCCGCTGACGTACTGTGCGCTCCAGTTGGTTTTGGTATTATTCTTCTTATGATATGTTGCCGGACCGTAGGCCGCCTTACCAGCAGTAAAGCTGATCGTCGTCGTATAGGAATCAGCAAAAACGCTGCATTGATAGGAAAGCAGCAAGACAACACAAAGGGTAAAGGTAAGTACCTTGATCATGGTATTCTTCATAGCGAATCCTCCTTCTTATGCTCAATCTGCTCTGAACCGTGCAGTTAGTGCATATTGAGCATGGTCGTTGCAAGCAGCATCAGTTCCTACACACATTTTCCTACAAAGCAACCGGATCTCTGCAATGCAGATTCATTGTCACCACCCCTTTCAAAAATCTCCGGTCATTGTCAGTACATACTGCCAATATACCCTTAATTTTTCTTGATGTTAAGGTACAATACATAGGTAACACAAAGATAAAGAAAAGAGAACCCAAATG
>JAUMVT010000053.1 GCA_030529995.1 Clostridia bacterium
CCTTACACGAACGAATGGCCGGGAGAACGGCTTGCCGTTCGACCAATGAGTGAGTGCAAACTCGGCAAAGTGGCTTTGCCACTTTGCCGATGCTTTGGCCGGCATCAGGTATACTTCCTGCGTACCTGATGCCGGTCTTTCTTTATGCAATGCTTGCTTTTGCCGTGGCTGCATGCTATCATACAGGCACAGAAGGGATTCCTTCGGAGGAGGAGAACGTTCGATGAAAAGAATGCTTGCCCTGCTTCTGGCCGGGCTAATGCTGGCGGGACTTACGCCCTGCCTTGCGGAAGAAAATCAGACGGAGGGTACAAACGCCATGGTGAAGACGGTATCAACGAGCGACGTGACCATGGATTATGTAGTGTTCGGCAGCGGAGAAAAGGTCTTTGTGATTCTCCCCGGCCTGTCCATTCACAGCGTTATGGGGTCGGCGGAGGCGATTGCCGCCGCCTATCAGTCCTTTGCGGAGGAATACACGGTTTACGTGTTTGATCGGGCAAAGAATCTGAAGGAAGGCTATACCGTCCGGGACATGGCGGAGGACACGGCCAAGGCCATGGAAGCCCTGCACATCGAAGGCGCGGACGTTTTCGGCGCATCCCAGGGGGGCATGATGGCACAGTATCTGGCCATTGACCACCCGGCCTTGGTGCACAAGCTGATTCTCGGCTCCACTTTGGCGAAGCCCAACGACACCTTCCTGCAGGTGGTTGATACATGGATCAGCCTTGCGGAAGCACGGGATGAAGAGGGACTGCTGGCAAGCTTTGTGGATGAGATTTACGGCAAGGCAGCCTTGGAAGCTTACCGGGATTACCTGATCACATCCAATCGGGGAATTACGGAGGAAGAATACCAGCGGTTCATCATCCTGGCCAGTGCCTGCAAAACCTTCGACTGTTATGACGCACTGTCATCCATTCGGTGCCCGGTGCTGGTGCTGGGCTCGGAAGGGGATCAGGTGGTGACGGCAGAGGGCTCCCGGGAAATCGCCCAAGCATTGAACTGTACCCTGTACCTGTACGATGCCCAATATGGTCACGGGGTGTACGATGAAGCACCGGACTATAAGCAGCAGTGTCTGGATTTTCTGCAAAGCGACGAACAATAAGACAAAGGGGTGCTGTGAAATTCACAGCACCCTTTTGACTGCATCCAGCCAGCCTTGATACAGGGCATCCCGTTCCTGCTGCGCCATTTGCGGGCAGAAGGTCTTGTAAACGGTCTTGGTGAAAATATCCTCATCATACAGCCCGATGCTGAGCCCGGCGGCATAGGCTGCGCCGATGGCACTCAGCTCTTCTGCCTGAGGCACACGGAGGACGGCGTTGGTAATGTCGCTCTGAAACTGCATCAGCCAGCCGTTGCGGGTAGGTCCCCCATCCACACGCAGCTCCACGTCGGGCAGGGAGGCGGCCTGCTGCATCAGCTTCACCACGTCTGTGATCTGATAGGCAATGGCGCTTAACCCGGCCTTGACGATTTCCTTCTGCCCAGTGGTGCGGCGCATGCCGATAATGGCCGCCTCCGCATCTGCCTGCCAGTAGGGGGCGCCTAAGCCGGAAAAGGCAGGAACGATATAGGCATGATCCGCCGGGTCAGCCTCTCGTGCCATTTGCTCGCTTTCTCCGGCACTGCGCAGCAGATGCATATCATCCTTCAGCCAGGTGATAACGGCACCGGTGTAGTTGATGTTGCCTTCCAGCACATACTTCACCTTGCCGTTCGTTTTCCAGGCCAGGGAGGTTACAATGCCTTGGTCGGAGAAAATGGGAGATTCCCCGATGTTCATCATAATGGAGGAGCCTGTGCCGTAGGTGGCCTTCATCATGCCGGGCTTTCGGCAGCCTTGACCGAACAGGGCACCGTGGCTGTCTCCCATGACCCCGTGAATGGGAACCTTTTTCGGCAGCATGCCTTCGAAATCCGTTTCGCCGAAGAAGCCGTCCGAATCGGTGACTTCCCCTAGGCAAACCATGGGAATGCCGAAGATGCGGCAGAGCTCCTCGTCCCACTGCAGGGTGGAAATGTTAAACAGCTGGGTTCGGGAGGCATTGGAATAGTCCGTGCGGAACGCCTGCCCATGGGTCAGGCGATGCACCAGATAGCTGTCCATGGTACCAACGCAGATTTCGCCCTTCAGGGCACGTGACCGCACATCCGGCACATTCTCCATGATCCAGCTCAGCTTGGCAGCGGAAAAATAGGGAGACAGGCGCAGGCCTGTTTTTTGGCGAACGGTTTCCGCCAGCCCCTGTGCTTCAATGCCCCCGCAGATGGCTTTCCCCCGGGCACACTGCCACACAATGGCATTGTACACCGGGGCAAGGGTTGCCCGATCCCACGCCATGGCTGTTTCCCGCTGGTTGCTGATGCCCACAGCAGCAATTTCCTGCCCGCTGATGCCGCTTTGCGCCATGAGGGACTGCACCAGATCAATCAGGTTGCGGTAGATTTCCTCCGGGTCATGCTCCACCCAGCCGTTTTCATCAATGATTTGCCGGTGGGGGTGATCCAGCCGCAGCAGGATTTTCCCCTGAGCATCGAACAGCATGACTTTCGTGCCTTGGGTGCTTTGGTCAATGCCGATGATGTAGGGCATGGTGATCACCCCTTCCCGTGCAGCGCTTCCTGAACCGTTTTCACAATGCCTTCCGCATTCAGGCCGTAGTAGTCAAACACTTCCTGGGACGTGCCGGTGATTACGGGAGCATCCGGCAGGGAAAGCTCCTTCACATAGGTGGGGCAGGCTTCGCTGACCACCTGTGCCACCATGGCACCCAGACCGCCGTAGGGAGCGTGCTCCTCCACGGTTACAACCAGCTTTGCACCTCGAGCGGCACGGATGACCGCTTTCCGGTCAAGGGGTTTGACACAGTACATATCCAGTACCGTGCAGGAAGTGCCTTGAGCGGAGAGCATCTCCCCGGCCAGCTTGGCAGGACGCACCATTTCGCCGCAGGCGATGATCACCACATCTGTGTCCTCGCCCCCCTGCAGCACGGTAGCCTTGTTCATTTCAAAGGGAACGTGATTTTCCTCGTAGATATCTTCCACGGGATTCCGTCCCACACGAATGTAGGCCGGCTGCTGATCCTGCAGCAAATGCTCAATCAGCTTCCGGGTTTGGTGCCGGTCGCTGGGCAGATAGACACGCATGTTGGGCAAGGCACTCATGGCGGCAATGTCCTGAGCAGAGTGGTGGCTCATGCCCAGTGCGCCGTAGCTGACGCCGCCACTGATGCCGATGAGCTTCACGTTGGTGTTGCTGTAGCACACATCCACCTTGCATTGCTCGTAGCTCCGTGTGGTGAGGAAGCAGGCGGGAGAGGCGGCAAAAGGCTTCTTGCCGCACTTGGCCAGACCGGCGCTGATGCTGACCAGATTCTGTTCCGCAATGCCGGTTTCCACAAACTGCTTGGGATACTGCTGGGCGAAGGGGGTCAGGGAGGCGCTGCCACGGCTGTCCGAGCAGAGCACCACCAGGTCGGGATCTTCAGCGGCCTTCTCCATCAGCACTTCACAAATAGCCTGACGATTGGGAATCTTATTCATGCAGTGCGGCCTCCTCTCGTGCCTTCAGATCCTGCATGATCTGGGCATACTCCTCTGCCGTAGGCACTTTGTGGTGCCAGTTGGCCTTGTTTTCCATCACGGGGGAACCGCATCCCTTGGTGGTGTTGGCGATGATCACCGTAGGCATTCCCTTGGTGGCCTTGGCTTCTTCAAAGGCACGATGGAGGGAAGGAATATCGTTGCCGGGCACAGGAATGGCATGCCAGCCGAAGCTTGCCCAGCGGGTGCACTGGTCGTCCTGCTGCATGACGTCCTCCGTGCTGCCGGAAATTTGCAGCCGATTCCGATCCACCACGGCGCACAGGTTGTCCAGCTTGTAGTGACCACCGGCCATAGCCCCTTCCCATACGGAGCCTTCCGCCAACTCCCCGTCCCCCATCACCGTATAGACCCGGGTGGGGCGGTTGTCCATTTTGGCGGCCAGCGCCATGCCGATGGATACGGGCAGGCCGTGCCCTAGGGAGCCGCTGTTCATCTCAATGCCCGGCAGCTTGTTGTTGGGGTGGCCGATAAACTTGGAACCGAACTTGCTGAACTCCGCCAGCACCTGTTCGTAGGGGAAGAAGCCCTTTTCCGCCAGCACAGCGTACAGGGCTTCCACGGAATGTCCCTTGCTGAGGACGAACAGATCCCGGTTAGGGTCATCCTGATTTTCCGGGGAAATGTTCATCTGGTCAAAATACAGGGTCACAAGAATGTCAATGACGCTCATGTCCCCGCCGATGTGTCCGCCTTTGCCGGCCATGACAATGTCCAGCACGTGCTGACGCAGATGGTAGGACAGTGCGGTTAGATTCTGCTTCATGTGCTTACACCTCGTCAAACACAACATCTTCCCCGTGGAGATAGGCCTTGACCTTTTCTTCAATGGGGTCGTACAGGTCAGGCTTTACGCCCAGGTACTTGCAGGCTTCGTACACCACCGGCACCACATCCCCGTGGATGGCGGCCACGTGATGAATGTAGGGGCCTTCCACCACCTTGGCTTCCAGCCGCTTCAGGTTGGCAACCTCCACCCACACATAGGTGCCCCGGGTCCAGGGGCCGTCAATGCCCTTGGCGTGTCCCAGCAGAATGGAATACTCACCGTCGTCCCCGTCAAAGCGGACAAGGCTCATGGGGCCGTGCTTTGCCTCGGCGGATACGGCGCCGTTCTGGGGGAAAGCCACCGGCACGCAGATGCTGGGCTTTTCCTTTGCCACGGAAATGGGCCAGGGGCCGCAGTGCTGCAGCAGCTCCCCGTTGTCGTTGTCCGGGTGACGCACGGTCCAGTCGGAGAACATGACCCGACGGGTGTTCATGGAGGCAGCCTCGGCAATCAGCTGGGAAATGGCACCGTGAATATCCGTTTCGCATACCACGGGAATGCCTTCCTCATTCAGCAGGGCATTGGCGGCGCAGGGCATGATGCCGATTTCGTCCTGCAGGGCGTTCCAGCACTGAATGGCAATGGCGTTGCAGCCGTATTTCGCTGCAAGGCTCTTCATGGCCACCTTCAGGGCGGCGACGGAGGTGAGCCCTGCATCATCAATGCGGCAGGTCATGTTTTCCTTGCAGTAGGCCACCACCTTGGCAACCTCTTCTCCTTCCTCACGCCACTTCTTCATCTCTGCATACAATTCCGGCAGAGGAATGGGAGAAAGCTGAATGTTGAACTTCTCCAGCAGCTCCCCTTCGTTGCACATGGTGGACCAGAAGTCGAAGGGACGGGGGCCGATCTGCAAAATCCGGGTGTGGCGGAAGGTACGCACCACATTGCACACGGCCAGGAAGTCCTTTACGCCCCGGGCAAACTCCGGGTCTTCCAGGTTGCAGTTATTCATGTAGGTAAAGGGCACATGGAAGCGGCGGAGCACCTTGCCGGTAGCAAACAGGCCGCACTGACTGTCACGCAGGCGCATGCCGTTTTCGTCCGGACGCTCATCCCGGGGGCCCCACAGCAGCACCGGCACATTCAGTGCCTTGGCCAGGCGGGCGCACTCATATTCCGTGCCGAAGTTGCAGTGCGCCAGAAACAAACCGTCCACTTTTTCCGCCCGGAACTTGGCGATGATCTTTTCCAGCCCGGCGTCGTCGTACAGCAGGCCTTCCTCATTCACATCGTCAATGTCCACAAAGTTCACATCCAGCTCCTTCAGCCGCTGAGCCGTCAGGTTACGGAAGACGACGGCCGCAGGGGCGCTGAAGATGGCACGGCGGGTAGGGGCAAAACCAAGCTTGATCGCGTTCATGATGTTCGTCTCCTGTTATCAAAGGTCGTAGTGGACGGGAATCTTTTTCAGTGCATCTTCCAGATCCTGAATCTCCTCGTCCGTCACTTCGGAGAAGGGGGAGGAGAGCAGCTGGCGCAGGGAGTGCATTTCATACTGGAAGGCAACGCCCCGGAGGGCACGGGGGAATTTCTCCTGCAGTACCTGCCGGGTAGGCTCGTACTGAACCAGGCTGCTCAGGGGAGCATCCAGCGTGTAGCAGGCCTTGGGCATGGCAACAGACGCATGATGATCTCCGGGCATCAGGCGGGTGGAGGAACCGTCCGGCAGCTTCAGCAGGGCTTCGCATCCGAAGGGTACATGTACATCCAGCGACCAGACATCCCCGTCCCACGTCCAGGCGGTGCGCCATGTGCCGCAGGGGGAAACATAGGCAGCCTTGCAGCTCTTTACACGGGGATCCGGCAGAGGAGCGATTTCCATGAACCGTCCGCCGGGATGATCTGCCTGAATGCCGGCCATGGAGCGGTACATCCAGGCGGCAATGGAACCGTAGGCGTAGTGGTTCAGGGAATTCATGCCGTCCTTGTTCATGCTGCCGTCCGGTTCAATGGAGTTCCAACGCTCCCAAATGGTGGTGGCGCCGTTTTCAACTTCGTACAGCCAGCCGGGATATGCCCGGCGCAGCAGCAGGGTGTAGGCCAGATCAACCCGTCCGCTGTCGCACAGCGTGGGCAGCAGCCAGGGTGTGCCCACAAAGCCGGTTCGAAGCTGGAAGCCGTTTTCCTCAATCAGCTTAACCAGCATGCGCCGGGTCTTTTCCTTGGCGTGCTCGGGCACAAGCCCCATGCCCAGTGCCATGACGCAGGCGGTTTGGGTCTCAATGGCGATGCGCCCGGCAGGGGTGAAGTACTCCGCCTGGAAGGCCTCCCGAATGTGCTGGGCGAGGCTTTCGTACTTGGCGGCGTCTTCGGTCAAGCCCAGCACCTTGGCTGCCTTGGCCGTCAGACTGGTGGAATAGTAGTAATAAGCAGTGGCCACATAAATCCGGTCGGTGCCGCCATAGACGCTGTCGCCGTCCAGGGCAAGCCAGTCGCCCAGCTGGGCATTGCCTGCCCAAATATAGCCGCAGTGATGACGCTCGTTTTCCCGGGCGATCCAGTCCACCCAATCCTTCATGGTGGGGTATTCCTGCTTCAGCATGGCCTTGTCCCCATAGTGGAGGTACAGCTGCCAGGGGATAACGCAGGCCGCATCGCCCCAGGCGGAGACGCCGTTCAGCTCGTACTTGCACATGGGTACCACGCAGGGGACGCTGCCGTTCAGCAGCTTCTGCTCACAGCGCAGATCCTCCATGAACTTGCGGAGGAAGCTTGCCGCATCCTCATGGTAGCAGGCCGTATCGCAGAAGATCTGAATATCTCCTGTCCAGCCCATGCGCTCGTCCCGCTGGGGGCAGTCAGTGGGGATGTCCAGAAAGTTGCTCTTCAGGCTCCACTTGCTGTTAAGATACAGCCGGTTCAGCAGGGGATCACTGGTTTCCAGCGTGCCTGTTTCCTCGATGTCGGAATACACGGCGCAGCCCACAAATTTGTCGGGATCCAGCTTGCCCGGCCAGCCTTCCACCTTCACGTAGCGGAAGCCAAAGTAGGTAAAGTGGGGCTGCACAAACCGGGGCGTACCATCGGAAATATAGCGGAACGTGCACTTGGCGGTGCGCAGATTGTCCCGGTAAATGGTGCCGTTCAGCACATGCTCCCCGTACAGCAGGCGGATCTCCGTGCCTTTGGGGGCATCGCACCAGAAGCCGCACCAGCCGGCAAAGTTCTGCCCCATATCCAGCACGGTGTCATCCGTTGCCAGCACCGTAGGGGTGAAGTGTTCATGCACCAGAATTTCCGGGTTGCTTCTGGGCTGCAGGGGAACTCCGGGGGCAGAGGTCAGCAGGGCAGATTTCGGCTCACCGGCAGGTTGGCTGGGATCCTGAGTCTCGCCATCGTAGATGCTTTCCGTCAGCACCGTGCTGCGCGTCACCTGCCAGCTTTCATCCGTGCCGAAGACTTCTTCCCGACCGTCGGCATACTTCAGGTGAAGCTCTGCCAGCAGTTTGTATTCTGTGCCGTAGTGGGGGGTGGAACGCTTCAGGCCGTAGTTGCCCATGTACCATCCTTCCCCCAGCATAACGTCAAACACGTTGTCCCCGGCCTCCGGCTGGAGCTCCAGGGTTTGGTACATCACACGGCTGTCATAGGCATGGAAGCCGGGTCGCAGCACTTCCTCGCCGATAACCTTGCCGTTCAGACTGGGCTCAAACAACCCCAGGCCTACGATGTAGCACCGTGCCCACACCGGCTTTTCGGTTAAATGAAAGCTTTTGCGGAAAACAGGGCGAACCTCCCGTCCGAAGGGAGAGGTTACCCAGGCCGCCTGCCAGGGTTCGTCCTTTCCCTTGGGGGTCTCGAACCAGCTCCATTCGCTGGTGACCTGCTCATCGGCATCGGTCAATACCGTGACCCGCCAGTAATAGCGGGTTCTGGGTGCCAGCTCCAAGGGAAGCATCCAGCCGGCGCTGTCCATGCCCTCCAGCAGTTCCGTGCCATGCCAGCGGCTGGCAACCATGCCGGAATCGTACACCGGCGCACCATCCGGGGTAAGGGCAACCTCCACACGGGAGGCAGTCTGCTTCTGTCCCCGGCTTTCTTCCACACGCCAGCTAAGCAGTGCCTGGTCAAAGTCAAAGCCCAAAGGATGCGCTTCGTGACAAGTTTTCAAACCTGTGATTTTCATGTATTTACCCTCCTTCAGCGGTCAGCGTTCCGGGTGACGGCTGTGAAACAACGCCAGCTTGGCGTACATATCCTCAAGAATCAGACGGCTGTCCACGTGCTTGTACACACGAATGGGACGGTTGCCGGGGCAGTCCTGCACGTAGCAGCCATCGGGCTGAACGTGGGGCGCACTGATCCATTCATAATCAAACCGATGCTCGTAGAGAATCAGCCCCACCGCCGGGCTGTCCCCCAGTACCCAGGTTTCGCCGGTGCGGAAATCGCTGGCGGCAGGTTCGGGCTCGTGGGCGTGGTCGTTCAGCTGATCACACAGATAGGCACCGATGGCGCCGCAGGGACGTACCCGATATTCCAGCTCGGCCAGGGAAACGGCCATCATTTCGTACACGTTCTTTGGCACCTGCCACACCGGCACCTTGGAGCGGAATACCACATTGGCGGCCGTTACGTCATTGCCCATGTTGAATTCAGATCCGCCCTGGGGGTAAGGGGCACCGCCGATCCAGATGACCGTCAGCCGGGAGGCAATGCGAGGCTCCATCAGCAGGGCAGAGGCCATGTCAGTCAGGGGTCCCAGGAAGGTGACGAACAGGGGACGGGGATCATCCTTCATGGCCTCCTGAATGATCAGCCGCGCGCCTTCGGAATCCACCGGAGTGTTCTTGTCCGGCAGGGCATGGGGCGCTCCGTGGAAGATCATGCCTTCCTTGGGAAACTGCATCTTGTCAAAGATGGTTTCCAGCTCGTGATAGCTTCGCTCCATGGCATCCGGTACCCGAGTGCCGAAGTGGGCACCGATGAAGCCCCGATTGTCCAGCTTGGGAGACAGCAGGGTCTGCACCACACAAAACTGGTCGTCCGCCTCGTTCTTGGCATCCGTGTCCGTAATGACGCGGACGATTTTGCTTTCGGGCACGTGGAACCGGTAATCGTTGTAGATCATGTCGCTTGCCTTTCTCCTGCATGATGCAGGGTCATCACCATAACAGCCTGAAGCTGCTTAAACCAATCCTGTTTCCTTCGCCATGGAAAGCGCCAGCACATTCCAGTTAATGAAGCCTCCGTTCATCACAGGCTCTCCTGTTTCCGGGCTGTAGTATTCGTGGAGGCAGCCGTGCTGCAGCAAATCCTGTCCCAGCAGGTGCACAGAGCGGGCGGCAATGTCCTGAGCTTCCCGATGATAGCCGTACTTTTCCAGCCCCATGCACACAATATAGTTGGCAATCAGCCAAATGGGTCCCAGCCAGTTGGAGGGATTGTTGGTGGCGGAAAGGTCGTACATTTTTTCATTACGGGCAAGGGTGCGAATACCGAAGGGGGAAGCGAAGGTTTCCTCATCCGCTGCCCAGCGGCGCATCTTTTCCGCCTGCTCCCGGGTGGCAATTCCTGCATAGAGGGGAATGAAGCCGCTCCACACCCGGATGCGGATGGGGATGGTTTTCCAGAATACGCCCAGACCCTTGTGAAACCAGTCATAGGGTCGGGTGCGGATGTCCACGTCCACGGAATAGAAGAATCCGTCCCGGGGATCCCAGCATTCCGCCTGAATGCTTTCCGTCAAGGCCTGACGCTTGGCCGCATACCGGGCGGCTTCCTCCGGCATCTGCCACAGGGTGTACAGCTTCTCCAGGCTTTCCAATTCCCTGACCATAAAGGCATTGAGGAAAATGTTGGCCGTGCTGTCCTGAGGACGGCCGAAGGAGGCCGGGTCGTTGTCCATGCCGATCATAATGTCATCATGCCACACATACAGACCGCTGCGCTGCTGAAAGTAGGTGTCGTAGTAATCCATATACCGGCGGAAAGCTTCGGCATACGGCTTTGCCCAGTCGGCACTGCCTTTCTTCTCGGAGACTAGCAGGGTCTGGCAGGCAAGGAAGGGCTTGTGCATATTCATCCGCACCCCTTCCCGGTGCTTCCGGTTCAGGTAGGTTTCCTCCCCTTTGCCGTCATCCACGATCATCATGGGGATATAACCGTCCGGCAGCTGATGGTCGAAGAAATTCTGCACATTGCCCATGGCGTGGCGGAGGATTTTCTGCTGCATGGGGGCATCGAAGCAATCCCACAGGCTCAGCAGCCCATAGGCGGACCAGTAGGTGTCCCAATCCCAGACGTTCCCGTGGTACACCGAGCCGGGATCGATGAAAGGATAGTGAATGAAGCTGTAGGGCTCCTTCAGCATATCCTTTGCGTGGGCAAGGATGTATTCCTTCGCGCGGTCATAATCTGCCTGCAATGCTTCGTTCATCTTTGCTCTCCCTTCACGGTGCTGACGGAATCCCGGCACACGGTGTCGACGGTGACACGAATCTGGTTGTATCCCTCCCGGGTTTCCGGCACAAGGCTGAGCAGGGTGCGGATGGCGGTCATGGCCAGCTGACGGCGATAAACATGAATGGTGGTCAGCTGGGGGGTGCAGGCCAGACAAACAGAGGTGTCATCCATGCCGACAACGGAAACATCCTCCGGCACCCGGTAGCCGGCTTCCTGCAAGGCACGCATACAGCCGATGGCCATTAAATCATTGGCGGCAAAGAAGGCAGTGGGCATGGTGCCCTTGTTGGTCTCTAGCAGGGTCTTCATATCCTGATAAGCCCCTTCAATGGAAGGAGAAACTTTCCACAGCCGGGCATCGTGGGTGGAAAGTCCCAAACGGCGCAGGGCACTGTAGTAGCCGTTCTGCCGCTCCTCAATGTTGCTGAAGGCAAAACTGCTGGTAATGTGATCAATCCTACGATGACCATGGTCGTACAGCTGCTTGACGGCCAGGTAGGCGGCGCCCTCGTTGTCCATCACCACGGAGTGGAAGGGCTCAAAGGCGCAGGCGTTGTCCAGCACCACAAGGGGTGCATGGCAGGCGGAGAAGGCAGCCAGCTCCTCCTTCTGCATTTCCGTACCCAGCAGGAGAATGCCGCAGCAGTCCTCCCGGCAAATTTCCTGCACATGCTGGAGGGTCTCTCCGCCCCGGTAGGCGTTGATGTGGGTGACCATCAGTTCCATGCCTGCACGCTTGCATTCTTCCTGCACGCTCTCAATCAGCTCAGCGAAGAATACCGTATCCATCAGCACTGTGCCGCTGGAGCGATAGACCACCAGCCGGACATAGTTTTTCCTGCCGGCACTGTCTTCCTGATAGTGATACCCCATCTCCCGGGCAATGGTCAGGATCCGATCCGCCACCGCCTTGCTGACGCCGGGCTTCCCGTTCAGCGCATTGCTCACCGTTGCCGGGGATACATTGGCAATGGCTGCAATTTCTCTTACCTTAGGCTTGGCCATGTGCATCATTCCTTTTTCCGCTTTGCGTTGTTTATATCATACGGATAAATTTGTTCAGTGTCAATGTGAATCGTTTATATTTGTTCAGTTTTTTGATTTATTAAGTTCCTGCAAACATGCATAGAAAAAACACAACCGTTTTGCACGATTGTGTTCACTGTAAGGAAACTGCTATGCCTCCCAAATCTTCGTAATGATCTCGCTCATTTCTTCCGGAGACTTCCGCTCTTTCTCATCCATCCACAGAAGGGTCAGCTTCCATATGCCGGCCAGCTCGAAATAGAATTCGTACAGCTCGCTGACAGGGGCGGCCGCCACAGCCCCATCAAGGTCGATGTCCATCCCCCGATACTTGGTCATGAGGGCTACTTTCATGATCAGCTTCGGAAGGTTGTCCTCGATAAAGTAAAGCAGGTGGCTCTTCTTCAGCAGGGCAAGGGACTCGATATGCTCCTCCCAGAAGGTGAACCATGCGAACAGGGTGTTTTGCAGGCCTGCGCTCTGCAGCTCCAGCACCTTTTGAGAGAAAGCCTCCATCAGGGTGTCCGCCTCGTAGCGCATAATGTCATCCTTGGTGGGGAAATAGCGGTACAAGGTTCTCCGCCCTACGTGCGCCTGCTGCGCAATCTCCGTCATGAAGATATCGGCGTAATCCTTGCGTTTCAGCAAGGTAAGCAGGGCGGTGCGGATGGATTCCGGGATTTTGTTTTTTTCTTCCTTCATTGGTATCCCTCATTTCGCTCCCGGATAAACATGGCCAGCGTCGCCACGTATTCGTCAATGCTGGTCATCATGGCTAAATGTCCGCCTTTCAAGTCCCACACAACGGTAGGGTTCGTCATCAGGTCAACAAGGTTCTGCTTCAGGCTGTCGCAAAAGATGGTATCCTCCTTGGAGAAGAAAATCAGCACCTCATTGGCAAAGGGCAGAAAGTCCTCCTTCGTTTCCGTGTCGGCGTAGGGCAGCACGTCCCCCAGCAGGGTGTCCATCAGGGCGAAATATCCCCCGGACATGGAGCCTTTGCAAATGTCGATGATGTCCTTGAAATCCTGCCGCATCTTCTTGTCCTTGACCACCTTGCCGGCCATCAGCTTGAACATGGGCACCAGCAGCCAAAGTGGCAGTCTTTTGTCCGTCTTGATGTTCTTTTCGATTTTCTTCGGATCCAGCATTTTATTGAGGACGGCGAGCCCATCGGCATCGGTGCCCTTGCCAAGGCCGCAGGTACCGGAGAGGATCATGCCCTTGATGACCTCCGGGTGCCGCTTTGCTGTGATCTGGGCAATCAGGCCGCCGTAGGACTGTCCCAGAAGATAAACGTTTTCGGCACCAAGCGTCCGAAGCAGGGCAGCAATGGCATCGGCCAGGGAAGCATTGTCCCGAAAATCCATGGGATAGCTGAAGGAAAGCAAACTGTATTCCGGCATGAAATCATCGTACAGGTAAAAGAAACCGTCGGCCAGGCCGCTGCCCCCGGCAAGCATCACCAGGGTAACATTCTTTTTCGGATCAGGATTCTTGTAATAGCGGTAGGCAAAGGGGTGCCCCAGAACCGTGGCAGTCTGCACGGGAGCGAATTGGTTGAAGGCGGCGAATTTTTCCTTGAGCGTCATGGTTCACAATCCTCCTGCGAAATGTGCGAAAAACCTGCGATACAGGTGTGCCATGACCTCATGATAGCACCGCCGATTTCTTTCCGCAATGCGAAAGCCGCCGAATGGCACAGATCAGGAAAAGTGTGACAGACAAGGAAACACCCTGCCTCGGTGATAAATACATCGAGACAGGGTGTCTGCATTGCTATGCTAATTACTTCAGCAGATTGTTTTCATCAAAGTAGTCAATCTTCATGGCATGGCGAACTTCCTGCAGGGTCTTGGCAGCGGTCTTCTCGGCAACGGCACTGCCGGCCTTCAGGATTTCGTACACCTCATCCGTGCGGCCTTCCCAGTAGGTACGCCGTTCCCGAATGGGCTGCAGTACGGACTGCATCACGTTGTTCAGGAACTTCTTCACCTTCACATCCCCCAGACCGCCACGCTGATAGTGCGCCTTCAGCTCGTCAAGGTTGGCATATTCCGGCAGGAACTCGGCAAAGTGCTCATCTGTGGAGAAAGCATCCAGGTAGGTGAACACCGGGTTGCCCTCCACCTTGCCGGGATCCTGCACCCGGAGATGATCCGGGTCGGTGAACATGGACATGATCTTGGTCTTAATCTCCTCGGGAGAGTCTGCCAGGTAAATGCAGTTGCCCAGAGACTTGCTCATCTTGGCCTTGCCGTCAATGCCGGGGAGGCGCATGCTGGCACGGTTGTTGGCCAGCAGAATCTGAGGCTCGGTCAGGGTTTCCCCGTACACTTCGTTGAACTTCCGCACGATTTCACGGGTCTGCTCCAGCATGGGCTCCTGATCCTCGCCCACAGGCACAACCGTAGCATGGAAGGCGGTAATGTCCGCCGCCTGGCTGATGGGATAGCAGAAGAAGCCCAAGGGAATGCTGGCTTCGAAATTCTTCTGCTTAATTTCGGCCTTCACCGTAGGATTCCGCTGCACCCGGGACACGGTGACCAGATTCATGTAGTAGAAGGTCAGCTCCGTCAGCTCCGGCACCATGGACTGAATAAAAATGGTGGACTTTTCAGGGTCAATGCCGCAGGCCAGATAGTCCAGCGCCACCTGCATAATATTCTGCCGCACCTTTTCCGGATGCTCCGCATTGTCCGTCAATGCCTGAGCGTCGGCAATCATGATGTAGATTTCATCAAAAGTGCCCGTGTTCTGCAGGCGTACTCGCTCCCGCAGGGAACCTACATAGTGGCCTACATGCAGCCGTCCCGTGGGACGGTCACCTGTTAAAATAATCTGCTTCATTTGCTATCCAGCTCCTTCATAAGGCTTGTTTTTACAGAATGTACAGAGGAGACATCCTGTTCAATTGATGATGCGATCTACTGAATATTCTGCCCATGACGTAGGTTTGCTCCATGTGCCGGATATGATCGGACGATTTGTCGGATTCAGTTGCCAAACAGCTCTCGCCGACCATGTTCCCGTATCCCCATAAAAACGCACATAGAATTGGCGTGAGTTACATACGGATGATTCAGCTGGGCCATTAAGCGTCGTGAAAGCAGGAATCTTTGCCGTCACTGATACTGCAATGTCAAGATCATTGCCGGTGAGCGCAGGCGCATTACCTGCTGTTAATTCGACTGAAGACGAAACGGTCTTCGTGAATTCCGCAGACAACGGATCTGAAGCCCCTTTTGCTACAGAAGTAACAAACTGGGTAGACAGTGCCTGATCTGTTCCTGTCGCAGCGACCTCTACATCTTGATAGCTCCACCCGTAGCTTTGCGGATAGATGGCACTGCAATCAACTTGTACATTTGCATGCCAGCCTGTAATGGTAATGGCTTCGGCATCAGCATTCTCCTTCTGAATATCAAGGATGACCGAAGAAGGAATGTCAGATGCCTCGGGCAATACCGTGACTGTCGGAAGCTCCGCGAAGGCCAATGCAGACAAGCATAGTGCAGATGCAAGCGTCAACAAAAACACATACCGTTTCATCGTAAGCCCTCTCACAAATCAGCTTCTATGCCAGAAGTAATGAGCTTGCTTGATTCAACAATTGCGTTGCTGAAAATTCTGGCCTTTACACGCTCAGCAGCATCCGGTCATTGTCCATGCCTTTGCCCTTTTTGCCACTGTACAGGCTCATCAGCTGCTCCACGCCCATGCCGTCCCGCTGCTTGGCGTCAATGTCCAGAATGATTTCCCCATCATCCAGCATCAGGGTGCGGTTGCCGGTCTTCAGCGCCATGTTCATGTTGTGGGTGATCATCATGGTGGGAATATGCCGCTCCTCCACAATTTTCACCGTAATGGCCATAACCTTTTCCGCTGTGGCAGGGTCAAGGGCGGCTGTGTGCTCATCCAGCAAAAGCAGCTGGGGCTTGGCAATGGTGGCCATCAGCAGGGTCATGGCCTGCCGCTGTCCGCCGGAAAGCAGCCCCACCTTCATTTTCATCCGATCTTCCAGCCCCATGCCGAAGGAAGCAAGCTCCTCCCGAAAAAGCGCCAGATCGCTCTTTCGCACGGCCTTGGACAGAGGGAATCTCCGCTCTTGATTATACGCCAAGGAAAGATTTTCTTCAATAGTCAAATCCGGCGCTGTTCCTTTCATGGGATCTTGAAAAAGGATGCCGATGCGCCGTGCTCGGCGGAATTCCGGCAGATAGGTAATGTCGTCCCCGTCCAGCAGGATGCTGCCGCTGTCCACCAGAAAGCTGCCCACAATGGCACCGAACAGGGTGGACTTGCCGGCACCGTTGGAACCTAGGATGGTGATGAAGTCCTGATTTTCCACCTTCAGAGATACATGGTTCAGGGCGGTGTGCTCATTCACCGTGCCCTTGCCGAAGGTTTTGCTGATGTCACGAATTTCAAGCACGGCGTTTTCCCTCCCTGCGTACGTGTGCCACATGAAGCCGTTCCTTCACCGTGGGAATGCACAGCGCGATGGCCACAATGGTGGCGCTGATCAGCTTTAGGAAATAGGTGGGGAAAATGTTGGTGGACAAGGCCAAGGCGATAATCAACCGATAAATCACTGAGCCGGCCACGGCACTGATCAGCCCCAGGGTGACCCCTTTTCGTCCAAGGAGCACCTCGCCGATGATCACCGAGGCAAGGCCTACCACCATGATGCCCACACCGCCGGAAATGTCCGCATAGCCCTGATACTGGGCAATGACGCCGCCGCACAGGGCAATGCAGCCGTTGCTGATCATCAGCCCCAAATTGCGGATCCGGTCTGCGTTAATGGAGGAGGAGCGCACCATGGCCTCATTGTTGCCGGTGGCACGGATGCACAGCCCCAGATGGGTGTGGAAGAACCAGGCCAGCACCGCCAGCACTGCGGCAGCCAGCACTACCCCCACCAGCACCCGCACCACATCCTTGGTGAAAGGCAGCTGCTTAATCAGGATGCGGAAAAGGGTCTGCTTATCCAGCAGGGTCACATTGGCACTGGCGCCCATGACAGCCAGGTTCACCGTATACAGTCCGCTCATGGTCAGGATGCCTGCCAGAATGGGGTGAATTCCCAGCTTGGTCTGCAAGACGCCTGTGATGAGACCTGCGCCCATGCCTGCCAGGAAGGCCAGCAGCAGCCCCAGAAAGGGATGCCCTGCCACCGTCATCATGGCAGATACCGCCACGCCCAGGGTGAAAGAACCCTCTGCCGTAAGATCCGGGGTATTCAGCACGCGGAAGCTGATGTATACACCCATGGCCAGCAAGCTGTAAAGCAGTCCCAGCTGAAGGGCGCTAAGCACCATGTTCACTCCGCCTCAACTCCTTTTTGCGCAAAGTGCCCGACGAACAGCAGAAGCCTGTCCGCCGGGTGTGTGGATGATGAAGGTTTACTCTACGATCTGTGCCTGTGCCAGCACGTCTTCGCTGAGGGTTACGCCGATGGCATCTGCCGTGGTCTTGTTGATCACCATGGTGAAGTCGCTGACCACCACGGCAGGAATATCGGCAACAGCCGTGCCCTTCAGGTACTGGTCAGACATGTCGGCGGTCAGGGCACCGATTTCACGGTCGCTGATGGAGATGGTGGCAAAGGCACCGGAGTTCACCATCACAGCGGAGGAGCCGTATACGGGAATCTTTGCGTCGCTGGCTACTTCAGCCACCACGCTCATGGCCGTCTGCACAACAGAGTCGTTGGGCACGAAGATGGCGTCCACACGGCCTACCAGAGATTCCACTGCCTGCTGCACTTCGTTGGAGGAGGTGACTACGGCTTCCACATAGCTGAGGCCGTTGGCATCCAGGTAAGCCTTGGCGTCATTGACGGTGGTCACGGAGTTGATTTCGCTGGTGCAGTAGATCAGGCCGTAGGTCTTGCAGCCGGGGGTCAGCTCATCGGAGAGCTTGAACATTTCGTCCACCGGGATGGCATTGCTGGTGCCGGTAGCGTTCTTGTCGGGGTGCTCCATGTCGGTAATCAGGCCTGCACCAACAGGATTGCTGACGGAGATGAAGAACAGGGGAATGTCACTTTCCATGTTCAGGAAGGCCTGAGCCGGAGGGGTGGCAATGGTCACCACATAATCTACACCGGATTCCACCACGGCCTGGCAGATGGCGGCCAGGTTGCTCATGTCGCCCTGGGCATTGCGATAGTCGAAGGTCATGTCTTCTTCACTGTAGCCCAGCTCCCGCATCCGGTCGATGTAGCCTTCCCGCATGTCGGTAAAGGCACCGTTGTCCGCCATTTGGATGATGCCCACCCGAATGGGTTCGGCAAAGGCGGCGCAGCATACGCACAGGGCAACGATCAGGGTTACGAGGGAAGTCAGCAGCTTTTTCATGGGGATCCATCCTTTCTGTTGAGGCAGCGTCTTTGCTTGCCCGTGTCCGGCGTCTTGATCGGCGGCGCCCATGAAGTTTCTTTGTTTCCGCAGGGTATAAAAAACGCATCTGTCCTTTTATCAAGGACAGATGCGGTAAACATCTGCGGTACCACCTTGTTTGACGGTTGCCCGTCCACTCTCTCGGATGCCGACACATCCGCAGCCCTGTAACGCTGGCTCTGCGTCACGCCATACTCAGGGACAAACCCCTTTCCGCATGCCCTCGGCGGTCCATTTGCCGATCCGCTTTCTGCCGGTTTCCATCCTCCCGGCTCTCTGGAAGTGCGCTGTCGGTTTAATCTCCGCCTCAACGGTTTACTGCATGATAGCATGGCTGATGCTTCGTGTCAAGAGGAAAATGGATTTTTCGGGATGTTTTTTTTGTTAAGGTACAATACATAGGTAACACAAAGGTAAAGAAAAGAGAACCCAAA